>CAZTYX010000036.1:0-777 GCA_964617385.1 uncultured Flavobacteriaceae bacterium | reverse complement strand
AGCGCTTTTAAATGAAAATCGATTTGTCTTTTTTAAACAGGATGGCAACGAACTGTCAAAAGAAGCGATGGATTTTTTAAATGACCTCGCAACCCGTCTAAAAATTTCAGAGAATTTAGCCATTGAAATCATAGGCCATGCATCAAGTGAAGGATCGACAACTTATAATCAAAAGCTGTCAGAAAAACGCGCACAGTCTGTTTCCGACTATTTGCTTAATAATGGTGTTAAAGCAGCGCAGTTAAAAACGACTGGAATGGGGGAAACGCAACCAATAGAAACAAATTCAACAGAATTGGGGCGCTCTAAAAACAGAAGGGTTGAAATTAAAATGTAACATCTTTTATTGTTATAATTAAGATAGCATTTTAGCTTCGATATGTATTCCCCAGCGGTTCAATTAAAAAATCTTTGATTGCTTTTTGTTTTCAGGGAACTTTAGGAACAGTTGGGGAACCCAGAGGGTTTTTCGACACGGTAGGAGACTACTTGTTTAGGGCAGGACAAAGCACTGATCAAGTTCAAGCGCTTAAAGACGCGGCTTTCAATAAAACTTACACAGACACTTTAGCGCGGTATGAAGGCTTAGGTGTTGCGAAGGAAGTTGCCGAAAAAGCTGCTTTCAAGGCCGCGGAAGCGGCGGCGGCGTCTGCGGGTCCCACCCTTTTAGGCTCGCAAATGCTGGCAAAATACGGTCCATCCGCACTGGGTATTGCCGGGCTAGCTTCCGCAGCAGGCGCTTTTGAAACCCCTGAGATGCAGGCTCCTGCTGACTTC
>CAZTYX010000035.1:5248-15018 GCA_964617385.1 uncultured Flavobacteriaceae bacterium | reverse complement strand
CACATAACTTAAAAAACATAAGTTTAGCCATACCGCGAAATCAATTGGTGG
Organism: uncultured Flavobacteriaceae bacterium; assembly: GCA_964617385.1. Taxonomy (GTDB): domain Bacteria; phylum Bacteroidota; class Bacteroidia; order Flavobacteriales; family Flavobacteriaceae; genus JADHMP01. The sequence goes on along the minus strand of CAZTYX010000035.1, from coordinate 14,967 downwards.
TCATAACGGGTTTGTCTGGTAGTGGCAAGTCTTCTTTAGCTTTTGATACAATTTATGCCGAAGGTCAAAGGCGCTACATGGAAACTTTTTCTGCTTATGTACGTCAATTTTTGGGACACATGGAACGTCCTGATGTTGATAAAATTGATGGCCTCTCTCCAGTTATAGCCATAGAGCAAAAAACAACCTCTAGAAGTCCCCGTTCCACAGTTGGCACCATCACCGAATTGTATGACTATTTTCGATTACTTTTTGCCCGTATTGGAACGGCATACAGCTATTTGTCTAATGAAAAAATGATTCATTATTCAGATGATCAGATTATTTCATTGATTGTTTCTGACTATTTAAATGAAAAAATCATGTTACTCTCCCCCATCGTCAAAGCACGAAAGGGGCATTATAGAGAATTATTTGACACCCTTTCAAGACAAGGTTTTTCTAAGGTTCGTGTGGATGGCGAATTGCTCGATCTCACACGAGGCATGAAAGTGGATCGCTACAAGACCCATGATATTGAATTGGTGATTGATCGGTTTACGGTAAAAGACGACCCCGATTTTTTAAAACGATTATCTGCTTCCCTTGCCACTGCAATGGACTATGGTGAAGATGCAGTGATGGTTTACGCAATGGATTCTGATAAAACACGTTTTTTTAGTAGAAATTTAATGTGTCCCACAACAGGTCTTGCCTACCCTCAACCCGAACCCAATACGTTTTCATTTAATTCTCCTAAAGGCATGTGTCCTGAATGTAAAGGGTTAGGCATTCGACACGAGATCAACCGTCAGAAAATCATTCCCGATGATTCGCTTTCCATTGAAAAAGGCGGATTGGCACCGCTGGGCGAACAAAAAAACAGTTGGTCATTTAAGCAAATTGAAACCATTGCTAAATGTTTTTCATTTTCCTTAAAAGATCCCATTCGAGACATTCCCAAACGTGCGTTAGAAATTATTTTGACAGGCGGTAAAGAAAAATACGACATTCCCTCCTCCACATTAGGCGTAACACGTACCTACAAAATCGACTACGAGGGGATCGAGAATTTTATTCGTTCCTCTTTTGAAAATAACGAATCCAGACCTATCAAACGTTGGGCCAGCGGTTTTATGGATCCGCATGATTGTAAATCATGTGGCGGTGCACGCCTACGGAAAGAGGCTCTTTATTTTAAAATTGACAATAAAAACATAGCCCAAATTAGCCAAATAGACCTCATTGCACTTTATGACTGGATTGAGGCATTGCCTAAAAAATTATCAACCAGCGAGCAGCAAATTGCCCACGAAATTTTAAAAGAAATTAAAACCCGACTTCAGTTTTTATTGGATGTGGGATTGGACTACTTACAGCTCCATCGTTCTTCAAAATCGCTCTCCGGTGGCGAAGCACAGCGTATACGTTTGGCCACTCAAATTGGCTCACAATTAGTGGGTGTGCTCTATATTTTAGACGAACCCAGTATAGGCCTGCATCAACGAGACAATGAGCGATTGATTCAATCCCTCTGTGCCCTGCGTGATTTGGGAAATTCTGTGATTGTTGTAGAACACGATAAAGACATGATGTTGCAAGCCGATCATCTGATTGATATGGGCCCATATGCTGGTAAAAGAGGCGGCGAAATCATTTTTCAAGCAGCGCCCAATGAAGTAAAACAAGCACAGAGTTTAACAGGAAAATACATTAGCGGCGCACTTCAAATGCCAATACCTAAAAAACGCCGCAATGGAAATGGCAAAACCTTACGGCTTATGGGTTGTTCGGGGCATAACTTAAAGAATGTAACTATTGATTTTCCATTAGGTGTGATGATTGGCGTGAGCGGTGTTTCGGGTAGCGGTAAATCGAGCTTAATAAACGAAACGCTCTACCCTATTTTAAATCAGCATTTGTATCGCGGGGTCCAAATACCACTCGATTTCAAACAAATAGAGGGCTTAGAACACATTGATAAAGTGGTGGATATTAACCAAAGTCCAATTGGGCGAACACCTCGCAGCAATCCTGCAACTTATTGTGGTGTGTTTAGTGAAATTAGAAGTTTGTTTGCGGCCACTCCAGAGGCACAAATTAGGGGCTATAAGCCGGGTCGGTTTAGTTTCAATGTGGCGGGAGGACGCTGTGAAACCTGTCAAGGTGGTGGCCTCAAAGTGATTGAAATGAATTTTTTACCCGACGTTTATGTGGAATGCGAAACCTGCCAGGGCAAACGCTTTAATCGAGAGACTTTAGAAATTCGATTTAAAGGAAAATCCATTTCAGATGTGTTGGAAATGTCAATTGACGAAGCTTGTACATTTTTTGAACCCATACCAAAAATTTATCGGAAACTAAAAACAATTCAAGAGGTGGGCTTGGGCTATATTACTCTGGGGCAATCTTCCACTACCCTATCAGGAGGAGAGGCGCAACGCGTCAAATTGGCCTCCGAATTGAGCAAAAAAGACACTGGAAACACATTTTATATCTTAGATGAACCCACAACTGGGCTCCATTTTGAAGATATTAGAGTGTTGATGGAGGTATTGAATTTATTAGTAGAAAAAGGAAATACAGTATTGATTATTGAACACAATTTGGATGTTCTAAAACAAGTTGATTATTTAATTGATATTGGTCCAGAAGGAGGGCAAAAAGGAGGAGAAATTGTAGCTGTGGGTACTCCAGAGGAATTAATTTGCCATAGCAAAAGCCACACAGCTTTGTATTTAAAACGAGAATTGGAGCTTACAAAAACACTGGTATAATGAATAATAACAACAAAAAATGGAGTGAAATAAAGGCTAATGACTCTTGGGCTTTATTTAAAATCATGAGTGAATTTGTGGAGGGCTATGAAACCATGAATGCAATTGGCCCCTGCATTTCTATTTTTGGTTCGGCACGCACCCAACCCCAAGACCCCTATTATGAATTAACGGTTGCTATCGCTAAAGCAATGGTTGAATTGGGCTATGGTGTGATTAGTGGTGGTGGCCCTGGCATCATGGAAGCTGCCAACAAAGGTGCCAAAGAAGCGGGGGGCAATTCGGTGGGGTTAAATATTGAACTCCCTTTTGAGCAAAAAAGCAATCCCTACATCGACCCAGAATTCCTAATTAATTTTCAATATTTCTTTGTCCGAAAGGTAATGTTTGTAAAATATGCACAAGGATTTATTGTGATGCCAGGTGGTTTGGGTACATTAGATGAACTTTTTGAAGCCTTTACGTTGATTCAAACTGAAAAAGTGACCCGTTTTCCTATCGTGTTGGTAGGTTCTTCTTACTGGTCAGGATTACTCCAGTGGATAGAACACACCCTACTAAAAGAAAAAAACATTAGTCCTGAAGATCTTTCTTTGATTGAAGTGGTAGACACCCCAGAAGAAGTAAAAAAATGCATAGAACAATTCTATAGCCACGAAAACTTCCAACCCAATTTTTAATTGATGTATCGGATTCTTTTTTTTGTGACACTATTGTTTAATGTTGGCTTAAAAGCACAACAAACACATTATTTTATTGATGTGACGTTGGACAACACGGCCGAATATTTGACCGTTTCACAAACCCTAGTATGGGAGAATCCACAATCAGAAAAAGTTAATATTCTATACTTGTCGGATGAGTCTAATTCATTTAAAGACACTGAAACCCCATTGTCTCAGCGCCTTATAGAAGAGTATGACCGCAGTTTTTATTTAGCCCCTAAAGCTAACAGAGGCTATACTGATATAGAAAAAATAAGCTCAGAAGGAGTGGCGCTAGTTTGGCAACGCGAAAGAGAAACCCAAGATCAAATCACCCTATTTTTACCCAAATATGTTGACCCGGGAGAAACAGTTACCCTTCAATTTCAATACCGAATTAAAATTCCTGATCATCGTTTTACAGGGTTTGGTCGAAACGGGGAGCAAGCGATCAGTTTGCGGCATTGGTTTGTTGCTATGGCTCCTCTTATTCAGGGTAAATGGATTCGACAAAGCAATTTAAATTTAGACGACAACAGCCATTTGCCTTCAGATTTCACCATACATTTTAGTTATCCTGAACGCTTTAAAGTATACTCTAATTTGTTATCCAGAGGAAGTCAAACCAAAAACGGTACTCGTTTTGAAGAATTTCAAGGCAAACAGCAAACAAAGGCCCAATTTGAATTTGTAACAAAAGATAAAATCAAAACCTTTAGGCTCACCGACGGCACCCACATTGAAACGGATCTACATTCTGAAGCGCTCAACGATGCGTCACATATAGAACGTATAGAAACGATTCATCGTTTTGTAAAATCTTTTTTACCGCCCTACCCACACGAAAAAATACTCATCTTAAAACGCGATTACAATAAGAATCCCTTTTATGGATTAAATTTCCTCCCCTCTTTTCTTCATCTTTTTCCTGACCATTTTGATTTTGAAACACAATTTCTCAAAGTGTATTTATGGAATTATTTAGAAGAATATTTGCAAATTGATAAGCGGAAAGACCACTGGATATTAGGTGGTTTACAAACGTATTTAATCATAAAATATATCGAAGAAAACTACGCGGATGAAAAATTTATAGGTGCACTTTCTGATTTTCCACTTTTAAACCGATATGCCTTAGCGGATCTCAAGTTTAATGATAGTTTTCAATTTTTTTACGAATGGACACAAAGCAACAACCTACAACAAGCCGATACGGTTTCAAAGGAATTACTTCTCAAGTTTAATGAGCAAAAAGCGTCACCCTATCATGTGGGCGTTGGATTGCGTTTTTTGGCAAATAGTTTTACGCCCGAAGCCTGGAATAATGGTCTAAATCAATATTTGACGCAACATGGCCAAGAAGACCTGAAGAACGTATTGAGCACCAAAACTAATCAGTCCATTGATTGGTTTTTTGAAGACTATATCACTCAGCGCGTTCCTTTTGATTGGCAATTGAAAAATATCGAAAAATCAACTGCCCTAAATAAGGCTTTACTCACCGAGAAAAATGGGCGCAAAGCACCACTACAAGTAGGATGGATAAAAAAGGATTCATTAATCAAAAGCGAATGGGTAACGTTTCAATCACGAGATACCATATTGCAATGGAAACCCTTGGATGCAGATTATATCGCAATCAATCCTACCTACAATTTCCCTGAATCCAATAAACAAAACAACTGGAAGGCTCTAAAAACACCCTTAAACATTAAACCCCTCAGTCTTCGTTTTGTAAAGGATATTGAAGATCCAAAGCGCAATCAATTGTTTTTTAACCCCATCACAGATTTCAATGCCTATGATGGCATTACCTTAGGAATGCGACTTTTTAATGGACGCTTAAAAAAGCAATTGTTTAAATATGAGTTTTCGCCTCAATATACCTTTTTAGAAAAATCATGGGTAGGACATGTTCGAGTGGGCACTTATTTTTATAACGACAATTCTCAAAATTACCTCACGGCATTTCAATTGTCTGGAAGCAGCTATCATTATAACTCCAGTTTGCGTTACAAAACTTTTGCACCGCATTTGTCGTTTTATTTCAGAACCCCCGATATGCGTTCTAATAAAACACAATTGCTACGCGCCTCTTGGTATAATGTTTTTAGAGAAAAAGACCCCAATATTCCAACTGCTCCCGATTATAGCATTTTAAATTTTAAACATTTGATTTCCAATAAAGGCGCTCTAAAATATTTTACCTCCAACACCAGTTTAGAATTTTCAAACCCCTTTGGAAAAATGCAATGGAGCATGGACTACAGGAAACTTTTTCCAAGTGGAAGACAACTTGGTATTCGTTTCTTTATGGGGAAATTTTTATGGTATAACGTAAGCAATACAGACTATTTCGATTTTAACTTAAACCGACCCACAGATTATTTATTTCAATATAATTATTTGGGAAGATCGGCAACAACAGGAATTTACAGCCAGCAATTTATTGTGGCAGAAGGCGGCTTTAAATCCAAATTTGCAAACGCCACTTCAAACAACCTTATGTTTAGCACCAACCTCAATGTTGGACTATGGAAATGGATTGAAGCCTATACTGATTTTGGGATCATTAAAAACAGAAATCAAAACCTAAAAGGTTATTTTGACAGCGGTTTACGCTTAAACCTTGTACCCGATTATTTGGAACTCTACCTACCCTTTGCCTCCTCCAATGGTCTGGAAATTAATCAGTCCCAATACGCCACCAAAATTCGATTTGTAGTCATTTTAAATCCAAAAGCGTTAACCGGGCTATATACACGTAAATGGTTTTAATAGAACCCCTAACAATTTCATTTACAGGCTTCTTTTGATTAGTAAATTGACTAGCATAAATTTTTGTAAATTCGTATGCTTTTATGAAGGAGGACCAAAAAAACATCAGTGCTTCAATTTCCTTTGAAGACTTTCAACGTCAAATATTAGAAGATTACAAAACCATTGTACTCAGCAGAGAGTGTAGTTATTTGGGGCGTAAAGAAGTGCTTTCAGGTAAAGCCAAATTTGGCATTTTTGGAGATGGTAAAGAGCTTCCTCAGGTGGCAATGAACCATTTTTTTGAAAAAGGGGATTTTAGATCGGGCTATTACCGCGATCAAACGCTACTTTTTGCCCAAGAAAAGCTCACCCCTGAGCAATTGTTTGCAGCGCTTTATGCCGATTTAGACCTTTCACGAGAACCCATGTCGGGGGGGCGGCAAATGGGCGCTCATTTTGTGACTCCTTTTGTAGATAAAGAAGGGCAATGGCTGCCCCTAAAAGATTTAAAAAATCACAGTTCAGACATTTCACCCACCGCCGCTCAAATGCCCCGTTTGGTAGGGTTGGCTCAAGCGTCTAAACTGTATAGAGAAATTGATTTTAAAGGTCTAAAAGAACATTCCCGTAGCGGAAATGAAATTGCCTGGGGCACCATTGGAAATGCCAGTACGAGTGAAGGTGTTTTCTTTGAATCAATTAATGCTGCTGGGGTGTTGCAAATTCCTATGGTAATTAGCGTCTGGGATGATGAATACGGGATTTCGGTTCACAATAAAGACCATACCACTAAAGAAAGCATTTCTGAAGTTTTAAAAGGTTTTCAGCGCACAGAAAGCCAAGCCGGTTTAGAAATTTTAGCAGTAAAAGGATGGGATTATTCTGCTTTAATCAATGCTTATGACTATGCAGCGCAACTCGCCCGAAAAGAGCATGTGCCCGTTTTAGTTCATGTTACAGAACTCACCCAACCCTTAGGCCATTCTTCATCTGGATCGCACGAACGATATAAATCAGAAGAACGACTGGCTTGGGAAAAAGAATATGATTGTAATACTCAAATGCGCGCATGGATTTTGGCTAATGGTATCGCCAAAGAAGAGGAATTATTGACCTTAGAATCGGATCTTAAAGCAAAAGTGAAGCAAGCACGTAGAACAGCTTGGGATGCATATCAAGCACCGGTATTGGAATGCAAAAAGACCTTCTTCACCTTTTTTGATACTTATCAAAAAGCACTACATAATGACCCCAATATTCAAAAAATTAAAACAAAACTCGATCAAAACCCAGAACCTAGTTTTCGTGATGTAGTGGCGGGTGCTCGACAACTTAAAGCCCAATTGGCCAGCCATCCTCAAATAGATACAGCTGTTTTTGATCAATGGCGCACTCGATTGATCTCTGATTTAAAAGAAAAAGTTTCTTCAAAACTCTACACTGTATCTAAAAAAGAAATCATGAGGCTTCAACAAATACCTCCAACCTATGATGCAGACGCTCCTATGGTTGATGGTCGTATTGTGCTTCGAGACAATTTTGAGGCCCTTCTCAAGAAGGATGAAAGGGTATTTATTTTCGGTGAAGATGTGGGTAAAATTGGAGATGTTAATCAAGGATTGGAAGGCCTACAACAAAAATTTGGCCCTTTGCGGGTGGCCGATACTGGAATACGTGAAGCAACCATCGTTGGTCAAGGTATTGGATTAGCGCTAAGAGGTTTGCGACCGATAGCGGAAATTCAATATTTAGATTATATTTTATATTGTATTCAAATCTTGAGTGATGATTTAGCTTCTCTAAGCTATAGAACTAATGGACAACAATTTGCGCCACTTATAATTCGTACAAGAGGCCATCGTTTAGAAGGCATTTGGCATTCTGGTTCCCCCATGGGTGGCATGATCCATTTGCTGCGCGGAATGCACATTTTGGTGCCCAGAAACATGACACAAGCCGCTGGATTTTATAATACTTTACTTGAATTGAATCAACCCGCAATTGTGGTTGAATCTTTAAATGGGTATCGTCTAAAAGAAAAAATGCCCAACAATCTTGGTGCATTTAAACTTCCCTTAGGAAAAGTAGAGTGTTTACATAATGGAAAGGATATTACAGTAGTGTCTTATGGCTCTACGTTACGCATTGTATTAGAAAGTGTTTCAATGCTAAAACAATATGGCATTTCTATTGAAGTTATAGACATACAAACCCTTATTCCTTTTGATTTAGACAAAAGCATTGCTGAAAGTGTTGCTAAAACCAACCGTTTACTTATTGTAGATGAAGATGTTCCTGGCGGAGCAACGGCTTATATCTTGCAGCAACTGCTCGAAAAACAAAACATTTTTCCTTATCTAGACAGCCCGCCAAAATTACTCGCAGCCAAAGCCCATAGACCTGCCTATGGCAGTGATGGCGATTATTTTTCAAAACCGTCTTTAGAAGATATTTTTGAGGCCGCCTACAACCTTATGCATGAAACCGACCCCAGCAGTTTCCCTCCCCTTTAGAGCGCAAACAATTGAATCAATAAATCGGTCAATATAGCGCGGTGTTCGTTATTGCCTCCCCTGACCCCTTTGCTTTTTAAATCAGCCTCCAAAATGAGATGCAACGCCTGACTGGATTGTCGCATAGAAAAATGCCGTCCAGCGGTTTCATAGTCTTTAATAAAATACGGATTGATGCGCAAGGCCTTGGCCGCTGCTTGTGGATTGGATAGTCCATGAAAACACAAGAGTTTTTGAAAAAAACTGTGCAGCGTACTCAAAGTGACTTGCAAGGGATGGTTTTTGGTGTTGTTAGCCATATACTGAACAATGCGAAACGACTGGGTGAGATTGCGGCTTCCGATGGCATTTTGCAATTCAAAATTATTAAACTCTTTGCTCACCCCAATATGCTTTTCAATCAACTCAGGAGTTACTTCCGCTCCGGGCTTAACTACCAACCGTAGCTTTTCTAATTCTTTGCTTATTTTCAATAAATCAGCTCCCAAATAATCGGCCAATAAATAGACGGCTTTAGGCGATATGGCAAGTTGATGTTTCTGCATTTGCCCCTGAATCCATTGAGGAATTTGATTCTCGAAAAGGGGTTTAAAAATAAGTGCAACCCCCTTGGTATCGGCAGCTTTAAACAACTTTTTTCGTTTATCGAAATCTTTATGTTTGTAACAAAAAACAAGAATGGTTTGTGGTTGGGGCTGCTCCAAATAAACAGCAAGAGGATCTAAAGGTTGGGTGATATACTGTGCCTCTCGAACCACAATCAATTGATGTTGAGACATCATAGGAAAACGTTTTGCCGCTTCTATTATTTCTAACGGCGTGGTGTCTTTACCATAAAACAAGGTATAATCAAAATCTTGTGCACCCGCTTCAACAACGTTGTCAAAAAGTGCCTGCTCAAGCGCATCTATAAAATAAGCTTCGGTTCCAGAAAGCAAGTAAAAAGGGGCGTATTGCTTATTTTTAATTTGTTTTAAAACGGAGTC
>CAZTYX010000035.1:0-5148 GCA_964617385.1 uncultured Flavobacteriaceae bacterium | reverse complement strand
AAAGCAAGTAAAAAGGGGCGTATTGCTTATTTTTAATTTGTTTTAAAACGGAGTCGAAGCTGTTCATTCCTTATTTTTTTGCAATTTTAGGCCATGGTAAAATTAAATTTTCCTGATTTTAAGATTCCTGTCAAACTTAAGCAAAATAAGCCCTATGTTTTTGATATTGTTCGAAAAAAATGGTTGATCTTAACCCCTGAAGAATGGGTGCGTAGCCATTGTGTTCACTATTTAAACCAAGTGAAAAAATATCCATTAAGTTTGCTCCGGTTGGAGCAGCAAATACAAGTATTTGGTAAACAAAAACGTTTTGATATTGTGGCGTGCGATGCCCAACAAAACCCTTTGGTGCTGGTGGAATGTAAAGCACCCAGTGTGCTTATTAATCAGTCTACATTTGATCAAATTGCTCAATACAATTTGGCTTTAAAAAGCCCTTACAGCATGATCACAAATGGTATGAATCACTATTTTTACACCATGGACATAGAAAAAAGAACAATTCGCTTTTTGGAGGAATTACCTTCGTTTGATCTATTGATTTCAAAAAATGGATAAAGCGGCTATTGTCTTATTGAATTTTAATGGTGTTGCGCTGCTGCAAACCTACCTCCCAACACTGCTTAAAAACAGTAAAGGCCATCCGATATATTTGATTGACAATCATTCTACAGACCATTCTTTAGAATGGGTCAATACGCATTTTTCAGAGGTGCGATGCATTACATTAGATAGCAATTATGGCTATGCAGGAGGTTATAATCGAGGACTAAAAGAAATTGATGCCGAGATTTACATTTTAATTAACACAGACGTGCGCGTCACTCCGAATTGGATTGCCCCCGTGCTCACTCATTTTGACTCACACCCCAATACAGCCATTGCACAGCCCCACTTGCTGGATGACACTCAAAAGGAATATTTTGAGTATGCCGGAGCAGCAGGTGGATTTATTGATCAATACGGATTTCCCTATTGCCGAGGTCGTATTTTTAATGTGCTCGAAAAAGACAACGGACAATATGACCAAGACACTCCTGTTTTTTGGGCTAGCGGTGCCTGTTTTTTTATTCGCAAATCAATTTTTGATCAAATGAATGGTTTTGATGACGATTTCTTTGCCCATCAAGAAGAAATTGACCTTTGCTGGCGGGTTCATCAAATAGGCCATGCAGTTTATGCCATTGGCAATTCAAAAGTTTATCACTTGGGAGGGGGCACTTTACAGCCCTCACCTACAAAAGTTTTTTTAAATCATCGCAACTCCCTTTATATGTTGTTTAAAAATACACCATCAAACCAAAAACTTCAAACGCTTTTTGTTCGTATGCTCTTGGATGGTGTTGCTGGCATATATCACCTGTTTCGCGGGCAATGGAGAAACACTTTAGCCATTATACGCGCCCATGCAGCCTTTTATAAAAACAAACAAATATTTACAAGTAAGCGCACAAAAAAACCTTTAAATGACGCTTACTTTAGCCAAAAAAGCATTGTGTTTTCATTTTATTTTAGACGAATTAAAAATTTCCGTCAATTAAAATCCCAATAAATAGGAAATTTTCATTTATTTTGTGCAACTAAACTATTTAAAAATAAAATCAATGAAAAAAGTTATAGCTATCGCAGTGATAGGTACTTTAATCACTTCGTGCGTTTCACAAAAGAAATTTTCTGAATTAGAAGAGTTACAGCAAAACACAAAAAATTTGTTAGATGCTGCTACAGTAAAATTAAACACTTGTAATGAAGAAAAAGAAGCGGCTGAAGCAAGCCTTGCTTCTTTAAGAGAACAAAATAATTTCCTCAAAGCAAACAATCAAGATTTAATCAACAACATCGGCAACCTCACCACCCTGTCTCAAAAAGGTGCTGAGAATTTAGAGCGATCTTTAGAAAGCATGCAAGAAAAAGACTTGCGTATTCAGAGCATGCAAGATGCCATGACAAAGAAAGACTCTGTAACTCTTGCATTGGTGACAAGCCTTAAAGGTGTGTTGGGCAACATGAGCGATGAAGACATTCAAATCAATGTAGAAAAGGGTGTTGTTTACGTTTCTATTTCTGACAAATTACTCTTCAGAAGTGGAAGCCACATGGTAACCAAAGAAGCGAAAGATGTTCTAGGAAAGGTAGCCAAAGTGGTTAACGATAAGCCAGACCTAGAATTTATGGTAGAAGGTCACACAGACAACGTGCCAATCAAGTTAGATGACATTCAAGACAACTGGGATTTGAGTGTTAAAAGAGCTACTGCTGTAGTGCGTATCTTACAAAACGACTTTGATGTTGCACCTGCTCGTATGACAGCTGCCGGAAGAAGCTACTACATGCCTATTGCAGACAATGATACTGCTGCTAACCGCGCTAAAAACAGAAGAACTAGAATTGTTGTACTTCCAAAATTGGATCAATTTTATGACCTAATTGCGCAAGGCATGAACTAATTCTTAAATAGTTTACCTTTTAAAACACACCCTTTTGGGTGTGTTTTTTTTTTACCACTCACCCAATCCCTCTCGAATTAAAGTATACGGTTCGGAGGTGAGGTCTATAACAGTGGACGGATGGTTGCCCCCATAGCCACAGGCAAGCATTAAATCAATTTTATCCTGCCATTGCCAAAACAATTCTTGTGGATCGGTGGTGTAGTCAATCACTTCATCAGGATCGTGAATGGATGATGTCAATAGCGGTGCTGACAGCAATGGTAATAATTTTTCTAAAACAGGGTGAGCAACAATTCTGCAACCAATGGTTTTGCGTTTTTCAAACGGTTTTGGCATTTTTTTGGCGGCCGGCATAATAAAGGCATAAGGGCCGGGCAGATACCTATTTAGTATTCTAAATTGACCGTTGTCTATGGGGGCAACATAGTTTGACAATTCACTTATAGATGAGAACAAAAAGCTTAATGGCGCATGGCTTAATCGCACCCCTTTAATAGCCTCAAAACGTTTTAAGGCCTTCGGCTTATTGACCAAGCATCCTATAGCATAGACCGTATCTGTAGGATAAACAAGCAATCCCCCCTCTTCTAAAATAGTTGCCGCTTTATGAAGGTGTTTTTCGTTCGGACTTTGCTCAAAAACTGTCAGAATTTCGGCCATTGTTAACGCATTTTTAAACGAGCAAAACGCAGAAGTAATTTTTTTACCCCTACTCCTTGAAAATCGATGGCAGCTTTTTGATCGGCGCCACTGCCTTCCAGGGCGATCACCTTACCAACACCAAAACGGTCGTGTATCACATCATTGCCTACAGAAAGGGTTAATGGAGTTGTTGTATTGGCGGGTGTTGCAGCTGCATTTATGGCTCTAAGTTTTTGCAATTGCTTTGGTGTGGGTGAAGTATTTATTGGACCTTCTTTAGGTACTCTAGAAACAGTCTTTGGAGTGGATGATGCTTCACCAAAAATAGACGCGTTTAAAAACGGCTTAAACGTATAGGCTTCTTCGGCTGGGGGTAATTCTAAATACTGTGAATCTAATTCTTCGATAAAACGACTGGGTTCTGCGTCAATGAGCTTACCCCATCGATATCGCGATTGCGTGTAGGTTAAAAAAGCCTTCTTTTCGGCTCGAGTGAGAGCCACATAAAACAATCGACGCTCTTCTTCAAGTTCTTGACGTGTATTTAAACTCAATGCAGAAGGAAATAAATCTTCTTCAAGACCCACCACAAAAACCACTGGAAACTCAAGTCCCTTGGCTAAATGAATGGTCATCAAAGAAACCCGATCAGCCTGTTGATCTTCTTCCTGATCCAGATCAGTCAACAAAGCTACATCTGCAAGAAACTCACCCAAATCCCCTTTGGCGTCAACAATTTCTATTTGTCCTTCAGTAAAATCTTTGATTCCATTAAGCAATTCTTCAATATTTTCAATACGAGCGATACCCTCTGGCGTTCCGTCTTTTTTTAATTCGGTTACCAAGCCCGTTTTTTTTGTAATTAAGTCGGTTATTTCAAAGGCATTCATTTTTTCGTTTTCAATTCGAAAACGATGCATCATATCCGCAAAATCTTTTAATTTTTTAAGCGTACCCGCATTAACGTTAAGAGCTATTTTATCGGCTTGATTAAGCACTTCAAACAGCGGTATATTATGTGTTTTTGCAGCAATCACAAGTTTGTCTATGGTGGTGGCGCCAATGCCTCGAGCCGGATAGTTTATTATTCGCTTCAGACTTTCTTCGTCGTTGGGATTTACCACCAGTCGCAGATAGGCCAAAACATCTTTGATTTCTTTTCGTTGATAAAAAGACAATCCCCCATACACGCGATAGGATATATCACGTTTTCGCAGGGCATCTTCAATGGCTCTCGATTGGGCATTGGTTCGATACAAGATGGCAAATTCGCTATTATTGCGTTGCTGCTGCATTTTGAGGTCAAAAATTTTAGACGCCACAAAACGCCCCTCCTCTCCATCGGTAGCTAAGCGATGTACACCAATTTTGTCTCCTGCTATATTAGAGGTCCACACCACTTTGTCAATTTTATTTCGATTGTGCTTAATGATAGAATTGGCTGCATTCACAATGGTTTTTGTGGAGCGATAATTTTGCTCAAGCCGGTAAAACGCTACATCTTCATAATCTTTCTGAAAATTTAAAATATTATTAATGTTGGCCCCCCGAAAAGCATAAATGCTTTGGGCATCATCTCCCACCACACAAATGTTTTGAAACCGATCGGAAAGCGCACGCACAATAAGGTATTGTGAGTGATTGGTATCTTGATACTCATCAACCAAAATGTAGCGAAATCGGTTTTGATATTTGGCTAATACCTCTGGAAAGCGATTGAGTAATTCATTGGTGCGAAGCAACAAATCGTCAAAATCCATGGCGCCTGCTTTAAAACAACGCTCCACATATTCTTTATAGATAGCACCCATTTGCGGCCGTCTTGATTGGGCATCAGCTTCAATCAAATCGGGGTCTTGAAAATAGGCTTTTACTGTAATTAAACTGTTTTTAAAAGAGGAGATTCGATTTCGAATTTGCTTGTATTTATACAGGTCTTTATCTAAGCCCATTTCTTTGATTATGGAAGCAATTAAGCGATCAGAATCTTGTGTGTCATAGATGGTGAAATTAGAAGGAAAACCCAATTTATCAGCTTCTTGTCGCAACAATCGAG
>CAZTYX010000034.1:0-15085 GCA_964617385.1 uncultured Flavobacteriaceae bacterium | reverse complement strand
TATTACCGCCCCCAAGACCTAAAAAAATTTAAAAATATAAGCGATTGGAGCCCAGCCTTAGGGCGTAAATTTTTTGAATATTACAACAGTGTTTTTGAAGAAGGCGAACTATCGGCAAGGGAAAAATCGCTCATTGCTTTGGCTGTGGCCCACACCATTCAATGCCCCTATTGCATTGATGCCTACACCCAAGATGGCTTGCAACGCGGCATAAACAAAGAAGCCATGATGGAAGCTCTTCATGTGGCCGGAGCCATTCGGGGTGGTGCCAGTTTAGTGCACGGGGTACAAATGATGAATGTGCACGATCAATTGAGCATGTAATGAAAAAAACCCTGCACCGCAAACAGCATTTGTTTGCCCAGCCAGAAAAACAACTTGCCTATTTATCTAAAGGCATTTTTGCTCCGGGGGGATTGCCCCCTTTTGCCCAAAAACTGTCCGAATTACGACACTATCCTTTGCGGCCCAAAGGCATTGAAATTTTACAAATCAATTTAGGTTATAAATGCAATCAAGTGTGTGCGCACTGCCATGTAGATGCGGGGCCAGATCGAAAAGAAATGATGACGCGAGAAACCCTCAATGCATGTCTTAAGCTCATCAAAAAAGCCAACATCAAAAAAGTGGATCTCACCGGTGGGGCCCCCGAAATGCATGAAGATTTTCGGTGGTTTGTATCCCAAGCAAATGCCTTGGGCGTGGAAGACCTTATGGTTCGGTCTAACCTCACTATTCTGACCGCGCATAAAAAATATGCCGATCTACCACACTTTTTTAAGACCAACAAAGTGCATGTTATCTCCTCCTTGCCCTATTACAAAAAAGACAAAACCGATCGCCAACGTGGCCAAGGGGTTTTTGATCAATCAATTCTAGCGCTAAAGCGGCTTAATGCCGTGGGTTATGGGCAGGAGGGTTCTGATTTGCAACTCGATTTAGTATACAATCCCGCCGGTGCCTTTTTGCCGGGAAATCAAGCGGCCTTGGAACAAGATTTTAAAAAAGAACTCTTTAGTGCCCACGAGATTGTTTTCAATCAGTTGTATACCATCACCAATTTACCCATCAGCCGATTTTTAGATTATTTAATTGCCTCAGAAAATTATGAACGCTATATGACTCATTTGGTGGACGCTTTCAATCCTGCCGCCATTGCTGGTTTAATGTGCACCAACACCCTTTCTGTGCGTTGGGACGGCAGCCTGTTCGATTGTGATTTTAATCAAATGTTAGACATAAAAGTAAAAACAGAACAACCCCATATTCATCAGTTGGATGTGGCGCAACTAAGTCGACGCCAAATTGCTGTTCACCAACACTGTTATGGCTGCACGGCAGGTGCCGGGAGCAGTTGTCAGGGCAGTTTAACCGAATCGGCATAATGGCAAAAACATTACTGCTTTTAATGACCAAAAACCCTGAATGGGGTCGTGTGAAAACACGTTTAGCGGCACAAATTGGCACAACCAACGCCCTTTGGGTGTATGAACAGTTGTTGGCCAAAACCGTTTCGGTGTTAGGTAAGGTACCCCATGATGTGGCGGTTTTCTATGACCCCGAAGTTCCTAAACAAACCCTAGCCTTTCCCACAGCAAAATATCACTTGCCCCAACAGGGTAAAGATTTGGGATGTCGCATGCAACGGGCGTTTCAATGGGGATTTGACCGTGGCTATGAAGCCATTTGTGTGTTGGGTACTGATTTGTGGGAACTCACTCCAGCCCTGATTTCTTCGGCCTTTGTAGCACTTGAAAAAAAGGAGGTAGTTATTGGTCCTGCCGCCGATGGGGGTTATTACCTCTTGGGCTTAAAACAACCCAAACCGGAATTGTTTGAAAATATTCCTTGGAGTACAGAAAAAGTACTCAAAGAAACGCAAGCCCTTCTACAACCAAAAAAGGTTACCCTATTGCCAAAAAAAAATGATATCGACACGCTTGAAGACCTTAAAGAAAATGAAATGCTTTATAAGAAATATCTTACATTTTTAAATAACCGCCCATGAGCCCAAAACAAAAACTCGAAGAAGCTTTAACCTTTGTGCAATCTCAAAACCTCCCAACCACAAAGGTAGGACTCATTTTAGGCACTGGTTTTGGACAAATCCCGAAAGCCTTAAAGGTGGAAAAGAAAATCGCTTATGCAGACATTCCTCATTTTCCCCAACCCACCGTATTGTCACATGAAGGGGTGCTGCTCTATGGAACCTTATTTGGAGTGCCCGTCCTCGTTTTTCAGGGACGTTTGCATCGCTATGAGGGCTATTCTTACTTTGATATCACGCTATTGGTACGTCTTTTTGATGGCCTAGGTGGAAAAATATTATTGCTGAGCAATGCCGCTGGAGGCATCCATTTAGGTTATAAAAAAGGGGATTTAATGTTGTTGCAAGATCATCTAAATTTACAGGGGGGATCGCCTTTGGCAGAACCAGGCATTGCTGATTTAGGGCCTCGTTTTGTGGATATGCGTTTGCCCTATGACCCCTTACTGAACGCTCGTATAATTGCCCTTGCCCATGAAAAGGGAATAACAGTCCATGAAGGAGTATATGCTGCTGTGGTGGGACCCCAACTTGAAACTGCTGCCGAATACCGTTACCTCAAAACCATTGGTGCAGATGCTGTGGGCATGTCCACTGTTCCTGAAGTGATTGTGGCGCGCCAATTAGGCTTAAGGGTAGCAACCGTGGCGGTCATCACAGATTTGTGTGATCCAGATAATTTGGCGCCCATTGACATTCCGGATATTCTAGCCGCTGTTGCTAAAGGGGAAGCTCAATGGCTCCGTCTGCTCGAAACCATACTGCCTGAATTACACCCTTAAACCTTTCAACTTCCTTTTCGGAAGATTTATTTACATTTAGACAGCTTGATTTAATTGTTATGCATTATTTAAAAACCACCCAAGAAGTTTACAAAAAAGCAGCAGAAAATCCAGATGTGGGGCTTTGCTGCACCACAACACCCGTATGGCAATTCCCAGAATTGACCATTCCCAAAATCATGCTTGAAATGAATTATGGGTGTGGCAGCACCGTGCACCCAAGAGATTTGGTGAACCAACCCACTATTTTATATGTAGGCGTGGGCGGCGGCATGGAACTCTTGCAATTCAGCTATTTTTCAAGAAAAGAAGGAGCTGTTATTGGCGTGGATGTGGTCGATGAAATGCTTACTGCCTGCACCGAAAATTTTAAGCAAGCAGCCCAAGTTAATCCATGGTTTGACCCCAGCTTTGTGCGTCTTCAGAAAGGTGATGCTTTGGCCTTGCCTGTGGCAGATGCCTCTGTGGATGTAGCCGCCCAAAATTGCTTGTTTAATATTTTCAAAACCGAAGCGCTAAAAACCGCTTTACAAGAAATGTATCGGGTGTTAAAACCCGGTGGACGGCTGGTGCTGAGCGATCCCATTTGCGAACAAAAAATGCCTCCCATTCTGCAAGAAGATGCCACCCTCAGAGCCTTGTGTTTATCGGGTGCCATTCCTTTAAAACAATATGTGCAGATGCTTACAGAAGTTGGCTTTGGCACCATAGAAATAAGGGCCCGACGCCCCTACCGCATACTTTCTCCCATGCACTATGCTATTGATGAATTGCTGTATATTGAAAGTGTAGAAGTATGCGCCATAAAAGACCCTATGCCAGAAGATGGCCCCTGTGTTTTTACAGGTAAAAGTGCTCTCTATTATGGCTCTGAAGATTTTTTTGACGATCAAAAGGGGCATGTTTTGCTTCAAAATCAACCCCTCGCCGTGTGTAACAAAACAGCTGCCGCACTAGCAGCATTAAACATTGATGGTATTTTTATTTCACCTTCCACTTATCATTATGACGGTGGCGGATGTTGTTAACCAAAAAACCCCTATCCAAATGAAATTAGACCGACCCCTTTTCACACTTCTCCTTTTTCTTTTAATTAACAGTCCAGCCATAGCACAAAAAAACATCCATGCCCGCTGGGGGCAAATGTTGACTGCTTATGTAACTTCCGCTGGGCAGGTGGACTATGCCGCATGGCAAAATGATGCTGCCCAACTCGAGACGTATCTGGAGACTCTGGCACAAATGCCCCCCCAAAAAAACTGGCCACAAGCGCAACAATTGGCCTATTGGATTAATGCCTATAATGCCTTGACGGTGCAACTTATTTTACAACATTACCCACTTAAAAGCATACGAGACATTCAGAAACCCTGGGATCAAGAAGTTTTTAAAACCGCTGAAAAAGCATATACTCTCAACAACATTGAACATGATATTTTAAGAAAAATGGGGGAACCACGCATTCATTTTGCCATTAACTGTGCTTCTGTTTCTTGTCCTATTTTACAAAACAAACCCTTTGTGGGCAACCAATTAGAAGATCAACTAGAAGCCGCTACCCGTCGCTTTTTGTTAGACACTACAAAAAATAATTTTAGCTCAGCACCCCCGCAAGTGTCGCGCATTTTTTTGTGGTTTGGAAAAGACTTTGGCAGCCCTGAAGAACGCAAAATTTTTCTTGAAAGATTTATTGAAAAAAACCTTCCCTCAGAAAAGTTAGACTATTTAGACTATGATTGGAGCCTCAACAATTAGCTTGTCTGTGATTGCTCCCGTTTGGAATGAAAAGCATCAATTGCCGCATTGGCAAGACATGCTTTTCAATAACAATGAAGAGCCAATGGAGGTGATTGTAGTGGATGGTGGGAGCACAGATGGCAGTTGGGAATGGCTGCAACAACAATCGAAACTAAAGGTTTTTCAATGCACCAAAGGCAGAGGCAAACAATTGGCCTTTGGGGCTCAAAAAGCAAAAGGGTCGTTGCTTTATTTTGTGCACGTAGACACCCAACTTCCGCAAGGATTTGATATCCTCATAAAAAATGCATGCGGTCAAAACCATTTGGCAGGCTGCTTTCAAATGCGCTTTGCGCCATACAATCCTTTGGGCTTACGCATTGCGGGTTGGGGTACTCGTTGGAACCATATACTCTTTCGAGGGGGCGATCAAACTCTGTTTGTGACTCGTGAATGCTACCAAGCTGTTGGGGGCTTTGATAGCTCCTATCGCATTTGTGAAGACCTCGATTTAATAAAGAAATTATATGCCCACACAACCTTTAAAATTTTACCCCAAAAAGTGATTACGGCATCACGAAAATTTGAACAAAAAGGCACAGTAAGCCTACTTTTACATTTTCGTGTGTTACACTTCATGCATTGGTTGGGACACAACGAACAACGCCTTTTTGACTATTACAGGAAATTCGTAAACTAAATACTATTCTCCAACAATTAAATAATACGTCCCAAAAAGCAATACATAAAGCAACCCACAGGAAGTGAAAAAAATGGCAAGATAAAGTGCGGCCGAAAACCAATCAAAGCCATTTTTAAATGCCTCTAAAATTTTACGTAAAATTTTTAAAACACCTACGAGAAAGAGAATCCATAAAACATAAATCATACGATTTGAGGTTAAGTTAAACGTTACATTATTTTTGATGCACCACACGTTGGGGAAAGGGAATTTCAATCTGATGGGCATCTAAACTATTTTTTCCCTGTTCATACAAGTCATAATAAACTGTCCAATAGTCTTCTGGGCGGCAATAGGGTCTCACAACGAGGTTTACTGAAGAATCGCCTAAGCCACTCACCCCCACAAAAGGAGCTGGAGTATCCAAAACTTTGGGGTGTTTTTTCATAAGGTCGCCCAATACTTTTTTAGCTTTTTCTATGGAATCCTCATAGCTGATACCAAATTCCAAATCCACGCGTAGCTGCCCCTCTGTGTTGTAGTTAATTAAATCGCTATTGGCCAAGGGGCCGTTGGGCAAAATAATGGTTCGGTTTTCAGGTGAACTTAATAACGTAACAAAAATTTGAATTTCTTTAACCGTACCCAAATGCCCTTGCGACTTGATAAGATCACCCACACGGAAAGGTTTAAAAATTAAAATGACTACCCCACCCGCAAAATTTTGCAACGTGCCACTAAGTGCCATACCAACGGCTAAACCAGCCGCTCCAAGCAGCGCAATAAATGAGGTCATTTCAATGCCCAACATGCCCAAGGCACTAATGGCCAATAAAGTTTTTAAACCAATGGAAGTTAAACTAATCAGAAAGGAACGGAGGGAAAGGTCGGATTTACCACGCTCCAAAATTTTTTTTAACAAGCGAACCAATAAGCGGATAATCCAAGAACCCACCAGCCAAACCAGCAGTACACCTACAAGTTTTGGGGCATATTGATAAATAAATTCAACTAATTTTTCGGAGAGGTGGTCAAATTGAAGATCCATGGGGCAAAGCAGGTTTTTGGGGTTTGAGGAAGAATCTTGTTTAATTTATCATAAAGTAATAGGTTCTATTGCTTCTAATTGCAATATTTTTTTTACTTTGAATTAAAACGGGGAAAGTGTAGGTTTTTCATCGTTTATTTGTTGGCTAAATCAAATATAAAGAATTAAATCTAAACTATTTAAATCGTTTTGCAGGAATCCAAATCTCATTATGACTTTATCATCATCGGCAATGGAATTGCCGGCACTACCTTGGCGCGACACATTCGAAAACGCTCAGCAAAAAGCATCCTAATCATCTCAGAAGAAACGCCTTATTTTTTTTCACGCACAGCTTTAATGTATGTGTTTATGGGGCATTTACGTTTTGAAGATACCCAACCCTACGAAAATACTTTCTGGATCCAAAACAACATTACTCTTTTACAACAAAAAGTAACAGGGCTTCTTACTGAAAAAAATAGCATCAACTTAGCTACGGGAGAATCACTTCAATACGATAAATTAATTTTAGCCACCGGCTCTAAACCCAACCTTCTAACGCAACTCAACACTAGAGGCAAAGGCATTCAGGGCTTCTATCACAAAAGTGATTTGGAAACTTTGGAACAATGGGTTGCCACCACCCAACAGGCCGTTGTGGTGGGTGGAGGACTCATTGGGGTTGAACTGGCTGAAATGCTCCACAGCCGCAATATTGAAGTACATTTTATGATCCGGGGTGACTATTTTGGCGCCCACCTCCTCCCGTCAGAAGAAGGGCAAATGGTGACAAATCACATCCAAAAACAGGGCATTCATTTGCATTTAAACGATGAACCTCAACGGCTCGCATTAGATGATTCGGCTCGAGTGCAAGCGGTATCAACCCAAAAGGGAAAAACAATTCCTTGCCAGTGGCTTGGACTGGCCGTTGGTGTATCGCCCAACCTAGACGGATTTGAAAATAGCACGCTAGACATCAACAAAGGTGTTGTTGTGAATGAATATCTAAAAACCAATAGAGACAATGTCTATGCTATTGGCGACTGCGCCGAAATGGCTAGCCCTCCGTCGGGTCGAAAAAAAATTGAAGCGGTTTGGTATAGCGGGCGCGCTATGGGCGAAACCCTAGCCCAAACACTTTGTGGAACACCCACCGTTTTTGAACCGGGGCCCTGGTTTAATTCCGCTAAATTTTTTGATATAGAATACCAGACCTATGGGCAAGTGAGCCCCCAACCCGATTCAAAAAAAGAACACCATTTGTATTGGCAGCACCCTCAAAAAAACTGTTCTTTGCGATTGGCTTTTAATCCTAAAACGGATCGCTTTTTAGGAGTTCTGGCTTTAGGCATTCGCTTGCGCCATGTCCTTTTTGACCGTTGGCTGCGGCAAGAAAAAAGCCTTACCTATGTAATCAAAAACCTATCAAAAGCTGGCTTTGATCCCGAGTTTAGTCCAGACTATTTTAAAAAAATGCTGTTCCATTCCCAATGGGAAACGCTTCAAAACAAATAAAACAACCCCAAAAGGATGAATAAAAAATTGTCTTTAGTGATTGGTTTGATCGGATTAATACTTTTGACCCTATCCCTTTTTTACGAACAAATGCCGGGGGAAGCCCTCTCCTTATTTCTGTCTTTAGGTTTAATGACCATAGGTGGACTGCTCTATTTTAGAGCGCTTTATGGGCATTCTCCAATGGGCGTTAAAAACAACGAGGTGTGGTTTAATACCCTCACCAATAGAGGCCTTTGGGGGTGGGTTTTGGGCTTGGTTTTAACCGGTTTTTATGTGGCGCTCTATTGGTTCCCCCAAACATTGGGCTTCCACCCCGACGGAAATAAAGGTATGGTGGCTTTTTTTGACCCCTTGAGTGTGGCACTAAATGGTAAACTTGCCACGCAATGGTTTTTATATGGCACACTATATACTTTTGCCATCGTATTGTTTGGTGTTAAATTTATCTGGAAATACCGACACAATAATTATCAAATAATACGCACAATTTCGGTAATCATTTTTCAGTTGGGTTTTGCCTATTTGATTCCCGAATTATTGAGTGCATTGCATCCCGACACGCCCTATTTTGCAAAAGATTTAAAAAATATGTGGCCCCTACAATACTATTTTTTTGAAGAATGGCACCTTAACAATATGTTGCAAAGTGGCCGCATGGGCAGTTTTTTTCTTGGAATAGGATTACTCTTAATTTTTGTTGTTTCACCTCTACTCACCTATAGATTTGGCAAACGTTGGTATTGCTCTTGGGTGTGTGGTTGTGGTGGCTTAGCTGAAACCGCTGGTGATCCTTTTCGCCAGTTATCTAGCAAAAAAATAAGTGTCTGGAAAATGGAACGTTGGATGATTCATGCCGTATTGGTCTTTGTGATTATTACTACACTTGCGGCTTTATGGTCTTTTATGACCCTCCACCCCGATGCTTTTTTCTTTGATCGCTATCAGTTTATAGGCACCCTTGTTGTTATAGGTTTAATCGCTTTGGTTGTATTGGGGTTAGCTCTTCGCAAGACTTTTGATAAAACCGTACAATATAGTTTTTGGAGTGTAGGGCTAATATTGATTGCTGCACTTGCTTTTCCCTTCGTTACTTCCCCCACAGAACTTTTTTACATTTCCCACTACAGCCTGCAACAAAGCTATGGGTTTGCCATAGGAGCAGCCTTCTCAGGCGTTTTAGGGGTGGGTTTTTATCCTCTTTTAGGCAGCCGTGTGTGGTGCCGTTTTGGCTGTCCAATGGCCGCAATCTTAGGATTACAACAACGTCTGCTCTCTCGTTTTAGGATTACCACCAACGGTGGGCAATGCATTTCTTGCGGCAATTGTTCTGCCTATTGCGAAATGGGCATAGATGTGCGAGCCTATGCACAAAAATCGGAACCTATTGTACGGGCCTCTTGTGTGGGATGCGGCATTTGTGCAACGGTTTGTCCGCGTGGGGTATTAAAGCTCGAAAATGGACCCATTAATACCCGAATGTTGACCGAAACAGATCGGTTTATTTTATGAAAAAAGCAACGGCTCCCTCCTCTATAAAAGTAATTATTCCAGCCCTCAACGAAGCTGCTTCCATTGGTCAAGTGCTGGATGAAATTCCCAAGATGGTAACAGAAGTGGTGGTGGTAGACAATGGCTCTACAGATGCCACAGCTAAAATAGCACAACAACACGGCGCCACTGTTTTAAAAGAAAACCTTAAGGGCTATGGCTATGCCTGTTTATGCGGATTGGCTTATCTTGATAAAAATCCACCTGAAATTGTGGTCTTCTTAGATGGCGATTATTCCGATTTTCCTGCCGATTTAACTTCCATTGTTGCCCCTCTTTTAAATGAAAAAAAAGATTTTGTAGTGGGTGCACGTGTGGCGGCCCATAGAAGTGCCGGAGCGCTCACCCCTCAACAAATTTTTGGCAATGCCTTGGCTTGTTGGTTAATGAAGTTACTATATGGAGGCACCTTTACCGATTTAGGTCCTTTTCGAGCCATTAAATGGAACACCTTGAAAGACTTAAAAATGCGAGACACCACCTATGGCTGGACGGTAGAAATGCAATTAAAAATATTGCACAAAAAAATTCCCTATTGTGAAGTGCCTGTCCGCTATCGTAATCGTATTGGCCACTCCAAAGTTTCAGGCACTGTGAAAGGAACGCTTCTAGCAGGTTATAAAATTTTAGGGTGGATTACAACATTTTATTTTTCAAAAAAAAGATGATGGAGATTAGCACAACAGCCTTAGTGGTTGCCTATGGAATTTATGGTATTTATGTGTTGGCGCTATTGGTGGTGTTAGCCTACAGCCTTTCCCAAACACGTATGCTGGTCTTTTATCGTCGCCATCATAGAAAAGAAAAGAAAAGCCCACCACCTCTAAGCGAATCAGCCCTCCCTAAAGTGACCATTCAATTGCCGCTCTTCAATGAGCGTTATGTGGTAGAGCGGTTGCTCAATGCCATTGTTGGATTAGATTATCCCAAAGACAAACTACAAATTCAAGTATTGGATGATTCCACCGAAACCGATCAACGGATTACGGAACAATTGACTACTGCCCTTAAGACCGCCGGATATCCTATTGAATATTACCACAGAAAAGATCGAAGTGGTTTTAAAGCCGGAGCGCTCAAGGCGGGTTTAAAAAAAGCTACTGGAGAATATATTGCTATTTTTGACGCCGATTTTTTACCGCCAAAAGATTGGTTGCGAGCAGTACTACCCTATTTCACTTCGCCTCAAATATGCGCTGTACAAACCCGCTGGAGTCACCTCAACCGAAATTATTCTGTGTTTACGTGGGCGCAATCACTGGCCTTAGACATTCACTTTCGACTGGAACAAACTGGGAGAAGTTTGCAACAGCATTTTATCAATTTTAATGGCACCAGTGGCATTTGGAAAAAAGCATGTATTGAAGCGGCCGGCAATTGGGAAGGCGACACGCTCACAGAAGATTTTGATTTAAGTTATCGTGCGCAATTGAAACAATGGAAAATCGAATTTGTTGAAGCCATTGTTTGCCCTGCTGAACTCCCTGTAATGCTAAGTGGTATTCGCTCACAACAATTTAGATGGAATAAAGGTGGGGCAGAAAATTTTCGAAAACACATCAAAAAAGTTTGGAAGGCAAACACCATAGGTTGGGGCAAAAAAATATTTGCCACCATCCATTTATTGAACAGCAGTCTCTTTTTGTTTGCTTTTTTATTACTCTTTTTAAGCGTACCCTTGTTTTGGATTCAAAAAAAAATTCCTCTTTTTGAAAGCAGTGCCATTCTATTGGCATTTTTTAGCATAAACACCCTGCTTTTTATGCGTTGCTATTGGGAAGTGCATCAAAAAGATTTTGGGCGTAGCTGGAGAGACATTTGGCATTATCTCAAGCGGTTTTTCCTTTTTTATGTGCTGGCAATGGGCTTTTCATTTCATAATTCTTGGGCGGTATTAGAAGGGCATTTAGGCATTAAAAGTGCGTTTATTAGGACACCAAAATTCAACATTCGTTCGTCTCAAGACCAGTGGAAAGGAAAACGCTACAGCCAAAACAAGGGACTCTTATTTACGTGGTTTGAAGGAGGATTAACAATCTATTTTATTGGGGGTTGTTTTCTTTTTTGGCGTTGGGGCAGCATTCAAGATATTGGTTTTTTAATATTGTTTCTAATTGCCGCTTTTGGTTATGGCACTTTGGTATTTAAAAGCATAAAAGAATGGCTTTCTTAAAAATAAAATCACGCGATGCTACAATTCTATTTGTGCTGTTGAGCCTTGTTGCATATAGTTATCTGACTTATTTTTTGCCTCGTGAAAACACGGTTCAACTTTTATTAACAGTAGGTATTCTTTTCGCCTTACTGTGGGGATTACAACAACAAAAATTAAGTTGGAAAAAAGTTTTATTAGTTGGTTTTCTCTTTCGGTTGGTTTCTTTGGGAGCCTTGCCCCATCTTTCCCAAGATTTTTATCGCTATCTGTGGGATGGAAACATCATGCTAATGGGGTTTAACCCATATGCCCAAACCCCCAATGCCCTTGTAGAACTTATTCACTTTCCACAGGCATCCCTTCTCTATGATCAAATGGGCAGTTTGAGTCAAGCCAATTTATCAAACTACCCACCCCTTAGCCAATACATTTTTAAAGCCATGGCCTTTTTATCTCAAAAAAAACTAATGCCGGGCCTCATTTTTTTAAGGCTTCTCTATGGTTGTTCTGAACTGTTTATTTTTTTATGGGGAGCTCGACTCCTTCAAAGAATAGGGTTGTCTGCCCAACATCTTGGATGGTATTTTCTCAACCCACTTCTAATTATTGAGACCTATGGCAACCTGCATGGCGAAGGATTCATGGTGGGTATATTTCTTCTTTCACTTGGTTTTTTAATCGATAGAAAAATTATTACCAGTGCCTTGTTCATGAGTCTTTCTATTGCTTTTAAGTTGTTTCCCTTATTATTTCTGCCTCTTTTTTTCTTTTATCTTAAACCGAAAGAACGGGTTTACTTTTATGGCACCCTGCTGTTTTTAATGGTTTTATGCATAGGACCATTTGCCTCTGGAGATACTTTTTTAAATTATTGGAACACCCTGCGCTTGTGGTTTGATACGTTTGAGTTTAACGCCAGTATTTATTATCTCATTCGAGCTGTTGGTTATCACTTTGTGGGCTATAACATCATCAAACAAGTGGGAACCGTTATGCCTTTTGTGCTTTTGGCTTGGGTGGTTTTTTTAAGTTTAAAACATAGAGCCCCAACACAAAAACAACTTTTATTGTGTTTGCTCTGGGCTGGCAGCTTCTATTTCTTTCTTGCCACCACAGTGCATCCGTGGTATATTATCACCCTATTAGGATTGGGAATCGTTTCGGGCTATCTTTTTCCTTTGCTTTGGAGTTTTACCGTTTTTTGGAGTTACAGCGCCTATGGCACCCCAACTGTAAGCGAATCGTTTGGAATTATTACACTTGAATATCTAGTTGTTTTTGGTTGTTTGGCCTACGAACTGTATAACAAACCCCTTTTAAAACATTTGTAGAAAGTTAATTTCTTTGGGCATTAGTTGTCGCCATCGCCCACGGGGCAGGTCTTTTTTGGTAAGTCCACCGAGGGTTACCCGATCCAAATAGAGGATGTTAAGATTGAGTTGTGTAAACATTTTTCTGAGAAGGCTTGGGCCAATCCCCATTACTTCTACACCAATTTCTGTTTTTGACTTGCCTTCCAAAGGGCTAATTTTTTTTAAAGAATAGGTTTTTTGCTGAACCACCACTCCTTTTTTTAATTTTTCTATAGCAGCTAAGGGTATGGGAGTGTCTAATTTGATATGATAGACCATACTTAATTTGGAATTATCAAGCAACTTATTTCGGAGCGCATTGTCATTAGTCAACAACAGTAAGCCTGTGGCTGTACGGCCCATTTCGCCGAGCGGTGGCAAATCATAATCAAAAGCGGTTTGTAGTAACTCCTGTATGGTTTTCTTGACTTTATTACTAACTTTTGGCAGCGCCACAAAACCCTTAGGTTTATTAAGCAATAGATACGTCATTTTAGCCCTTGTGAGTGTTTGTCCGTCAAATTTAACCTCATCGGCTGGGCCCACTTTGGTCCCCAGAGTGGTAATCACTTTGCCATTTACTTGAACCAGCCCCATGGCAATGTGCTGGTCAGCCTCCCGGCGGGAACACAAACCAGCATTAGACAATACTCGGTTTAATCGAATATGTTGGGTGTCTTTCCCTTCATTTTTGGCGTCTCTATTTTGTGGTGGTTTTTTCATTTTTTGATATTAATTCATTTCCAATCTTTATATAAGGGCAATGCAGAAAACCCCGGCTAACACCCAAAATTTTATCATGTTGTGCAGCCAAAGATATCCTTTTTGATCTTTTGCCCGCCATAGTGCCCAAAGCAATAATCCAAGATAAGGCACACTAGCTATAAAATAGTAGACCATCCAACCCAAGGGTTGCTGCCACAAAAAATAAATAGGAATAAGACAAAGCAACAAGCTTACAGCGCTAATAATCTTGGTGATAGTATCATTAAACACTACCGGAAGGGTTTGATATCGCTGCACCCAATCGCCTCTAAAATTTTCTAAATCTTTTATGATGTCTCGCGCTAAGAGAAGAAAAAATAAATATGCAGCATGATAAAAAACAAAGGGGTAAAAATTTCGATAATAAATGGTGAGCGCCCCAAAAGGAAGCACCATCAATAAGGTAGCTACAATGTTGCTTAACCAAAAAAGTCTTTTAAGACTACTACTATACAGCCAAATAGCAAAAATATAGCCCACAAAAAACAGCACCGCTCGAAAAGAAATTACACTCGCTAACACAAGGGTAATCATGTTTAGCAAAAGATAGAGAATGAGTTGCCATTGTTGTGACAGGAGGTGTTCTAACAAATACTTTTTGGGGCGGTTAATTTGATCTTTGGCTGCGTCATAAAAGTTGTTGATAATATAGCCCGCTGCACTGGCTGCAGCTGAAGCGGCCACAAGACAAAACAAAGAAACATCTGTGAATATGGCCCACCAAGAAGTGGAAGATGTCAATATATAGCGGGCCGCAAAATATTGTGCCACCACCAATACTATAATGTTGTAACCTCGAACAACACTAAACAGGCTGAGTGCTTGCAAAAGCCTTTTTTGTTGTTTGGGAGCAAGCCACATGGCCTTTTAATTAAAAATGATATACCACTTCAAGAGTGTGTCCTGCAAGCGCTTGTTGCGCTTTTTGAAAATCTTCAGTGAAGCCTAATATAAATCCACCACCACCAGAACCACAGAGTTTTAAATAATAGTCATTGGTCTCTAAACCCTTTTGCCATAGTGCGTGAAATTTATTGGGTATCATGGGTTTAAAGTTTTGCAGCACTAAATCCGATAAGGATTTTATATTGTTAAATAACTTTTTGAAATCTCCCTTCAAAAAATCTTCTATGCACTGATCTGAATAGTGAATAAACTGATCCCGCATCATGTTGCTGAAAGCTTCTTTTTTCATTTGCTCAAAGAACAATGAGACCATGGGTGCTGTTTCACCCATAACACCACTATCAATTAAAAAAACTGCTCCTTTACCCGCTGGATTTTGAGAAGGAATGCCAGTTGTTTCAATGTGCTCTTTTGAGTTAATGAGTATGGGCAAACTCAAATAACTGTTTAGAGGATCTAAACCGGAGGATTTGCCATGAAAAAAAGATTCCATTTGAGCAAAAATAGTTTTGAGTTGCTGCAGCTTTTCTTTTGTAAGGTTTTCGAGAACAGTAATTTTA
>CAZTYX010000033.1:0-15342 GCA_964617385.1 uncultured Flavobacteriaceae bacterium | reverse complement strand
ATTTTTGGATGAAACCGCCTTTACATTTTGTAAAATATATTGTACTGCAGCAAAGGCCACAGATGTGGCTCCGGTAGAAATTTTAGTTTCCGTTTTAATGCGCTTGCTGGCTTGAATAACGGCATTTACTAAGCGTTCTGAAAAGCCATTGACAAGCCCCATTTTTTTTGCTCGATAAAAACTTTGCTTAAGTTGACCGATGACTTCAAAATCACCTAAAATCTGACTTTCTAATCCCGTGCCCACGCGAAAGAGATGATGAAAAGCAGCTTCACCAGAGAGTGAATACCCCTTCTCTTGGAGCACATTAAGGCTTCCGTTGGAATGTTTACTGAGGAGTTCTTGGAGGGTTTTGGCTTGGTTTCCCCATGCGTAAAGTTCGGTTCTGTTGCAGGTGTTTAGGAGCAACATTTCTTCATAGCCTTTTTCTTTGGCAGCCAACTGCAGGGCATGTGTAGCCCCTTCGTCTAAACTAAATTTACCTCTTGTGTCAACATCGGCGTTTTTGTAGCTAATGCCAACACAAAAAAAAGGCGGTATCTCGGTCATATATTCCTTAAATCCTTGCGCAAAAATAAAGGACGTCCAAATCAAAAAATAACGCTAAAAAGACTTTTAGTAACGAGTAAGGTTTTTCTAATTAAATTTAGAATTCTTCTAAATTAGTTTATTTTTGTTGTGTTTTAAGGTTATTAACGAAGGTTTATTAATTCCTTTATAAAATGGAAACAAAAAAAAATGACGAAAAAGGGACCTTGGAGGTGGCGCTTTTAGAAAAAGACTTCAAAGTGTTTCGATTTAAGAATGACTATGACCAGCCACAAGTGGTGCAGCAAGATGTAGATTTGGCTTTTATTCAATTTCATTTTTGTTTGAAAGGGCAGATGAATTTTTTGTATAACGAAGGGGCCTACAGTTTTCCCTTAGCGGAAGATAATTCTATGTTGCTCTTTAACCCGCAAAAAGCCCTTCCTATTGAAGTGGAAATGCAGCCACACACTTGGTTGGTGGGTGTTGCTATTTCAATTAAAAAGTTTCATTCCTTATTTTCTTCAGATGCAGAACAAATTACTTTTTTGAGTTCCGAAAATGTAGCAAAAAAATTCTATGACAGTAAGCCATTCACACCTTCAATGGCGGTGGTGCTGAGTCAGATTTTACAAGCCAAAGTGCATCCCAGCATGCGCGATCTTTATTTAAAAGGAAAGGTTTATGAATTGTTGTCGTTGTTTTTTAATGTTACTGAAGAAGACACTGCCGCTGAGCAATGCCCTTTTTTATTAGATGAAGAAAATGTGCGCCGCATCCGTAAAGCTAAAACAATATTGTTGGAGCGTATGACGGATCCACCCACCATTGATGCTTTGGCTATCGAAATTGGATTGAACAACAAAAAATTAAAAGAAGGGTTTAAACAACTCTATGGCGAAACCGTTTATGCCTATTTGTTGGATCATAAAATGGAAGAAGCCCGCCGGATGTTAGAAGCCCGACAATATAATGTCAATGAGGTGGGATTAAAATTGGGATATAGTACTGCCAGTCATTTTATTGCAGCATTTAAAAAGAAATTTGGAACAACTCCCAAGAAATATTTAATGTCCTTATCTTCGTAAAAAAATGGCAATGAAGGGTGTTTTATTAGTCAATCTGGGTTCTCCAGACAGCACAAGCACAGCAGATGTACGAAAATATTTAGATGAATTTTTGATGGATGAGCGGGTAATTGATCTACCCAAATGGTTTCGAACTTTATTGGTGCGAGGTATTATTCTGAACACCCGTCCAAAAAAATCGGCTAAGGCCTATAGAAAGATTTGGTGGGAAGAAGGCTCCCCTCTTATTGTGCTTTCTGAGCGTTTGCAATCAGCAGTCCAAAAAAAGACACAAGTGCCCGTTGCTCTTGCCATGCGTTATGGCAACCCTTCTATCAAAAAAGGACTGCAAGAACTAGCCGACCAGCAGGTGGATGAGGTGTTGCTTATACCGCTTTATCCTCAATTTGCTATGGCCACCACAGAAACCATTTTGGTTTTGGCGGAAACCCTCCGTAAACACTATTTTCCACAAATGCAGTTCACCTCATTGCCGGCCTTCTACAACCATCCCGATTATGTTCGGGTGTTGTCTAATTCCATTCAAGAGGCCCTACAGGGCAAAACTTGGGAGCATTTATTGTTTTCTTACCACGGTGTTCCAGAACGGCACATCCGCAAATCGGATGTTACAAAATCTCACTGTAAAATGGATGGAAAATGCTGTTTTCAAGATTCTCCCGCCCATCAAAATTGCTATCGTCATCAATGTGAAAAAACCACCACACAAGTGGCGGCCTATTTGGATCTCAAGCCAGGCACCTATTCTACGTCATTTCAATCGCGTTTGGGGCTTGACCCTTGGTTGCAGCCCTATACCGATAAAACGGTGGCAGCTTTTGCAAAAAAGGGGGTTAAAAAAATGGCGATTGTCACCCCAGCATTTGTGTCCGATTGTTTGGAAACCCTCGAAGAAATTGGGATGGAAGCCGTAGAAGATTTTGAAGATAAAGGCGGAGAACATTTAGAAGTAATTCCTTGTTTAAATGATCGTGAAGATTGGGTCAATGTGTTGAGCCGATGGATTGATGAATGGGCCACAGCCCCCCCGCATTAATGGGTAAGGCCACCGCTTCAAAATTAGGCACACAAGCCATTCCTAAGCTGTTGGTGCAACAAGCTCTGCCAGCGTCTGTGGGCATTTTGGTGATGTCTTTAAACATATTAATTGACACCCTCTTTGTGGGCCAATGGATTGGGGCCTATGCCATTGCAGCTATAAATATTGTATTGCCTGTATCTTTTTTTATTGCCGCTTTGGGCATGTCTATTGGTATTGGTGGGTCTTCAATTATATCAAGAGCTTTGGGAAAAAACAATCATGCTCAGGCCACTAAAATTTTTGGGAATCAACTCACCCTAACCCTTACTGTCACCTTGCTTTTTGCAGCCATTGGCCTTTTG
Organism: uncultured Flavobacteriaceae bacterium; assembly: GCA_964617385.1. Lineage (GTDB taxonomy): Bacteria > Bacteroidota > Bacteroidia > Flavobacteriales > Flavobacteriaceae > JADHMP01. The sequence goes on along the minus strand of CAZTYX010000033.1, from coordinate 12,343 downwards.
TTTGCCGATCAAATAATTCCGCTTTTTGGGGGTAAAGGCAGTTTGTTTGAGGCCGCTAAAACCTATTATGTGGTTGTGCTCTATGGGGTGCCTGTTTTAGGTTTTTGTATGATGTCCAACACCGTAATTCGCGCAGAAGGAAAACCAAAAAATGCTATGTATGCCATGCTTTTGCCTTCGGTATCCAATTTGGTTTTGGACTATGTTTTTATTAAAGTTTTAGACCAAGGAATGTTAGGTGCTGCTTGGGCCACCACCCTTTCTTATGGGGTTTGTGCTCTTTATATAGTATATTTTTTTAGTTCTAAAAAATCAGAATTGCGGCTTAAACTTACCGATTTTAAATTGGAGATACCCATAGTTAAAGAAATAGCTGCGCTCGGTTTTGTGACACTGGCTAGGCAGGCCATGGTGAGTATCACTGTTTTATTAGTAAACACAATTCTGTATCGTTTGGGTGGGGCGTCTATTTTAGCAGTTTATGCTATTATTAGCCGTATGCTGATGTTTGCTACTTTTCCAATTTTAGGAATTACGCAAGGGTTTTTGCCCATTGCAGGCTATAATTTTGGTGCAACGCTTTTCAACCGAGTACGTGAAGTCATTTCGGTATCGCTAAAATATGCCACAGCAATGGCTGCCAAAGTGTTTTTACTAATTTTTTATTTTGCCGATGCCATTCCTTTTTTGTTTACGTCAGAAACAGCCGTGGTTCAAGGCACTCCAACCGCCCTTCGATGGGTGTTTGCCGCTTTGCCTATAGTGGGCATACAACTCATTGGCGCTGCATTTTTTCAAGCCATTGGCAAAGCCGTTCCTGCCCTGCTACTCACGCTCACCAGGCAAGGTTTTTTCTTTATTCCTTTATTGTATTTGTTCTCTGCTCAATGGGGCATTACTGGGGTGTGGATGGCATTTCCAGCGGCGGAGGTTTTGGCTACTTTAGTGACGGTTTATTATTTAAGACATGAGTTAAAAAAACTATAGCGGTAAACCCTCCAAAAGAACACCTTGAACCGTTTCAATTTTTGTATTTTTAAATTTTAAAACCACAACCATTGTATTATAATTATTTTAAGGCGTTGCATCTCATTTTTGTGATCACTTGGTTTGCGGGACTTTTTTATATCCCAAGGTTATTTATTTATCACATAGAAGCGCAAAAAAAAGAAGAGCCCCACCGCAGCATTTTGTCGGATCAATTGAAGTTGATGAGCAGGCGTTTGTGGTATATTATTACGTGGCCCTCAGCGGTATTAGCCTTATTGTTCGCCCTTATTTTATTGTTTTTAATGCCCTCTTGGCTCACCCAATCTTGGATGATTCTCAAACTGTCCTTTGTGGTCTTGTTGGTGGGCTATCATCTCAAAACGCATCAAATATTTAAACAACTTCAGCACAACACCTTTTCTTACACTGAGACCTTTATGCGGTTTTGGAATGAAGGAGCCACACTGCTCTTGTTTGCCATTGTTTTTTTGGTCATTTTAAGAGACACCCTTCAATGGTGGTGGGGATTGGTGGGATTGCTCCTGCTAGGATTGAGTCTCTATGGCGGCATTAGAGCCTACAAAAATTGGCGAAAACCTAAAACAAAATAAGCGATGGTTCTTTTCCCAAAAATGGCCTTGCGCACACGTATCTTCCTATTTATGGGACTCATTTTATTGCTTTCAGGCATCTTGATTTTAGGTTCCACAAGCATCCAATATGAATCGCAACGGGAAGCCTATCACTTGGGGCGTTTAGATCGAAAAGAAGCTCAAATTCAAAGGCACATTGCTCATTTGGTTGAAAAAAATGGGCTGTCTCAAGCACCCGATAGTTTGTGGCGCACCTATAAAGAAGATTTTGAAAAAATCAATACCATCCACAACGTACAATATTCCTTGTTTACGCCAGATGGAAAACCCTTATTTATTTATCACACCCCCTTAGCCATTATTGCTAATAACTATGAGTTAGAGCCCCGTTTGATTGAAAATATAAAAAACAGTGAAGGGCAACGTTTTTTAGAAAATAATTATGCAGATCTCGATAAATTTCACGCCTCCTATAGATTGCTTTACGACGCTTCAAACAAACCCTATGGCATACTATTCTTCCCTTATTTTGAAGATGTTTCCTTTTCTGAAAATGAATTGAACACGTTTATAGACAGCCTTTATCAAATCTATATTTTACTCTTTTTTGGTGTTTTATTCTTATCCTATTTTTTGTCCAAATGGATTACACGTTCTTTGGAGGCCATTCGCATAAAAATTGATCAGACCGGTTTGTTGACCCGCAATGAAAAAATTCATATCAACAATGCCACCAAAGAAATTGATGGTTTAGTAAATTCTTACAACCGCATGATTGACGACCTGGAGGCCAGTGCCAAAAAATTGGCACAATCGGAACGCAAGCAAGCCTGGGAACAAATGGCGCGCCAAGTGGCTCATGAGATAAAAAACCCACTAACCCCAATGCGGCTCACCGTGCAAAGTTTCCAACGAAAATTTACTCCTGGCGCTCCCAATGCCACTGCAGAAATGGAAGCTTTTTCTCAAACCTTACTCGACCAAATAGATACCATGAGTGAAGTGGCCAATGCTTTTTCAGATTTCGCGACCTTGCCCCAGGCCAAAAAAACTAAAGTGGATATTGTGGAAGCCACCCGAAAAGCCATTCAAGTTTTTGAGTTAGATAAAATTTCGTTTACCTATCAGAAGGAACCCATCTATCATCAATTAGATCGATCGCAATGGATTCGAGTGATGACCAATTTGGTGCATAACGCTTTTCAATCTGTGCCCGAAAAAAGAACGCCCGCCATTAAAATTGCTATTCAATATACAAAGACACTAACAACCGTTTTGATTGAAGACAACGGCAGTGGTATTTCCCCTGGATTAAAAGACAAAATTTTTGAACCCAAATTCACAACCAAAACGGGAGGCATGGGCTTGGGCTTGGGTATTGTCAAAAACATTATCAAATCGCACCAAGGTGAAATAGGTTTTAAGACCAAAGCCAAAGGAGGCACCATTTTTAAAGTGACGCTGAAGCGGTAGTCGCTTCTTCTAAATCCGATTTAATTAGTTGTTCTACTTCATCAATCAACACACCTTCTTTTTTATTGGCCACTGCTAGAGGAGGATGAATTCTAAAAGAAAGTTTTGTGCCAAGCGGCATGGGAAAATAGTTGTTTTGTGCCAGCTTCCAGGAGTTTTTGATACTAACGGGCACAATGTAGGCGTTGGGAATATGTTTGATTAACAAGCTCAATCCACCTCGTTGAAAAGGTCTGGGCTGTCCGTTTTTAGAGCGGGTGCCTTCGGGAAAAATGACTACACCCCATTGCCTTTTAGCCACGGTGGAGGCAAAAGCGCTTATTTGCGTGAGGGCTTTGGTGCGGTCTTTTCGGTCTATTAAAACCGAACCGCCGTGTCTTAAATTAAAAGAGACACTTGGAATGCCCTTGCCCAATTCTTTTTTGCTCACAAATTTGAGATGGTGCTTTCGTAAATACCAAATCAAAGGGGGAATGTCATAGGTGCTTTGGTGGTTGGCCACCACAATGAGGGAAGCGTTTTCAGGAAGGGGTTCAGCAAAAGAAAGTTCAAAGCGAGTGCCGAGTAAATTTAAACATCGTAACAAAAAAAAGTTGAGCCAATCTACAGTGCTTTTGTGTGCCTCATAGCCAAAAAAACGAAGGGCAATCCACTGCAAGGGATGAAAAAAACAAAGCACGCCTCCAAAGCAGAGGTAATACAGCAGATTGAGTGGGTAAACAAAAATCTTTTTCATCAAAGGAAGCCCTGTTCCGATGGATTGGCAACCACTAGCAATGCTCGTCGAAAGCCGCCTTTAAATTTTCGGCAATCAAATCGGCCGGACGTCCTTCAATGTGGTGTCTTTCGATCATATGTACCAATTCACCATCCTTAAAAAGCGCAATGCTAGGGGAAGAAGGGGGAAATGGAATCATTTGTGCACGAGCGGTTTCGGTGGCTTCTACATCCACACCAGCAAAAACAGTGCACAGGTGGTCTGGATTTTTTTCATGGGCTAAAGCATAGCGCACTGCCGGCCTTGCATTGGCAGCTGCACAGCCACAAACCGAATTTACCACTACTAAGGTTGTTCCGGTTTTGGCAAGGGCTTGGGCAACAGCATCTGAGGATTGCAATTCTTCAAAACCAACGGTTGTGAGTTCATCGCGCATGGGTTTTACGAGTTCTGGAGGATACATGGTTCTTTTTTTGACAAAGATAAAAAAGTAATGTTTTCTAAGGGCTTTGAAAGCCCAATTTAAATGGCGAAGTTTGCAATGCAATAGATGATTATGATAAAATGGTTTGCTGCTTTAATGGGCTATTATTTGATGCGTTTTCCAGGGGCGCTGCTGGGCTTTTTTGTGGGGTCGTTTATTGATCAATGGAACAAAGGCGGCTCAATAAACACTTCATTAGGGAGAACCCCGCTTCAGCCCGAAGTTTTTGAATTAAACCTATTGGCATTGGCAGCCACAATCATTAAAGCAGACGGTGTTATAAAAACCCAAGAACTTCAGTTTGTGCGTAATTTTTTTATCACTAATTATGGCGCTCAAAAAGCCCAAGCCATTTTTCGGATTTTTAATGAGCAAATCAAAAAAGAGACGCAAAACATAGCACAACTCACCCGAGTAATTTTGGAACGTACCCGCTATGAAACGCGACTTCAGGTGCTGCACTTTCTTTTTGGTGTGGCCAACGCCGATGGAAGCATTAGTGCAAAAGAATTAGAAAAAATCAGTCAGATTGCCCAAGCGTTGGGCATACGGTCTTCAGATGTTGAAAGCATTAAAGCCATGTTTGTTAAATCGGCCGATCATGCTTATAAAATATTAGAAATAACTCCCCAAGCTACCAATGATGAGGTAAAAAAAGCCTATCGTGCCATGGCCAAAAAATACCATCCAGACAAATTGCAAAGCAAAGATCCGGCCCTTATTAAAGGAGCCCAAGAAAAGTTTCAAGAGGTGCAAAAAGCCTATGAAACAATTCAAAAAGCAAGAGAAATGAATTAACATAATCGGTATTATGGACAGTATTTGGTTATATATAAAGCTCGGGTTTGAGCATGTTTTAGATCCCAATGGGCTTGATCACTTTCTTTTTTTGATTGTGTTGGCCCTGCCCTATGGATGGCAGCAAGGCAAAGCATTGGTGGGTTGGGTCACTTTGTTTACGGTGGGACATACGCTGGCCCTTTGGGCGGCCTATTCTGGCTGGCTGAGTGTGGATGGAAAATGGATAGAATTTTTAATTCCCATCACCATTGGCTGGATGGCTGTTAATGTAATACTTGAAAAAAAGAAGGCTACTTTTCGTTTAACCAAACAGCGCAGTTTGATGTTCATAACCCTTCTGTTTGGTTTGATACATGGCCTCGGTTTTGGTCGCTATTTTTCTTTAATTGTTTTAGATGAAGGTGCTTATGGCGCACTATTTCAATTTGCCGTGGGTGTTGAATTGGCGCAATTGCTTATTGTTTTAGGTATGGTGATTGTCAATTTCTTGGTGCTGGATATTTTTCATTGGAAAATCAAAAAATGGCAATGGGTTGTGGCGGCGATGGTCCTCTCACAAGCCTTGGTGATGACACTTGAAAATTTTCCTGTATAGGAAACAAGCGCACGGCACATTCCCATTATTGAAAACCTTGTATCTTCGCAAGAGATGGACAAACAACTGCAATATGACATTGCCTATTTAAAAATGGCCCAAACATGGGGGCAGCTTTCGTATTGTGAGCGTAAAAAGGTGGGCGCCCTTATTGTTAAAGATCGCATGATTATTTCGGATGGCTACAATGGCACCCCCTCCGGTTTTGAAAATGTTTGTGAAGATGAAGCACACTACACCAAATGGTATGTTTTGCATGCAGAAGCCAATGCCATATTAAAAGTGGCAAGTTCCACACAATCTTGCCAAGGTGCCACACTCTATATTACGTTGTCTCCTTGTAAAGAGTGCAGCAAACTTATTCACCAAGCCGGCATTGTGCGTGTGGTTTATGCAGTGGCCTATAAAGACAACAGTGGCCTTCAGTTTCTCGAAAAAGCCGGTGTGCAATTGAAACATGTGCCCCTAACCCCAACAACTGTAGAATGAAAAACGCAACCTATTTAGTACTCATTATCCTGCTTTCTGCCGCCATTGGTTTTTTGATTGGCGAGAAAAAACAAGAATTTTTTGATACACAACCCTCACCCTATTCAAGCGTAAACCGATTGAGTCGATTAATTGAATATCTGTCCAACGATTATGTAGATGAAATTAATACCGATTCTTTAGTAGGTACCATTATTTCGGATGTGGTCGATAAACTTGATCCACATTCGGTTTATATACCTGCCCAAGAACAGCAACTTATTGCAGAAAATATGCGCGGTAATTTTGAAGGGATAGGAGTAAGCTTTTTTATGGTGGAAGATACCATTGCCGTGGTTCGTGTTTTAGAAGGCGGACCGAGTGAAAAAATGGGATTGCAATCGGGCGATCGTATTTTGAGAGCCGATGCAGACACACTCCACAACAAATCACTTCAAAACAATGAGGTTATAAGCGTTCTTAAAGGACCGGCCGGGTCACAAGTAAATCTTGAAATTTACCGTAAAGCCACCGATTCCCTTTTTACCCTTGATTTGACGAGAGGCCCTGTTCCTTTACCAAGCGTGCCTTCCTATTATATGATTGACGATCGCATTGGTTATCTAAAAGTCACACGTTTTTCACAAACCACTTTTGAAGAGTTTGAAGAGGCGATGCGCTTTTTGATTAAACAAGGTATGGAAGCTTTATTGCTTGATATGAGAGGAAATCCAGGGGGCTATATGTTGCCGGCCAAACAAATTGCCAATACTTTTTTATCTCGAGGAAAACCCATTGTTATTGTAGAATCCAACAAAGGGGTGCGCGAAAGAACCGTGGCAGACAATAATGGTCAATTTGAAACAGGAGCACTTTATGTTTTGGTGGATGAACAATCTGCCTCTGCCAGTGAAATTGTGGCGGGTGCCATTCAAGATAACGACCGTGGGTGGATTGTGGGTCGGCGCACATTTGGAAAAGGCTTGGTGCAACAACAACTTCCCTTAGGAAAAGGCGATCAAGTTAGACTCACCACAGCACGATATTATACTCCCACCGGACGCTCCATTCAAAGGCCCTACACATCGGATGATAAAGAAACTTATTTTGCCGATTTACAAAATCGTTTTGAAAATGGAGAAATGAAAGACCCTAAAAATGTTCCTTTGGCAGATAGTTTGGCTTTCAAAACACCTCAAGGGCGAATTGTTTATGGCGGCGGCGGAATTGTGCCTGATTTTTATGTGGCCAACGCCAACACCCAAGAACAAGAATGGAACAACTATTGGATTCAATCCAATTTGGTGAATCATTTTTTGTTTTTAGAAATGGATAAAAACCGAGCCGCTTTTCAATTTTCTGGCCCCTCTCAATTTTTTAGTGAGCCATTGCCGCAAGCAGAAGCCCTTTTGGAAGCATTTAAATCGTATAACCGCATTGCGAATTTATCCTTAGATCTTAAAGACAAACCCCTTATTTTAAATTCTTTTAAAGCCTATATTGCACTGCAGCTTTTTGATGAAAATATGTATTATCGCATCAAAAATCAAAATGATCCATTTGTAGAAAGTGCCTTGGAGCAATTGCATGCCGCCGGCTTTTAGGAGTTTTTGCGTTGATTTATTTTTCGAGCCAATTGCAAAATCAGTAAGAGTAAAAATGCGCAGGCCGAGGCCAAGACGCCAATAACGGCCACTGAGCTTTTTCCTTCAAGGGGTTGTTGCCAGTTGACTTGATAGAGATTGAAAGTGATCATTGCCAACGCAAGTATCATAAAAATTTGGATTGTTCTTTTCATTTTAGGCCTTTAATATTTAATGGACGCGTATGAGCTCTCCAATATTGTTTGTAAAAAGTTTTACGGCAATAGACAGCAACACCACACCAAACACTTTGCGAATGATATTAATGCCAGAGTTCCCCAAAATACGTTCTATAAAACGGCATGATTTTAAAATGATATATACAATAATGGCGTTCAAAACAATGGCAACAATAATATTAACCACATGATATTCTGCCCGTAGCGAAAGGATGGACGTCATGGTGCCAGCACCTGCAATAACCGGAAAAGCAAGGGGTACAATGGAAGCTGTAGCGGGAGCGTCATCTCGAAAAAGTGTGATGCCCAAAATCATTTCGAGCGCCAAAAAAAAGATGACAAAAGACCCAGCCACGGCAAAAGAATTAACATCTATCCCGATGAGTTTTAGGATTTCTTCGCCCAAAAATAAAAAACCAATCATGATCATGGCAGCCACCAAGGTGGCTTTTTCCGATTGAATATGCCCCACCTTGTTGCGGAGGGTGATCACCACCGGAATACTGCCCACAATATCAATCACGGCAAATAAAACCAAGCCAGCCGTTAAAATTTCTTTGAGATCAAACACTTTTTAAATTTTGAATAAAAGTAATAGCCTTTCTTGAAACAAAAGAAGAAATATCTTTAAATTTGAACAAAAAGCTATGCTCTCAATTCAAAACACGCTTGTGTCTGAGAATCTGATTGACAAACATTTTGTTTGCAATTTGGCGCAGTGTAAAGGCGAGTGTTGTGTGGCCGGTGAAGCGGGTGCACCCTTGGAAGCCGATGAAGCGCAATATCTCAAAGAAAACCTAACCAAATTAAATCCTTATTTAGAGGCCAAGGGCCGTGAGGCTATTGCCCAGCAGGGTGTTTCGATTACTGCCGAAGACGGGTCTTTGGAAACGCCCTTGGTGGAAGGAAAAGAATGTGCATATACCATTTTTTCTGAAACGGGAGTGGCTCAATGCGGTATTGAAAAGGCCTATAATGAAGGGGAATTATCATTACAAAAACCAATTTCTTGCCACCTTTATCCTGTGCGTGTTACATCTTATTCTGAATTTGATGCCGTTAATTATCATCAGTGGGATATTTGTGGTGGCGCTTGTCAATTTGGAGAAGCCCTAAAAATTCCAGTGTACCAATATGTCAAAAAAGCGTTGATTCGAAAATTTGGTGCTGCTTGGTATGCGCTTTTAGAAAAAGAAGCCGAAAAGCAGAAGGGGAAGTAAGCGTAGTGTTTATAGGGCTTTAGCCCACCTCCGCTTTTTTATTAAGCTGAATAACAGCGTTTTGCGTTATCGTCTTCTTTGTTCTTTTTCATGGAAAAAGGATGATTTTGTTAAAAACTTGAGCGGTTTGTGGAAAAGTTGCTCTTTCAATTTTGACTTCATTTTCGAATCTTTGTAGAAGACAATTCAAGAAATTTTTAACCTTAAAATAAAGCAACGAAAAGATGGCAGCTGTAGAACCTATTCTCCAAGAAAATGAAAACCGATTTGTAATTTTTCCTATCCAACACCATGATATTTGGGAATGGTATAAGAAAATGGAGGCTAGTTTCTGGACTGCTGAAGAAATTGATTTGCACCAAGACCTAGACGATTGGAATAATAAACTTTCTGCCGACGAAAAGTATTTTATCAAGCATATTCTAGCTTTTTTCGCTGCTTCTGATGGTATTGTGAATGAAAATTTAGCCGAAAATTTTGTGAATGAGGTGCAATATTCAGAGGCCAAGTTTTTCTACGGATTTCAAATTATGATGGAAAATATCCATTCTGAAACCTATTCTCTTTTGATTGACACCTATGTGAAAGATGAAGTGGAGAAAAATAAACTTTTCAAAGCCATAGAAGTTTTTCCAGCCATCAAGAAAAAAGCAGATTGGGCTTTGCGTTGGATTGAATCGGACTCTTTTGCCGAGCGCCTCATTGCCTTTGCAGCGGTGGAAGGAATCTTCTTTTCGGGTGCCTTTTGCTCCATTTTTTGGTTAAAGAAAAGAGGTCTTATGCCCGGTCTCACCTTCTCTAACGAATTGATTTCAAGAGACGAAGGGGTGCACTGCGATTTTGCCGTGCATTTGCACAACAACCACCTCGTAAACAAAGTGCCTAAAGAACGTATTCGCGAAATTATTATTGATGCCCTCACCATTGAACGTGAATTTATTACTGAATCGTTGCCAGTGAGTTTAATTGGAATGAACTCTAAACTGATGACCCAATATTTAGAATTTGTAACCGACCGCCTTTTGGTTGAGTTAGGGCTTGACAAAGAATATAACGTAACAAATCCATTCGATTTTATGGACATGATTTCCCTTCAAGGGAAAACCAACTTTTTCGAAAAACGTGTGGGCGAATATCAAAAAGCGGGTGTGCTCAATAACAATAACGAAAAAGAGAATACCAAAATTAGTTTCGACGCCGATTTCTAATCGTGTTGCGCCTCACCCCACGATCAACCTACTTTTTGCTCAACAAATATTGTATAATAAATAAAAGTATAAACGGATGTATGTAGTTAAAAGAGATGGCCGTAAAGAACCCATCATGTTCGATAAGATCACGGCGCGAATTAGAAAATTAAACTATGGCCTCAATCCCCTTGTGGATCCAGTTCGTGTGGCCATGCGTGTGATCGAAGGACTGTATGATGGTGTGACCACCTCTGAACTAGATAATTTGGCGGCTGAAATTGCAGCCACAATGACAACTACACATCCCGACTACGCCCAGTTGGCTGCGCGTATTTCCGTTTCCAATTTGCATAAAAACACCAAGAAATCTTTCTCCGAAACCATGAAAGATCTCTATGAATATGTGAATCCTCGCACCGGAAAAAAAGCCCCTCTTTTGTCTGATGAGGTGTATGCGATTATAGAAAAAAACGCTGATACTTTAGACTCAAGCATCATTTATAACCGCGATTTTGGATATGACTTTTTTGGTTTTAAAACACTAGAGCGTTCCTACCTCCTTAAAATAAACGGTAAAATTGCTGAACGTCCGCAACATATGTTAATGCGTGTGGCAGTGGGAATACACCTAGAAGATATGGACGCCGTTTTGGAGACCTATGAGTTGATGTCTAAGCGGTATTTCACGCACGCCACCCCCACGCTTTTTAATTCGGGAACACCCAAGCCTCAAATGTCTTCATGCTTTTTACTCACCATGAAAGAAGACAGTATAGATGGTATTTATGACACCCTAAAACAAACAGCCAAAATTTCACAATCGGCTGGGGGCATTGGCTTGTCTATTCACAATGTGCGTGCTACGGGTTCTTATATTGCTGGAACCAATGGCACATCCAACGGAATTGTGCCCATGTTGCGTGTGTTTAATGACACCGCTCGCTATGTGGATCAAGGGGGAGGTAAACGTAAAGGTTCGTTTGCGATTTATGTGGAACCTTGGCACGCTGATATTTTTGATTTCCTAGAACTCAAAAAAAATCATGGTAAAGAAGAAATGCGAGCCCGTGATCTTTTTTATGCCATGTGGACCCCAGACCTTTTCATGAAACGAGTGGAAGAAGACGCTTCTTGGACTTTGATGTGTCCTAACGAATGTCCTGGGCTCTATGATAGCTATGGCGATGCTTTTGACAAACTCTACCTTCAGTATGAAAAAGAAGGAAAAGGCCGAAGAACCATAAAAGCCCGCGAGCTGTGGGAAAAAATATTGGAATCACAAATTGAGACGGGCACGCCCTATATGCTCTATAAAGATTCGGCCAACAGAAAATCCAACCAAAAGAATTTGGGTACCATTCGGTCCTCCAATCTGTGCACAGAAATTCTAGAATATACGTCAGAAGATGAAGTGGCGGTTTGTAATTTGGCCTCCATTGCTTTGCCTATGTTTGTTAAAGACGGGGCCTTTGACCATCAAGCCCTTTTTGATGTTACTAAACGGGTGACTAAAAACCTCAACCGTGTCATTGATCGCAATTATTATCCCATTCCTGAGGCAGAAAATTCAAACATGCGTCATCGTCCCATTGGCTTGGGCGTGCAAGGTTTGGCCGATGCCTTCATTTTGTTGCGATTGCCTTTCACCTCAGAGCAAGCCAAACAGCTCAATCAAGAAATATTTGAAACGCTTTATTTTGCCGCTGTAACAGCCTCTGTGGAAGAAGCCGAAAAAGAAGGGGCTTACAAAACCTATAAAGGATCACCCATGTCTAAAGGCGAGTTTCAACACAACATGTGGGGCATCAAAGATGATGAACTTAGTGGACGATGGGACTGGGAAGCTTTGCGTAAACAAGTTAAAAAGCATGGGGTGCGTAACTCTTTGTTAGTGGCGCCCATGCCCACCGCTTCTACCTCACAAATTTTGGGGAATAACGAATGTTTTGAACCCTACACATCTAACATCTACACCCGACGGGTGCTTTC
>CAZTYX010000032.1:9197-15946 GCA_964617385.1 uncultured Flavobacteriaceae bacterium | reverse complement strand
TTCTACTCCCTAAAAATCCCTATAATCACCAGCTAAATAAGGATTGGCTTCTGCTTCTTGGAATTGTGCAGTTGCGTTGTCCCAATGAAGGGTTTGCCCAGGAAACCGCCCAGCAATTACGCCTAGGAGAATGGTTTCTGTCAATCGAGAAGCATAAGAAAAAGGAGCCGATGCTGTATCTTTTCCTAAACAGGCATCCACAAATTGGTGGTAATGCTTTGGCGATTCTCCAGTATAGTCTCGAACGGGTTCCCCTAATTTGTTGTTTGGGTCATAATCGGCAATGGTGTAATCTATATATGCACCCTCTTTAAAATGCTTGGGCAATTGCTGAAAATGGGGTAACAACAAATTCCCATTTTCACCAAAGAAAATGGCACCTTGATTGGGTAAAGCGTCGTTGTTTGGCAAAGCCAATTCTTCTAACTCAGGGGGAGCACCCGGACCGTCATACCAAACCCATTCAAGCGAGTCTTGAGTGTAGGGCGTGCCTGGAAACGTATAAGTAACATGATTGTTCTCAGGGAAACCATAATCATTGGGCATTCTACAATTATTTGTAATGGTCAAAGGCACATCTAGTTGCAGTGCATTATAGGGCGTATCAAAAATATGCACACCCATATCCCCGAGTGTGCCACAGCCGTAATCAACCAATTTACGCCAATTACCGGGATGATAATAGCCCTCCTTATAGGGGCGTTCTTTTGCTGTACCCAACCATAAGTTCCAATCTAAAGTATCTGGAATTGGATCTTCGCCTTCGGGCACAGGGCCATCATAGCCCCAATTTTTTGGCGACCAAGCCACGACTTTGTGAACTTTGCCTATAATACCACCCTGAATAAGCATGGTGGCCAATTTATAGTCGTAAAAAGAATGCACCTGAATGCCCATTTGTGTAACCAAATTTCTTGAAGCAGCCACCTTTCGCATGGCTCTAGCTTCAGACACATGGTGTGTAAGGGGTTTCTGGCAATATACCGGTTTATTCAATTCCATGGCATATAATGAGGCTGGGGCATGGGTGTGATCGGGCGTGGAAACAACCACGGCATCAATTTCACTTTGCAGTTGGGACAGCATTTCACGATAATCCTTAAATGTTTTTGCTTCAGGAAAGAGTTCTTTGGCTTTTGCTAAATTACTGGCATCAACATCGCACAAAGCTGTTACCTCTACTTGGGGGTGTGAAGCAATGGCCTTGAGATCTTCAGTACCCATAGATCCTAATCCCACATGAGCAGTACGCAATTTTCCATTGCCTTTTGGCATCATATTACAAGCCGGCAAAAAAGCTGATCCCAACCCCAAGGCTGAGGTCTTTAAAAAGGTTCTTTTTTTCATAATCTATATCTTAAGTTTTTATTGAATGGGGGTTAATTCCAAATTTCTCCATCGAACTTTTATCCCACCGCCATCGTGGATTTGTAAAGCAATAGAGCCTTTTCCTAGCCCAATTTTTTCATCATCTAGCGTAATCATAGAAACGCCATTGAGCCAAGTTTCAACTTTGTTTCCCACCACACGAATGCGCATGGTGTTCCACTCGCCCATTTTTAGGGCTTTATCTTTTTCAGGGTCGGGCTTGATTAACCATCCCCGGCCATAAGATTCGTATATTCCACCAGAATCATGCCCTGGAGGAGCCACCTCCACTTGCCATCCGCTAATTTTGGTGCCTTCAACTGTGGAGCGAAAAAAGATACCACTGTTGCCATTAGCCTCTTGCTTAAAATCAACACTTAAATCAAAATTATCATAATGGGCCACGGTAGACAAATAGCCATAAGCCTTGTCTGGTCCACTTTCACAAACAAGCAAGCCGTCGGCCACATACCACAATTCGGTGCCATGAATTTGCCATCCATCTAAGTTCATTCCATTAAAGAGACTGATCTTTTCTTGAGCGTTGGATAGAGGCATTACAAAAAGCAAAAACAACAATGGGACTATCTGTTTTATATTCATTTCGTTTAATTTATTTATTACAAATACGTTTGAGGTTTAAAGCTAAACATTTTTTTATAATCCTTTTGATTTAAGATGCATTCATAAAACGCGGGATTAAATTTTTTATCTTCACCAAAAATTGTTTTATGAAACGAAAGTGCCTTGTTGTCCTATGGTTATGCCTTGTATTTCCACTTTTGAGTTGGGGGCAAATAGATCCTAATGAAATTGATATCGTTCGAGATGCCTATGGGGTTCCACATATTTTTGCTAAAACAGATGCTGCCCTTGCCTATGGCTTGGCTTGGGCCCATGCCGAAGATGATTTTAAAACCATTCAATTGGGTTATTTAGCAGGCAATGCTTTACTGTCAAGACACTTAAAAAACAAAGGCATTCCCGCTGATTTTATCACACAGTTTATCGGTTCTGAGGAATTGATTGAAAAAGACTACAATACCAAAATTAGTGCAGCATACAAAAAGGTGGTGGAAGGCTATGCCGCCGGAATGAATCAATTTGCCCAAAAACATCCCGAAAAGATTTTGGTGCAAGACCTGTTTCCTATAACCCCAAAAAAAATGTTGCGCTATGCGCAATTGCAATTGTTTATTTCCAGTAAGGGCGATCAATGGGTCAAAAAAATTCTGGATAATACACTGTCTTTTCAGATGCAACCAGAAACAGAACCAAAGGGATCTAATACCTTTGGATTTAATAGTTCAAAAACAACCAATGGCAATACTTTTTTGGCCATCAACACCCACCAGCCTTTGGATGGGCCCGTTTCATGGTATGAGGTCCATTTATCTAGTGAAGAAGGAACAAACATTTTAGGGGCCTTGTTTGCTGGAAGCCCCAACATTCTGATTGGGGTGAATGAACATTTGGCCTGGACACACACTGTAAATCAACCCGATAAAACAGATGTTTTTGCACTCGAAATGCACCCTCAAAAAAAATTACACTATCGTGTGGACAACCAATATTATTCCCTCACCGTTAAGAAAGCGAAAATCAGAGTTTCAATTTTGGGAATTCCCATTACCGTTTCTAAAAAATATTATCAAAGTATTTTTGGGCCCACACTAAAAAACAAAACGGGTTTTTATGCTGTGAATACCCCTGCACTCAATGAAATTCGTGCGCTTGAGCAATGGTGGCGTATGAACAAGGCCACAGATTTTAAAAGCTTTTATACAGCACTAAAAATGAAGGCGCTCCCCGGATATAACATTGGCTATGCCGATCGGAATGATACCATTTTCTATATTTCTAACGGATTAATTCCAAAACGTAATCCAGGTTATGATTGGGCAAATGTAGTGCCCGGAAACACCAAAGAAACACTGTGGGAAGAAACCTACGATATTGAAAAACTTCCACAAGTTATTCAGCCCAAAAGCGGCTATTTTTACAATGCCAATCACAGTCCTTTTCTGTCGAGTGCAAAAGAAGACAATCCCAATCCTGATTTGTTTGCTAAAGCAATGGGTTTTGAAGACTATGACAACAATCGATCTACTCGTTTAAAACAACTGATTGATGCTCAAGAACAGGTGAGCTATACTGATTTTAAACGCATTAAATATGACCATAGCTATCCCAAACCCTACCACTTTAGCTGGATGAATATAGACGCCCTTGATCAACTCGAAGCGGCTGATTTTCCAGAGGTTAGTTTATTAATCAATCGTTTGCAAGAATGGGATCGCAAAGCAACAGCCGAATCATTAGGTGCTGGCACATTTGCTGCGCTCTATCAACAACTAAAAAAAATATATCCACAGCTTCCAGAACCTAAAATTATTTCTAAAAGCGCACTTGTGGAGGCCCTACGCAAAACCAAAGCACATTTAACAAACTATTTTGGAACGCTTGATGTGACCCTAGGTGATTTTCAAAAATTAGTGCGAGGCCATAAAGAGTTGCCCATTTTTGGACTGCCTGATGTAATAACAGCTATGGCTGCTGTGCCTCATGAAAACGGAAAAACCAAAGTGGTTAGTGGTGAATCTTATATTTCGCTTGTTGCTTTTGACAAAGACGGTCCTAAAATAGAAACAGTAATTTCTTATGGCAGCTCAGACCATCCAGATTCTCCCCATTACGATGATCAAATGGAGTTATATGCTGCCTTTAAAACCAAACCTATGACGCTTAATAAAAAAGCGGTTTATGAACAGGCCAAAACCATCTACCACCCAAAATAATTTTCTGTTTAAGAAGAAAGAAGAACAGAATCGTATATAGCTTCGTATTGTGGGATTACCTTAAGTATATCAAATTGCTTGGCTTGTAAAAACGCTTGTTCTTTCATCTTGAGGTGCAGTTGGGGGTCAGACAAAAGGGCTATGGCTTGACTGGCCATGGCATCCACGGCTCCTACTGAAAATAGATAGCCCGAATAATCTTGTTTGTTCACTTCTGGCAATCCGCCAACATTGGTAGAAATAACGGGCACCTTATGGATCATCGCTTCTAAAGCTGCTAATCCAAAACTTTCTTGTTCTGAGGGCAACAAAAACAAGTCTGAATAGCATAATATCTTATCAATTTCATCGCTTTTCCCTAAAAAGGCTATACTCCCCTCCAATTTATTTTCTTCGCAGTAGCGCTGAGCCATTGCTTTTTCTGGACCCTCCCCCACCATCATAAGCTTGGCTGGAATTTTAGATTGAATGCGTTCAAACACATGAAGCACGTCTAAAATTCGTTTAAGCGGTCTAAAATTGCTGATGTGGGTAATTATTTTTTCTTCTTTTTTAGCCAAAAGGGAGCGTCTACAAGGCATGTCTCGACCAGCATATTTTTTCATGTCAATAAAATTGGGAACAACCTCAATAGCCTTTTTAACATCAAATAAACGAAGGGTGTCTTCTTTTAAACTCGCTGAAACCGCAGTGACTCTGTCGGAATGGTTGATACTAAAAGTCACCGCTTCTTTATAGAAAGGATGACGCCCAACAAGAGTGATGTCGGTGCCATGCAGTGTGGTTACTATTGGTAATGAAATGCCTTGATCGGCTAACATTTTTTTGGTCATATAGGCGGCATAGGCATGGGGAATTGCATAATGCACGTGCAGCACGTCAATTTTATAATCCTTAACCACTTCTACCAATCGACTGGAAAGTGCTAATTCGTAGGGTTGATATTTAAACAAAGGATAGTCAGGCACGTGCACCTCATGATAAAAAAGGTTTTTGTTTAGGGCCTCCAGACGCACTGGTTGTTTGTAGGTAACAAAATGAATTTCATGCCCCCGTTTAGACAGCGCTATGCCTAACTCTGTGGCCACCACTCCACTTCCACCATAGGTGGGATAACAAACAATAGCAATTTTCAAATTCTAATTTTTAATCTACCATAGCTTCATACACAAGATGACGCATACGGGTTCGAATGTTGTGTTTTCCAAGCCGATTATTTTTCATGGTAGGATAGGTTCTATTCGACAAAAATACGATAACCATTTCTTTTTCGGGGTCTGCCCATGTATAAGTTCCTGTAAAGCCAAAATGACCAAAACTATCTTTTGAGGCAAGCGGTTCAAAATTGTCAGATTTTGGATTAATCTCCGGCTTATCAAACCCAATTCCCCTGCGGTTTTGTGCAGCACAATAATAACATTGATTAAACTGGTCTATAACCGCTTTTGACAAAAAACGTTGGCCATTATAGTAGCCCCCTTGTAAATACATTTGCATCACCACCGCCACCGCATAGGCAGATCCAAACAAACCCGCATGACCTCCCACACCGCCTTGCATGGCTGCCCCCATATCATGCACATACCCCTGCAAAAGGCGATCCCTAAAATAACTATCTTTTTCGCTGGGCACTAAAAGTGAATCTGGAAATTTTAAATAGGGGTTATAGGTTAAAGATTTTAATCCCAATGGCTTGACCAAAAAGCGGTCTAGCAATTTATCAAGCCCTTGCCCTTCTTTTTGTTCAAAATATTCTTTGAGAAGGTAATAGGGTAAATCGGAATAGATATAGGCCAAGGTGTCCAACAATGGACTCTCCTTAATGGCTTTTGAAATTTGGGTACCATATTTCTTTTTAAGAAAAAGGTTTTTAGCCACCGGAATGGAAAAAGTGCCATTGGGTTTGGTGGCATAAAATTTTGGATCCGGCTTATTTTGTGGGGTTATTGTCGCTTCAAAAAATGGGATCCAAGGAGTGAGCTGCGCATAATGACTCAACATCTTCTTAAGGCTAAGTTGCGCCTTATTGGTGTTGCTCCAGTGGGGCAATATGTCTGCTACAGTAGTTTCCAATGAGAGTTTTCCCTCATCCACGGCTTGCATAACCAAGGGCAGGGTTCCCAAAATTTTGGTTATAGAAGCGAGATCATACAAATGATGATTCGCTACTTTTCTTTTTTTGGTATATGTGTGGTGCCCAAAACTTTTGTGATAAACAATTTGACCTTTACGTGCCACCAACATTTGTAATCCTGGGGTCATCATGGAGTCTATGGCAATCTGCGCTAAGGTGTCCAGAGCGTTGAGTTTTTCAGAATCAAATCCTACTTGGGCAGGAGTTGAATAGCCTAATTTTTGTAAGGGTTTAAGGTGTAAACCATGCCCTACAGGATATTGTTTTCCTGCGCTAATTGGGAGTTTACCATAGGTGCCTCTAACCCCAAAAAGTATGGCGGCACTCTGCTGTTGAGCGATATCACTGTTTTGGTAACTCCATAAAATAGCCTCAATTGCATTAATATCAGCCACATCTGTGAGTGAATAAGGGCGAACATAAGCATTTAAAACAAGGGTTTTTTGAGA
>CAZTYX010000032.1:0-9097 GCA_964617385.1 uncultured Flavobacteriaceae bacterium | reverse complement strand
CATCTGTGAGTGAATAAGGGCGAACATAAGCATTTAAAACAAGGGTTTTTTGAGATGCTAGAATTTTTATCACATTCAACTCTTTTTCACTAAAACCAGCCGCTTTCCATGGGTTTGCGTCCGAACGATGAAAACTAACAATCAGCGTATCATAGGCGGCCGTTTTTGCCAAAGCATTTTGCGCGTTAACACCATTTATTAAGGGAACCTTAGCATAGCGATTTAAGTATTGATGAAAGGGCTCCCCAGAAGCATCTCCCAAGACAATATGAGCCACTGAGGCATTGTTACTTAAAGGCAATAATTGGTTTTCATTTTTAACCAGTGTGATGGCCTTTGCCATCGCTTGACTATAAAGCAGTGTGTCTTTAGGTGTGTTTAAATCTTGATGTAAGGTGCTTAATTCAATCGCTTTAAAGTCATGCAAACCGGCTTTATATTTGGCTTTCAATATTTTTTTTACGGAATGCGCTAAACGCTCTTCGGAAACCTTACCTGCTATATATGCCTTTTCTATGGCAGCAATGCCCTTGGGAATATCATTCGAAATGAGCAACAGGTCATGACCTGCCAAAAAGGCCATTACATCCACATTTTCGGAAGGAGCAAAATCCGAAACCCCTTTCATGTTGAGGGCATCTGTAACCACCAAGCCCTTAAATCCCAAATCTTTTTTTAGTTTTTGTTGAATTAGCACTGGTGAAAGCGAGGTGGGCAAACCGTTAGGGGACCAAAAGGGCACATTTAGATGAGCCACCATCACAGAAGAAAGCCCCTTTGCAATAAGGGTGCGATAAGGCAATAAGGAAAAACTATCGATGGCAGTAACAGATATTGACACCGTGGGAAGCGTTTTATGTGAATCTTGAGCGGTATCGCCATGCCCTGGGAAATGTTTTCCAGAAGTGAGAATACCAGCTTGATGGTGGCCTTGCATTAAAGCCAAGGCATGTGCGCTCACCCCACGAGCATCTTCACCAAAGGAACGATTGCCTATAATAGGATTTTGAGGATTGGTGTTTACATCTAATACCGGACTAAAACTAAAGTGCACACCTAATCGCTTTTCTTGTTCGCCCATTCGTTGGCCAATAGCCCGAATCAAAGTGGTGTCTTGCACAGCCCCCAAAGTCATTTGCCAAGGAAAACGAGACACAGAATCCAATCGCATAGAAGGCCCCCATTCGGCATCCATAGCCACCAACAAGGGTGTTTTAGACGCTTTTTGAAACGCATTGAGCCATTGCGATTGTTTGACAGGTCCGCCTAATGAAAAAATAAGCCCCCCTATATGGTGTTGCTCGATCAAATTAAGCGTTTCCTGAAAATGGGTGCTGTCTTGTCTGCTAAACACCATAGGCATAAACAATTGCCCTATTTTTTCTTTTAGTGTTAAAGCAGCGTAAGTCTTTTCCACCCAATCCATTTGTGCCTGTTGTCGTTCCATTTCCACCAAAAGAGGATCGTTTTGTGCCCAAAGTTGGGTGAAAACTAAAAAACTAAAAAGGAACTTTTTCATTCAAAAAAGCGTTTATGCCAACTCAAATGGGCAGGTGTTTCCCATGCCGATTCAAAAGCGCCCTTGCTGGTTACCAAATTATTAAACACCACACTTTCTTTCGTGTACTTTCCGGCATTAACCTGTTCTTTAAATGATGCCAAAGAATAACGTTCTATAATATCCCCATTTTTAACAGCAACTTGGGTGCGATCAAACAATTCAATCGCATATTTTTTTTCTACTTGTTGTAAAAAATGTACCGACGCATCTATGGAACATCCGCTAGCGGACGCCTTATTTTCATTGAGGCCAATAACAATAAACGATTTGTAGGGCATTAAAAAACTAGCTTCTAGGGCTTGTTGGTGCGCGGTCCATTGAGTTAAAAAGCCAATAAGATCTTCTTGCAAAGAATCATTTTCTTCCAATGCAAGTGTCCTGTTTAAGGCATAAATCCACACGCGGGCATCGGCAGGCAATTGAGAAAAGGGCACATACATAGGCTATAAATTTTTAGCTTGGGCAATGAGTTCTGCAATATCAAGCACTTCTACTGTTTTTTCTTTTTGTTTGTTTTTTACACCATCGCGAAGCATGGTTTTGCAAAACGGACAACCCGTAGCGATTACAGAAGGATTTGTTTCCAGCGCTTCTTGGGTGCGCATAAGGTTTATTTCTGTGGTTCCTTTTTCTGATTCCTTAAACATTTGCGCCCCTCCTGCACCACAACACAAACCATTTGCTTTACAACTTTTCATTTCCTTTAGGGCACCATTGAGATTTTGCAACAAACGTCTCGGTGCTTCATAAACTTGGTTTGCACGGCCCAAATAGCAGGGGTCATGATAGGTTATGCGTTTTCCCTGTAAAGTACTTTCTGTAATTTTAAGTATACCGGAATCAATTAGATGGGTCAAAAATTGACTGTGATGAAACACTTCATATTGACCACCCAAGGCAGGATATTCGTTTTTTAGGGTGTTAAAACAATGGGGGCAAGTTGTCACAATTTTTGTTACTCCATAGTGATTTAAACGCTCGATGTTCTGAAGTGCTTGAGCTTGAAAAAGCAATTCATTTCCTGCGCGTTTGGCTGGATCACCACTGCAACTTTCCTCTTCACCCAAAACAGCAAAGGAGGTTTGGGTATGGGTTAAAATTTTGGCAAAAGCTTTGGTTACCCTTTGCGCGGCCTCATCAAAACTACCGGCACAGCCTACCCAAAAAACAACCTCTGGCGATTGACCTGTTGCGTGGCATTCGGCTAGTGTTTTAATTTTTAGGGTCGCCATGGGCTAGTGTTGTTCTTTGCCGTCATCAAAAACCTCAATGGTTACTTCCTTCTCAATTAAGTCTGTGAATTTTCCATTGTATCGGGTGGCACGAACCAAATGGTTATCAATCCAGTGATAATTACCCCCCCTAGGTTTGCCCATTAATAAACTATGGTATTTAAACCCATTTGTTTTTAACCACTTTTCAGTCACCTCACGATGGGATTCTACTCTTGAAGTGAAAAAACAGATTAAATGGCCCTCTTCATACCATTTATTGAGTGTTTCAAGGGCGTCTGGGTAAACTTTGGCTGTGGCCATTCTTTCAGGTTCTTCATTAGGAATGTCATCACAAATGGTGCCGTCAATGTCAATCAAATAGTTTTTGATTCCTTCAGGGAGTACTGGACTCACTTCTTCTCCTTTTTCTACTTTTCGATGTAAATAGTTTTCAGCTTCTTCTCGTTGCATGCTTGTTTAATTGTTAATTAATTCTTGGCTCCAGAGGAGTCGGTCTTGTTGTGAATAAGGCCATGGGGCACCGTTGTTTTCGATATTGCTCATCATGTTATTCAATTCGCTAGGGGCAGCCGATTGTTCCATCACTAAATATTTGCGCATCTCCATAATTATGGAAAGCGGATCAATGGCAATAGGGCATGCTTCCACACAGGCATTACAGGAAGTACACGCCCAAAGTTCTTCTCTGCTTATATAGCCATCCAATAAAATTTTATCTTCTGTTTGTTGAGGCGCCCCCTTCTTTTTGCTCACACGCTCTATACGATCGCGAGTGTCCATCATTATTTTTCTAGGCGACAGCTTTTTACCGCTTTTATTTGCAGGACACACCGCCGTGCACCGGCCACATTCTGTGCAGCTGTAGGCATTCATTAGCTGTATCCAATTAAGGTCCGTAACATCTTTGGCACCAAAAGTTTCGGGAATTTCCACAGAAGTTTCATTGGGCACAGGAAGATTAAGCATCATACGCACCTCTTGTGTAATGGATGCATCAACCTCAAATTGCCCAAAGGGATTTAGGTTCGCATAATATACATTAGGAAACGCCAACAAAATATGAAGGTGTTTGGAATAGTAGAGATAGTTTAGGAAAAATAAAATTCCTAAAATATGGAACCACCAAAACGATCGCTCTAGCAATACCAAGGTTGAGACTTCAAAGCCTGCGAAAAGAGGTTGAATAAATTGTGAAATGGGAAAAGCTCCTGCTTGAATATAAGTTGGGTGGTGTACTGCTTGCAGCGAACTGTCAGTGGCATTCATGCTTAAAAACAACAGCATTAACACCACTTCAAAATAGAGAATATAATCGGCGTCTTTTTTAGGCCAACCGTTCATTTCAGGTTTGCGAAAACGAGGGAGACGCATCACGTTTCTACGAATCCAAAATAAAATAGCGGTAAGTAAAACGCCAAACGCCAAATATTCAAAACTGGCAATTAAAAAATCATAGCTGCTGCCCAGCAATGGAGCAAACAAACGATGAGTGCCTAAAAGTCCGTCTAAAACAATTTCAAGCAGTTCTATATTAATCAATACAAATCCAATATAAATTACGATATGTAAAAGCCCAGCAATGGGGCGTTTCACCATTTTAGATTGCCCTAAAGCGATTAACAAAACCTGTTTCCATCGTTTGGATTTTTGATCAGTTCGATCTATAGCTCGCCCCCTTAATATATTTTTCCGAAGGTGGATCATGTTTTTTATGAAGAGCCCCACACCACAGCTTAATGCTACGAAAAACAAAACTTGAGTGAGTTTGAGCATGGTATATTATTGTTTCTCGGGTGTTTTTTCTTTTCGACCAAAGAGCGAGAAATGAACATATCGCTTAGGATTTGTTTTAAGATCTTGGAGCAAAGCTTCGAGTGCAGCAGTGGACGCATTGAGTTGTTGATATAGCGAATCGCTTTGAATGAGTTGCCCCAAACTGCCTTCGCCCTGGGCAATAGGCTGACTAATACGATTTAGATTTAAAGCCAGTGATTCAATTTGCTTTGCCGTTTCACCCCACCGGATTTTAGCCAAAGAATCAGACATTTGCTCTAAATTTTCTGTGGTAGCGGCCATATTTGTGAGCGTTTTGTTTAGTGTAGTTTGATTTTGATCTAATACGTTTACCATTTTGGATGAAATCTCATTTACGCTTTGCAAGGTGAGAGTAAGATTATTAATTAATGTTTTTAAATTATTCTGTGTTTCATAATTCATCACATTGCTCACTCCAGCAAAAAGGGAATCGGCACTCGTGAGCATGCTTTCTATTTTATCTTGCAAGGGGGCAATTTGTTGGTTAATTAATTCGGTTAGCCCCGGTTTAACTTTAGCCGTTAATTGATCTCCGTCTTCAACCATGGCGCCCGAAGAAGCGGGTACAATCGAAATAGCTTTGCCACCAATAAGGCCCGATTCGTATAAATAAGCTTCACTTGCCTTTGTAATTTGAATATCCTCTCGCATCGAAAAATCAACGCGAACACCAGAAAAATCAGGCAAAATATCAATTTTAGTCACCTTGCCAACATCCATTCCATTAATTGTCACTTTGGCGCCCATCACCAAACCCTCTACGTCTTCGTAAACTACATAAAGGTTTTTCTTGTTGTCAAAAAGGGATGCGCCTTTGAGATAGCTAAATCCAAAAATAAACGCAAGTGCCCCAACAAGTACGAGAATGGCTGTTTTAATTTCGCGAGAAGGATTCAATTTTTTTCCTTTTAAGGTTTAGAAACAAAATTACAATTTATTTTAAGATCAACAGTCTGCTTTTTAGGGCAACACCGTTTTGATATCCACTTTTTCCCCATCCTTAAAGGCCACTAAAAATGCACCTTTAAACCCTTTTTTACGTGCTGTTGTTTGTAACTTTTTGGCGGTTTCATAATCGGGCGTACTGCTGTAGTAGTAACGATAAATTTTTCCTTCTTTTTGTCTGACCACTTCTTTTAACCCATTAAAATTATAGGGGCGCGTGGGAATCGCTTTTTGACTGGCCGCAATTTGGACTGAAAAAGAGACGTTTTCTACTACAGTGCCAGTTGGCTTGCTTTCCCTTTCTTGAGGCACAATTGTTTGTAATGGACTATTAACCGCCACACTGTTTGATAAAATCTGCTTGTAATTAATAATGGCTTTTGAAATGGCCGAGGCAATTTGTTGTTGCCCCTGAGCAGAATTCAAATAAGCACCTTCTTTGGGATTGGTCAAAAAACCCGTTTCAACCAACACACTGGGCATGTAGGTATATTTTAAGACCACAAAACCTGCCTGTTTTACAGTGCGGTCTTTTCGTTCTAAATTTTTTACAAAGCTTTGCTGAATGGTCCCTGCAGCGGCAATACTTTGATCCAAATAGGTTTCTTGCATGAGCAATAAACTAATGACTGATTCGGGATTGTTAGGATCAAATCCATCGTATTTTTGTTCGTAATCGTCTTCTAAAAAGATTACGGAATTTTCTTTTTGAGCCACTTGAAAATTGCGCTCATTGGCATGCAACCCCAAAACAAACGTTCCCGCTCCATATACCGTAGATTTGGTGAATGCATCACAATGAACGGAGATAAACAGATCGGCATCGGCTCTGTTGGCAATATTTGCGCGCTCAATTAAATCAACAAAAACATCATTTTTACGGGTATAAATAACTTTTATTCCCTTCTGCTTTTCAAGGGCAGCCCCCACTTTTAGCACAATGTTTAGAGCGATTTTCTTTTCGTAATAGCCATTGCCCCTATTGCCCGTGTCTTTGCCTCCATGTCCCGCATCTAAGACCACTACAAAAGGTGATTCTTGTCCTCTAACAGAGTGCGGGTTTATAATGATTATAATCAAACTAACAAGCAAATAGAAAGAAAGGAAGGGACGTGCAGTTGATTGCAAAAAACGCAGTGTTGAAGAACAATAAGCGTTAAAATCTATTTTCATCCTCAAAATTATGATTAATTTTGACCGTGGGTAAATTATTAGTCACAAATTTAGGCCTAAACATCTTGCAGTCAAAATCGTTTCGTAACATATTTTTGGGCTTTCTTTTGCTCCCCCTTGCTTTTTTTGCACAAGATGCGGTGTTAGACAGTCTTGCACAAGACACACTTAAAGTGGCCAATAAAGAACCCCTCTTGTTGGAAAAAGTTAATTATAAAGCCAAAGATTATGTGCGCATCAATCGGGCTGAAAATAAACTCTATCTCTATGACGAAGCCGAGCTCTATTATCAAGACATTCAACTCCGAGCAGGCATTATTGTATTAGATTATAAAACCAATGAGGTTTATGCAGGGCGCATTTCGAAAGACACCACAGGCATTTTAACCCAGACCCCCTATTTTAATCAGGGAGGGAATGAAGTGAACCCCGATTCTATTCGCTTCAATTTTGATACCCAAAAGGCGTTAATCTGGAATTCAAAATCGGGACAAAATGGAATGGACATATTTGCACGTCTTACCAAAAAAGAAAATGATTCTGTTTATTATATCAAAGATGCCCGTGTGACCACTGCCGGAAAATTAATAGGCGACGAACAAGAGGGTATCGATTATTATTTTAAAATTCGAAAAGGAAAAATTATACCTGGGGGAAAAATCATAACCGGTTTCACCAATATGTTTATTGCCGATATTCCCACACCCGTGGCGCTACCTTTTGCTTATTTTCCTTCCACAAAAACCAAACCCAATGGACAGTCGGGTTTTATTTTTCCCTCTTTTGGAGAGAGCAATGTGCGGGGGTATTACATCCAAAATGGAGGCTATTATCTTAGTTTATCTGATTATTTTGATTTTCGATTAACAGGCGATTATTATACCAACGGAAGCTATGGATTTCAAGGCAATAGCCAATACTACAAACGCTACAAATTCAGGGGTAACTTTAGTGTGCGTTATGAAAACTTGATTCAAGAAGAACGGGGACTTCCTGGCTATGGAAAGTCTACTGTTTTCAACGTGCGGTGGTCGCACAGCAAAGACCCTAAATCAAGTCCAAATTCCAATTTTTCTGCCTCGGTCAACTTTGGGAGTAGTGACTATTATCAGCGCTCCATCAATCAACTCAATGCGGCTAATTTTTTAAATAATAATTTAAGTTCTTCCATTTCCTATCAAAAAACGTTCCCCGAATATCCAAGAGTTAATATTTCCCTAACCACGGCTATGTCTCAAAATTCGAAATCCAAACAAGTCAACCTTACCCTCCCCACCTTTCAGGCTAATATGGAACGAATTTTCCCCTTTGCACCCAAAAATGGCCCTAAAAAAGGAATTATTCAAAACATTAATTTTCAATATACCACTCGCGCTGAAAACCGTATAATTACAAGTGAAGAAAATCTTTTTGGATCCGAAATGTTTGCTAATGCTAACAGCGGTATGCAACATACCATTCCCATTAGCACCAATTTTAAGGTATTAAAATACATTAGTGTTTCGGCCAATGGAAACTATAATGAAGTGTGGACACCTCGCACCATTCGATTTAGAGACTATGATGCCGAAACCGGTGAAGCCATTAAAGACACCTTGAGCGGGTTTGACGCATTTCGTCAGTATAACTATGGACTTTCTGTGGGCTTTACCCTATATGGAACTGTAAACTTTAAAGAGGATAAAAAAATTCAATCCATTCGCCACACCTTGCGTCCTGCTGTTACGTATAGCACCCGACCTAGCTTTGAAAAATATTATGACACCTATGTGATTGATGCCGAAGGCCATACGGCTGAATATACACGTTTTCAAGGCAGTTTGTTTGGCACGCCCTCCAAGGCCTACGCTAATAGTATGGGTATCACCATAGGAAACAATTTTGAGGCCAAGGTCAAAAGCAAAGACTCTACAGCTAAAGAGCTCAAAAAGGTGGTGTTGTTAAACAACCTTAACCTCTCCACCTCTCATAATTTTGCAGCTGATTCGCTCCGATGGAGCCCCGTTCGAATGAGCACTGGATTGAGTCTTTTAAAAAACAAGCTCAGTGTTAATGTGGCCGGTACTTTTGATCCTTATACCTTAAACGAAAACAATGTGCGTATCAACAAATACCACATCACCAATGGAGGTGGTTTACTGCGGCTCACTAGTGGAAATATGACATTAAACTACTCCTTTTCTAGCTCCGATTTTGAGGGGGAAGGTAACGAACGAGTGGTGGAAGAAACAACTGCTGGTGGTGGGCGTGATGACGATTTGTTTGGACAAGCCAGTGATTTTTCTGATCAACGGATGCGCAAACAAGAGCCCTCAAATACTGCCACCTACCCTAGCTATCGTACAAAAATACCTTGGGATTTAAAATT
>CAZTYX010000031.1:0-16101 GCA_964617385.1 uncultured Flavobacteriaceae bacterium | reverse complement strand
AGGCCTCCATGTCTATGGATCCTTTTGCATTAAACTGAGTGGTTACAGCAGGCATAACACCCCGCCATGGAAAGCTTCGGTTTGTTTTCATTAGTAGTCTTTACACGTTAAAGTAAATCATTTTTTCAAAAAAAAGATAATTGTTTAACTTTACCAAACTTGGAATTAAACATTTCATAACAATGAAAAAAAGACGCTGCACTTATAAAAGCCCCTTGGGATGGATTGAAATTACTACTGAAAAGTTGAATATTGTGTCAATTCATTTTGTGAATCAACCCAAAGAAAAAGGCGATTCTTTGTCTACATTTGAAAGCGATATAATTAAACAGTTGAAGTTTTACTTTGAGAAAAAAAACTATCACTTTAATTTTCCTATGGCCCTTCAGGGCACTTTATTTCAAAAAAAAATCTGGGCCATTTTGCGTGAAATTCCAAAAGGCAGCACGGTGAGTTATCTCAAAGTGGCGCAACACTTTGGCAACACTCAAGCTGTGCGGGCGGTGGCGCAAGCCATAGGAAAAAACCCCGTGTTGATAATGATTCCCTGTCACCGGGTGATTGGCAGCGATGGCTCTTTGGTGGGCTATTCTGGTGGCTTAGCAAACAAAAAAGCACTTTTGGCCCACGAAGGCTATCTTCGGTAAAAAGGTTTCGCCTTATATTTGAGATGATGAAAAAAATTTTAAAAGGGTTTGTATTTATACTCCTGCTTCTCTTTGGGCTGCTTTATATTTCTCAATACAATTATCTATTAACCGCTGTTTCAAAAATCTATTTTACAGGGCACAAAACAGCTTTTTTAGAGGACTATAAACAATTTGACACACGTGTGCTGCCCGCCTCCAAAACGCCCCAGCCTTGGCCTTTGCACGCAGCCTATAATAAAATGACAATGAGCAAGGCGTTGGAAGCCTACCATCAAGATACTCAAACCGTAGCCTTTTTGGTTATCAAAAACGACAGTTTGATTTTCGAAACGTATTATGAAAACTATGGCCCTGCTTCTAAAAGCAACTCTTTTTCAATGGTTAAAAGCATGATTTCGGCACTACTCGGAAAAGCCATCGAGCAAGGCTACATTGAAAATTTGGATCAAAAAGTGATCGATTTTATCCCCCAACTCAAAGGCCCTTATGCGAATCAAGTTACCGTGGGCGATCTTGCCTCAATGGCGTCTGGTCAAAAATGGAGTGAAAAATATTACTCCCCCTTTTCCATTACCACAGCGGCCTATTTTGTGAAAGACCTGGCTACTATCATACTTCAACAACCCATTGACGCACCCCCTGGCAAAGCATTTAAATATAGCAGTGGCACCACCCAATTGTTAGGGATGGTATTGCGCGAAGCTACGGGCAAAAACCTAACTGAATATCTCTACGAAAATTTTTGGGACCCCATGGGCGCAACAGCCGAAGCGGTTTGGCAAATTGATAGTGAAGCCAAAGGGCTAGAAAAAGCCTACTGCTGTTTGGCCTCCAATGCTAGAGATTTTGCTCGTTTTGGCAAATTGTTTAAATCCTATGGAAAATGGAATGATCGCTCTTTACTTGACTCTGCATTTGTGGCGAAATCTATTCAACCGCGATTTGTAACAAGTCCCGAATACGGCTATGGTTGGTGGTTAGAACAATACAACAATGAAGATGTGTTTATGATGCGTGGTCATTTAGGGCAATATGTTATTGTTTTTCCTGAAGAAGATTTAATTGTGGTGCGGTTAGGACACAAAAAAGGAAAAGCCATTCCTGGAAATCCGTACACAGAAGATATTTTTGTCTACATGCAAGCCGCCCTAGAAATGACCGCCAATGTTCCCTAAAACGCCCCTGAACAAAATTCTATTTTTAGACATTGAAACAGTGCCTCAATATGCCGATTATAAAGAGGTGCCCTCCATTGAAAAAACCTATTGGGAAGAAAAAACAGCCTACCAAAGAAAGGAAGGGGTTACGGCAGAAGCATTTTATGAACGCGCTGGCATTTGGGCCGAATTCGGAAAAATTGTTTGCATTTCGGTTGGCTACTTCACCACAGCAACAAGTCCGAGGCAATTTCGATTAAAAACTTTTTCGGGTTCAGAAGATCAAATTTTAAGGGATTTTAAAGCCCTTTTAGACCTATATTTTGCAACCCTCAAACATCGCCTTTGTGCACACAACGGCAAAGAATTTGACTTTCCCTATATTGCCCGAAGGATGCTGGTGCACAATATTAAACTGCCGAAACTTTTGGCTCTTTTTGACGCTAAGCCTTGGGAAGTGCCTCATATTGACACCCTGCACCTGTGGCGTTTTGGAGACTACAAACACTATACATCTCTCAAATTATTGGCTCATGTGTTAGGCATTCCATCTCCAAAAGACGATATAGACGGAAGTCAAATTGCACAGGTTTATTATCAAGAAAAAAACCTCAGCCGTATTATTATTTATTGTGAAAAAGATGTGATCACCATTGCTCAGCTCTATTTGCGACTCCAAAATCAAAATCTGCTTGAGCAAGAAGAAATTTTTAGACCCACCACAGAGTGAGTTTTCTAATAAAAAAAATCAGTATCTTTTTACCAAATTTAACGCGAATGCAAATACAAAATAACGATACCAACACCTATGACGCTATTGTTGTGGGAACTGGGGTGAGTGGTGGTTGGGCTGCCAAGGAATTATGTGAAAACGGTCTAAAAACCCTTGTCTTAGAACGCGGAAGAATGGTCAAACACGTGGAAGATTATCCTACTATGCACCTCGATCCTTGGGATGTGCCGCACGGGGGGAGCACTCCAAAAGATGTTTTAAAAAATTACGAAAAACAAAAACGTTGGGGTGTAAACGAATTTAAGCGCCATTTTTATAATAACGATGCTGAACACGACTATGATGAAGACAAACCCTTTGATTGGATCCGTGGAAAACAAGTGGGTGGGCGTTCCCTCATTTGGGGAAGACAAACCTATCGTTGGAGCGATTTAGATTTTGAATCAAATGCTCGGGAAGGCATTGGTGTCGATTGGCCCATTCGATATAAAGACATAAAACCATGGTATGAGCACGTAGAAAAACACATCGGTATTAGTGGTGAGGCATTAAACCTTCCCCAACTGCCCGACAGTATTTTTCTTCCTGCCATGGAGTTAAATTGCTTAGAATCGCATTTAAAAGACACCATCGCATCTAAATATGATGATCGTGTTTTAACCGTTGGTCGGGTGGCTCACATCACTCAAGGCACCAAAACGGGTGCCGGAAGATCGGCCTGTCAATTTAGAAATCGATGTGATCGGGGTTGTCCTTTTGGCGCCTATTTCAGTTCCAATTCTTCAACTTTACCCGCAGCAGAAGCGACTGGAAATATGACGCTTAGACCCGATTCTATTGTTGCCGAAGTACTATATGACCCCAAAACACAACGTGCCACTGGAGTGAAAGTGGTGGATGCCCTTACCAAAGAAGTGCTTGAGTTTAAATCGAAAATTGTTTTCTTATGCGCTTCATCTATGGCCTCTACAGCCATTTTGATGCAATCCAAATCAGATCGTTTCCCCAACGGAATGGGGAATGATAGTGGTGAGTTAGGGCACAATATTATGGACCATCAATTGGGCAGTGGTGCCTCTGGACAATATGATGGCTTTAAAGAAAATTATTTTACAGGCAGAAGACCCAATGGGTTTTATATTCCTCGATTTAGAAACTTAGGCAAACAAGATAAAGGCGTCGATTTCTTGAGAGGCTATGGGTATCAAGGGGGTGCCAGCCGTGGCAATTGGTCTGAAACAGTGGCTGAATTTGGTTATGGCAAAAAGTTCAAAGAAAACATACTCAACGCTGGTGGATGGAGCATTGGTATGGGCGGTTTTGGTGAAGTGCTCCCCTATCATGAAAACAGAATGTATTTAAACTATGAAAAGTTAGACGCCTATGGTCTTCCTACCATCGTTTTTGACGCTGAGTTTAAAGAAAATGAACGTTTGATGAAAGAGGATTGGAAAGTGCAAGCCGCCGAAATGTTGGAAGCGGCGGGGTGTAAGAATGTTAATATTTACGATTCTAATGCACCCATTGGAAAAGGAATTCATGAAATGGGTACGGCTCGTATGGGGAAAGAGCCTAAAACCTCTGTGCTTAATAAGCATAATCAATTACATACAGTGCCCAACGTGTTTGTTACCGATGGAGCTTGTATGGCTTCTTCAGCCACTCAAAACCCTTCGCTCACCTATATGGCACTTACAGCAAGAGCGGCCAACTATGCCGTGTCGGAATTGAAAAAAATGAATCTCTAAAAACACTTCTTAAAGGACTGTGTTAAATCAACAAGCTCCTCCATTGCTAAACATCTCCGGTTTACACCTAGCACTGGAGGGACGAAGTTTGTTAAAGGGTATCGATTTTCAGGTAGCATCTAACGAGCGTGTGGCCTTGGTGGGAGAATCTGGTAGTGGAAAATCATTAACAGCATTGTCTTTACTGGGTTTACAACCTAAAAAGACAACCCTCAATGCCACTCAACTCCACTTTAAAGAGAGGTCACTTTTAGCTCTTACAGAACCCGAGTGGCGTAACATTAGAACCCGACAAATTGGAATGGTTTTTCAAGAACCACAGTCAAGTTTAAATCCTTCTATGCGCTGTGGCAAACAACTCCTAGAAGTACTTCAATTACACACCGCCCTCTCGCCCAAGCAACAAAGAGAGAAAATTGAAATGGCCTTGGAGGAAGTGCATCTTCATCCCAAAGAACATATCTTAAACGCCTATCCACATGCCTTAAGTGGGGGCCAAAAACAGCGCCTGATGATTGCCATGGCGCTGCTTTGCAAACCCGAATTACTAGTGGCAGACGAGCCCACAACTGCATTGGATGTGACCGTGCAAAAGGAAATTCTGGAACTCTTGCTGCAACTGCAGAAAAAACACTGCATGAGCATCCTTTTTATCTCTCATGATTTGGCCTTAGTTAAAACCTTTGCAGAACGTGTTATTGTCATGAAAGAAGGGCAAATTGTGGAAACAAATACCGTTAAAGAACTGTTTAAAAATCCAACGCATCCTTATACTAAAGGCTTACTCTTTGCCCGACCCGATTTAAAAAAACGCTACCAAAAATTACCCACTGTCCAAGATTATCAAAATCAAACATTCAAACCACAAATCATTTCGGCTGAGACACGCTCGAAAAAGCATCAAAAGTTGTATGCTAAAGTGCCCTTGCTCACCGTTTCGGGTTTACAAAAAACACATCAAAACAATGGCCTTTTTGGTTTTACTAAAAAAAACAAACCCACCCTTCACGATTTCTCTTTTTCACTCTACCCAGGGGAAACCTTAGGTTTGGTTGGGGCTTCTGGCTCGGGAAAATCAACACTAGGGCGGGCGCTCATTTTTTTAGACCCTCCAGAAAAAGGGCAAGTTTGCTTTGAAGGAACTATAATGAATCCCAAAAAACTTCAAGCCTTTCGCAAAGATGTGCAATATATTTTTCAAGATCCCTATGCAGCATTGCATCCACAAAAAACTGTGGGCGCTGCCATTGGTGAAGTTTTGCGAGTTCATCACCAAGGTCTAACAGCAAAAAAAATTAAGGATCGCATATACGATTTATTAGAAAAAACAGGCCTGACGCCAGACTATGCTCAACGGTATCCACATGAACTTTCGGGGGGACAGCGACAACGGGTGGTTATTGCTCGAGCGCTAGCTCCTGAACCAAAGCTGGTAATTTGTGATGAATGTGTGGCGGCACTTGATATTTCGGTACAAGCACAAGTACTGAATCTTTTAAATCAATTAAAGCAAGCTTTCAACCTCAGCTATCTTTTTATCTCCCATGATTTGTCCGTGGTAAAATATATGTCTGATCGCGTCATGGTGGTACATGAAGGGAAACTAGTGGAAATGCAGGAAGCCGATCAGCTCTATAAGAATCCGCAAAGCATACACACCCGAGAGTTGATCAATGCCATCCCCTGAGGTGTGTAAAAAGAACCCATTAAATCTTTTTAAATAAAATTTGTATTATGGTGCCGGATTGGGATATTGGTTTTGAATGGCATCAATACCTTCCAACACTTCATCGGACAATTTTACCGCAGCAGAATCAATATTTTCTTTGAGTTGTTCAAGGGTTGTTGCCCCAATTATATTGCTGGTCACAAAAGGCCGATCGTTTACAAACGCCAAAGCCATTTCGGTGAGTGTGAGCCCATGATTTTGCGCCAATTCATAGTAGGCATCAATCGCGTTATTGCATTGAGCACTGCTATATCGATCGTAATGCGGAAAAAGAGTCAAGCGGCTTTTAGGAGGTTGATTTCCCTTTCTGTATTTTCCACTTAAGGTGCCAAAGGCCAGGGGGGAATAGGGCAAAAGGCCCACATTTTCGCGGTGGCATATTTCAGCCAAACCAATTTCAGGCAAACGATTTAGTAAAGAATATGGATTTTGCACTGTAATCATTTTTGGGCGGTTGGGTCCCGCAGCTTGCAAAAATCGCATGGTGCCCCAAGGGGTTTCATTAGACAAGCCCACATAGCGGATGGTTCCTTTTTTAACATGTTCTTGAAAGGCATCCAAAACCAATTCGAAGTTTTCTTCCCACACATCACCCTTTTGATAGGTATAGCCCCGTTCACCAAAAAAGTTGGTAGGACGTTCTGGCCAATGCAATTGATAGAGATCAATGTAATCTGTTTGCATGCGTTTTAAACTCCCATAAATGGCTTCGTCTATCGTTTTTTTAGAATAGCTTTCATCCGTCCGAATGTGTTTGGTAAAATCTCTTGGTCCAACAATTTTTGAAGCTAAAATGATGTCTTTTCTATTGCCAGTTTTTTTAAACCATGTGCCTATAATACGTTCGGTTTCACCTTGCGTTTCTTTAGAAGGGGGCACTGCGTAAAGTTCTGCTGTATCAAAAAAATTGATGCCTCTAGACACGGCATAATCCATCTGCTCATGCCCTTCAGCCTCTGTATTTTGATTGCCCCAAGTCATGGTGCCCAGACAAATTTTGCTCACCGCTATTCCCGTGCCGGGAAGTTCTTTGTATTCCATTTTAAAAGGTTTTTAATAATGCTGATATTTCATCTAAATTGGGGCTTAAAATGACTTCTATCCGACGGTTGGCAGCCCTCCCCTCTGTTGAGCTATTGGGGCCAATAGGCAAATATTCACTGCGCCCTGCAGCAGTTAAGTTTTGGGGCAATACAGCCTCATTTTCCAACAAAAGATTAACCACTGCTGTGGCTCTTTTGGTAGATAAATCCCAATTTCCTACTAAAGGGCTTTTGCCCTGATACGGCACATTGTCGGTATGTCCTTCTATGAGTACGGCAATATCGGGGTTTTCTGCCAAGACCGTAGCCAACTGGCTTAAGGCTTGTTTTCCTTCTTTGCCCACCTGCCATTGACCCGATCGAAAGAGTAGTTTGTTTTGCATAGACACATATACTTTTCCGTTGCGTTGTTCTACGGTGAGGCCTTTGCCTTCAAAATTTAAAAGGGCATCTGAGAGTCGTTGTTTAAGAGAATTCAATGCCGTTTCTTGGGCTTCCATTAACGATTCTAATTCGGT
Source organism: uncultured Flavobacteriaceae bacterium (assembly GCA_964617385.1). Classification (GTDB taxonomy): domain Bacteria; phylum Bacteroidota; class Bacteroidia; order Flavobacteriales; family Flavobacteriaceae; genus JADHMP01. The sequence continues at coordinate 8,523 of CAZTYX010000031.1, read as the reverse complement.
GACCCGTTGAGTACGTAGTTCTAATTGCTGTTGTTTTTCTTCTATGGCCTGCAATAATGACCGGTTTTCTGCCAAGGTTTTTTGCAGTGAACTGTCGCTGCTTTTTTCCAATAAGGCATAATTTTTTTGAAGTTGTTGATGTGATTTTTCCAATCGGCTTAGCGTCTTTTGAGCTTGTTGAAGTACCCCTTCTAAAGAATCACTTTGTTGATTCCAATGCTGGGCGGCCACTTGCAAACTGTCTTTTTTTTGTTGGAGGGTCTCAAAATCAAGTTTCAGATTGATATACCGTTCTTCTAAATCATTAAAAACACGTGTTGACACGCACCCTTGAGTTATTAGCAAAATAGAGAGTAAAAAAATAATCTTATTCAACATGGTTCAAAATTTAAGTTCGAGGCCCACAGGGCAGTGATCCGAATGCTTAGCATCTGGCAAGAGAAAGGCTCTGTGAATATTTTTTTTTAGGGGTTCTGCCACCAAGGCATAATCTATACGCCAGCCTTTGTTGTTGTTTCGGGCGTTGGCTCTATAACTCCACCAACTGTATTGATGTGGCTGTGGATTAAGGCTTCGAAAACTGTCCACAAAGCCTCGCTTTAAAAATTGATCCAACCAAGCACGTTCTTCGGGTAGAAATCCAGAAACGTTTTTATTGCGCACCGGGTCATGAATGTCTATGGCTTCATGACAAATATTATAATCGCCACAAATCACAAGATTAGGATGTGTTTTTTTAAGGTCATCAATATACTTCTGAAAGTTGTCCATAAAGCTGAACTTATGCCCCAAGCGTTCAATGTTGGTGCCCGAGGGCAGGTAAAGACTTACGACGGAACACGCCTCAAAATCGGCTCGAATTACACGCCCTTCATAATCCATTGATGCGATGCCTGTGCCATAAACAATCTGATTCGGTTCTTTTTTGGTAAAAATGGCCACACCACTATAGCCCTTTTTTTGGGCTGAAAACCAATAGTGATGATATCCCAATTGTTCTAAAACCGACACCTCCACCTGTTCTTTAAGGGCTTTGGTTTCTTGAATACAAATCACATCAGGAGCAGCGGCTTGCAGCCATTGAGCAAAACCCTTGTTGAGGGCTGCTCGAATTCCATTTACGTTGTATGAAAGTATTTTCAACGATTGTTTTTTACGAAGATAAAAAAACCTAGGGGTTATAAAAACGAATCTCTATTGCTAACTATGGCATAAATTTTGTTGGTTGAGGAAACCAAAAAAATACATGTTCATGAAATGCCCCATTATTCTACTATCCCTCTTTTTATTTCCCATTTTTCTTAAGAGCCAAACAACTAAACCGTCAGCATCCGAAAATTTTCACAAGGGGGAACAGGAGTTGAAACTCAACATGCTCGAACTCCTCATTATGCCCGCCGTTGGTGTTACTTATGAGCGTTTTTTAAACGAACACTCCAGTTTTGGCCTTTATGGCTTTATTAATTTTGGATTAGACGAAGATTACAGGTATGAAAAAATCGAACTTGCTCCTTTTTACCGCATCTATTTTGAAAACAAGGAAAAGGCTAACAATAAAGGCTTTTTCACAGAACTCTTTTCTGGAATCAACTTAGGTGAAACCGAGTTTTATGACTGTGATGATTATAACTGTAGGGGAAATGAACCACTAATAATACAAGAATATTTAGGTGTTTCTCTAGGGTTAAGTGTAGGCTATAAATTTTTAAATTACAACCAATATAGTTTTGAATTTTTTGCTGGTGCCGGACGATATTTAAACGAGCAAAAAATTCGAGCTTATCCCCGTATCGGGTTTTCTATTGGAAAGCGATTTTAAAGCCGCTTTAAAACTGAGGTTATCGACACTTTTTCTTCCAATAAACTTTGCAACGCCACAATGGCCACTCGCTCTTGCTCCATTGTATCGCGGTGGCGCAAGGTTACGGTTTGATCTTCCAAAGTTTGATGATCTACCGTAATACAATAGGGCGTTCCCAGGGCATCTTGTCTTCTGTAACGTCTGCCCACAGCATCTTTTTCATCATATGCCACGGTAAAGCTCCATTGAAGTTGATTCACAATGGTTTGAGCCACATCGGGTAGGCCATCCTTTTTGACCAAGGGCAATACAGCCACTTTGGTGGGAGCCAAAAACGGCGGAATTTTCAAGACCACCCTTGAGGTATCATTTTCCAGTGCTTCTTCTTGCAGTGCATGAGAAAATACGGCCAAAAACATACGGTCTAATCCAATGGAAGTTTCTAACACATAGGGGGTATAGTTTTCATTGCGTTCGGGATCAAAATAGAGTAGTTTTTTACCACTGTATTTTTGATGGTTACCCAAATCAAAATCGGTGCGGGAGTGAATCCCTTCTAGTTCTTTGAATCCAAAAGGAAATTTAAATTCAATGTCGCAAGCAGCATCGGCATAGTGAGCTAGCTTATCGTGGTCGTGAAAGCGATAATTGTCTTCACCCATGTTAAGTGCCAAATGCCATTGGAGGCGTTTTTCTTTCCAATGAGCATACCATTCTTTTTGGCTGCCAGGAGGAATAAAAAACTGCATTTCCATTTGTTCAAATTCGCGCATTCTAAAAATAAATTGTCGAGCCACAATTTCATTTCTAAAGGCTTTTCCAGTTTGGGCAATACCAAAGGGCAATTTCATACGTCCTGTTTTCTGGACATTTAAAAAATTGACAAAAATACCTTGTGCTGTTTCGGGACGGAGATATAAATCCATCGCCGAATCGGCACTGGCGCCCAGTTTGGTTCCAAACATGAGGTTAAATTGTTTTACATCGGTCCAATTTCGAGATCCTGATTCAGGACAGCTAATTTCTAATTCTTCGATAAGGGCTTTAACATCGGCTAAATTTTCATCCTCCAACGCCTTGCCCATCCGTTTTAGAATACCATCAGCCTTTTCTTGATAGCCCAACACACGTGGATTGGTTTCTAAAAATTGGGCTTTGTCAAAAGCGGCACCAAAACGCTTGGCAGCTTTGGCCACTTCCTTTTCAATTTTAGCCTCAATTTTAGCCACATGATCTTCTATAAGCACATCGGCACGATAGCGTTTTTTGGAATCTTTATTATCAATCAATGGGTCATTAAAAGCATCCACATGGCCTGAAGCTTTCCAAGTGGTTGGATGCATAAATATGGCAGCGTCTAAGCCCACAATATTATCGTGCAGTTGCACCATGGCTTTCCACCAATATTCTCGAATATTATTTTTTAAAGCCACCCCATTTTGGCCGTAATCATATACAGCACTTAAACCGTCATAAATTTCACTAGAAGGAAATATAAAACCGTATTCTTTTGCGTGGGAGATAACTTTTTTAAATTGATCTGTCGCATTTTTCATGCTGCAAAAATAAAGCTTTTTGCTATCTTTAAGAGTTGCTCAAAAATTTTCCATGAAAAAAATATACTCTGAAATTATTCAAAGTTTAGCCGACTTCACCTTTCCCCGAAATTGTTTGGCTTGCCGTGCTTTTTTGGCGCCACACGAAAAAAAGGTTTGCACTTCTTGTATATTACAATTGCCCTACACAGACCATTTTGAACAGCCAAACAATAACTTATATCAACAATTAAAAGCTCTTTTACCGCTTGAACATGCCGCGGGACTCTGCTATTTTCAAAAAGATGGAATGTTGGCCAAATTAATTCATCAATTAAAATATGATAAGCAACGTCAAATGGGTGTTTATTTTGGCCGGTGGCTAGGAAAAGCCTTACTAAAGAGTCGTTACTTTCATTCCATTTCAGGTATTATTCCTGTTCCACTTCACCCCCAACGGCAACGAGAAAGGGGGTATAATCAAGCAGAAGTTATTGCCCAAGCTATGGGCACCATACTACAAAAACCGGTTTATTCGCAGTGGGTATGTCGAGCCGTTTACACACCTCCTTTGGCGTTGGCCAACCAAAGCAACCGCTGGAAAATCATTCAAAATGCTTTTAAGCGGGGCACCATTCCAGACCATTGCAAAGGCCATTTTGTTTTGGTAGATGATGTGGTAACTACAGGAGCAACACTCACCGCTTGTGCTCGAATGCTTTTAAACCAATCCAAAATAAAATTGAGTATTGCTGTGGTTGGATATAGGTTCTAAATACAATATTGTGTTATTTTGTAGCAATGAAATGGACGCAAATCCTTTATTGCTTATCTATGCTCACCCTGTTGGTGGAATGCGCCAAGCCTGGCAGTCCCACAGGAGGTCCCAAAGACTCTATTCCTCCGCGGCTCATTAATGCTTCTCCCAAATTGAATACGGTTCAATTTGACAAATCGGAAATTCGATTAACTTTTGATGAATACATTAGCCTCAAAGATCTTAGCAAACAATTGATTGTTTCCCCCCCGCTAGAACGAGATAAATATACGGTGTATCCCCAAACTGGAGCGGCCAAAAAGGTGACTATTGTCTTAAAAGACAGTCTATTAGAAAACACAACCTATACGTTTAATTTTGGTGAAAGCATTGTAGATTTTAATGAATCTAATCCACTCCCCTATTTCACGTATGTATTCTCTACAGGAGATGAAATTGATTCACTAACCCTAAAAGGCCGTGTGTTTGACGCCTTTGAAAAAGATACGGAGCGCTTTATTTCCCTACAACTGTATCCCATAGACAGCAGCTATACCGATTCTACCATTTATACTAAAAAACCTTTTTATGTGACCAATACTTTAGATACCCTATTGTTTGAATTTAAAAACTTAAAGGCCGGTAACTATCAACTCATCGCCCTACAAGATGTGGGCAGCAATTATTTGTTTGATCAAGCTACTGATAAAATAGGGTTTTTGTCAACGCCTGTTACTTTACCCACAGACAGTTTAGTGACGCTAAATCTCTTCCAAGAAATCCGAAACTTTGCCTGGGCAGACCCTGTATATGTGAATGATCACCATATCTATTTGGGACATTACGGTGCCTATGAGGAGCAAGAATTTGATGTTGTTACGCCCCTACCCAAAGATTTTTCTTATTTGATAAATCGTAATCGTGAAGTTGATTCGTTAAATTTTTGGTTTAAAGGAGCTGCACTAGATTCTTTACAATTTGCTTTTCCTATACGAGACACCTTGCTGACAAAAACCGTATATTTAAAACAACCCGAACCCTTGGCCGATTCTTTGGTTGTGAGTGCACAAACTAAAGGAAATTTATCCTTAACCGCACCCTACGTGATTGGATCTAACCTGCCCATTATAGCCACAGACAGTACCAAAGTGACTGTTTTTGGTAAAGATTCAATTCCAATTCCCGTGGCTCTAAAAGTGATCGAAAATTATGATCGTATTGAGGTCAATTTTAAGACGCTACCCAACGACAACTATAACATTACACTTTTCCCAGACGCAATGGTTGATTTTATGGGCAACACCAACGATACCCTTAAATTTAAAATTGCCACTAAAAAAATTGAAGATTATGGCAATCTCTTTATTCGCCTGCGGTATGATGATCCTGAACCGTTTATTTTACAATTGCTAGACAATTCATTAGCCGTAAAACGATTTTATGATACGCCCAACACCACTGGGGTCTATGAATTTCCGTTATTGGATGCAGGTACCTATTATGTGCGCTTAATCAAAGATGTGAACGGGAATAAACAATGGGACACGGGTAATTATTTAAAAAACTTGCAACCTGAACCGGTGATTTATTTTTTGGATCCGCTCACCCTCACTGCACAACCCATAGAATTGCGGGCCAATTGGGATTTGAATGAGACGTTTAATGTAACTCAAAATTATCTCGATCTGCTAAAAATCGGTACTGTTTCCGGAGTGCTTGCTGTTCCTGATAATTTAGACGAACCGTCAGAATAGTCTCCATTTCTACAAAGGATGCTGTGAGACAGTTTCCCAAAGCATCATACCCGGCTGAGTGGCCTTTGTACACGTTTCCTTTGGGGTCTTCTCCAACAATGTTTACGCCACAACAATAGCTCATGTTTTCTATGGCACGTGCCTTGAGCAATGCATCCCAAGCTTGCAAACGAGCAAGAGGCCAGTTGGCCACAAACAATAATAAGTCATAGTCTTGGGTATTGCGGCACCATACTGGAAAACGTAAATCATAGCAAATACGGAGGCAAATTTTCCAGCCTTTATAGTGCACTATGCCATCGGTTTTTCCATTCGAATATTTTAAATGTTCACCGGCCAACGTAAAGCCATGTCGTTTGTCATAATATTGAATCGCTTGATTTGGAGCCACCCATAATAAGCGATTAAAAAAAGACCCGTTTTCTTCTATAATTATGCTGCCTGCCAAAACGGTTTGATATTCGTTGGCTAGGGCTTGCATCCATTGTGTTGTGGGCCCGTTCATGGGCTCCGCCCATTGGCTAGGGGCCATAGAAAAACCTGTGGTAAACATTTCGGGCAAAACAATTACATCGGTTGTTGGAGCCACTGCCTTAATTTGGGGTGTAAGCCGGTCTCTATTGGTCGCTGGTTGCTGCCAAACAGGATCCATTTGCAGTAAAGCCACCATTAATTCATCTTGTCTATCTTTGACCATCATCGGCTGTTATGAATTTTAAAAATAACCCTTTCCTGCAACGGTTTAACAAAAAAGCCCTACTTTTTGATATGGACGGCACCTTGGTAGACAACATGGCCTATCACAAACAATCGTGGATTGATTTTTTTGCCTTACATCAACTCGATCTCAGCTACGAAACGTTTGATATCCATTATCACAAAGGCTCTTTGGTGGAAATTATGGCGCGCCTTTTTCCTCATATTTCAGATCCAAAAAAGCTTCTTGAAATTGGAACGTATAAAGAAAAACGCTACCGTGAATTGTATGCCCCACACGTACAAGCCATAAAGGGTTTAAGACCTTTTTTAGAACAACTTTCAAAGGATAAAACTCCAATGGGTGTGGCCACCATGGGTGATCAACAAAATATTGATTTTATTTTTGACGCCCTTCACCTCCACTCTTATTTTCATTCTACCACGGGGGGACATGAAGTGATTGAAGGCAAACCACATCCCGAAATATTTCTTACCGCAGCAAAAAAATTAGGCATAGATCCAAAGAATTGTTTGGTGTTTGAAGACACCCAATCGGGCATTGCCGCTGCCCTAACTGCTGGAATGGACGTGGTGGGTGTAGCCACTCAATTTTCAAAAGAAGAATTACTCACCCTTGGCTGCAAAACAGCCATGGCACACTATGATGAATTGATGATGATCTAACCTTTTAAACTAGCCGTTAGATACTCCCGATTCATTCGGGCGATATTTTCAAGAGATATTCCTTTAGGACACTCCACCTCACATGCTCCAGTATTGGTACAATTGCCAAACCCTTCTTCGTCCATTTGTTTAACCATATTTAAGACGCGGTCGGTGGCTTCAACTTTACCTTGTGGCAACAAGGCATATTGCGAGACTTTAGCCGAAACAAATAACATTGCAGAAGCATTTTTACAGGTGGCCACACAGGCCCCGCAACCAATACAGGTGGCAGCATCAAAGGCTTTGTCGGCATCGTGTTTGTCTATGGGAATGGCATTGGCGTCTTGTGTATTTCCTGAAGTATTTACACTCACAAATCCACCTGCTTGTTGAATGCGGTCAAAGGAAGAACGATCAACGGCCAAATCTTTAATCACAGGAAATGCTTTGGCACGAAAGGGTTCTATGGTAATGGTTTCACCGTCTTTGAATTTTCGCATATGCAATTGACAAGTCGTCACCAAACGGTCTGGGCCATGGGCTTCTCCGTTGATAAACATAGAACACATGCCGCATATTCCCTCACGACAATCATGATCAAAAGCTACCGGATCTATGCCTTGGGCCATTAACTGTTCGTTAAGCACATCCATCATTTCTAAAAAAGACATATCGGGAGAAACATTGTCCATGAGATAGGTCTCAAACTTTCCAGTTGCTGTGGTGTTGGCTTGGCGCCATATTTTTAATGTCAATCTCATAATCTATAGTGTTTTAGCCAATAGGCAATCGTCATTTTTTTTACTTATTGACTTAATAAAAGCGTTTAACATTTAATTCTTTTATGTAATTAATTCTTGTACTTTTTCATGGACTTTTTCATCTAAATACGATATCTATTGGCTGATTACTTATAAGACCGTGTTTTTACTTCAATTTCTTCATAGTTCAAAGCCTCTTTATGGAGTTTTGCCTTGGCCGGTTCTCCTTGATATTCCCAAGCTGAAACAAAAGTGAAATTGGCATCATCTCTTAGTGCCTCTCCTTCTGGCGTTTGGGATTCTTCTCTAAAATGACCCCCACAAGATTCGGTACGTTCAAGGGCGTCTTTAGCAAAAAGCTCTCCCAGCTCTAAGAAGTCTGCCACCCGACCCGCTTTGGCCAGTTGTTCATTAAATTCATTTTGGGTACCAGGCACATTAACGTTTTTATAGAAATCTTCACGTAGGTCTTTAATTTCTTTTATTGCTTCTTTAAGCCCTTTTTCGTTGCGAGACATCCCGCATTTATTCCACATGATTTTACCCAATT
>CAZTYX010000030.1:0-16403 GCA_964617385.1 uncultured Flavobacteriaceae bacterium | reverse complement strand
AAACATTGAAACTATTTTTTACAGTGGCAATATCACGCACAGCCTCCGTTAGAAGTCCGCCATAACCAATCGCCTTTGGATCTAATTTATTCACGCGATTGTCTGGTGGTGCATTTGAATCGCTAGTCGTAAAAAAAGAAGCACTCACTTCGTCAAGACGCACCTTGTCTGGGTGTGCTTCACCCAAATCTTGGAGGGCAATAATATTTCTTACATTTTGTGTTCGAGCCCCTCGGTTGGTTACCCACACTTCTAGACGGGTAATCTGCATTGGGGAATTGATATAGGGATATGTTTTTAGAAATGCATCGTAGTTATCTCTAAAATATTGGGCTAAAAAATAATGGCGGTCTTCTTCATAATCCAAGGCAAAGAGGTCAAATTCTTGCAACGTGCCACCCCCCTGTGTGGTGATGTTTTGTGATTGCGATCGTTGCTCTGAAAAAACACTGGTTATCGTGGTTCTTCCAAATTTCAAATCGGTGCGCACCCCAAACAAACTTTGTGCTCCTTGAATCAAATTGCTGTTTATGGGCATGCTTATATTTCCAATATCTATGTTTTGTAAAATGCCGTCTTCGGTCACATTTCCGTTTAAAAAATTACTTACCCGGTTGGAAATTTGTTCCGTGCTATTGGGCAAATTATTTACATTGTTTTTTAGGGCCTCAATTTTTTGTTTTGTTTGATTAATGGCAGAACGGGCCTGATCCACACCTTGTTTCACTTCGCCTAAGGTTTCTTGCGCTTGTTGCAAACGGCTTTGAAGGGCACCTGCTTGACGGCCTAAACTTCCTGGCAGCAAGTCTGCAGCCTCTGCTGCAGTGGGTGGATTAAAACGAATTTTAATTAAGTTTTGAAAGTCAAAGGTTGATTCGGTATCGTAATTAGCAACAATTTGCAAACGCTCCCCTATTTTGCCAAGCAAACTCAAACTGATTTGTTGGTCAAAATCGAAACCAAAATTTCGTCGGTCTCGAGGCGAACTTATTGGGTTGTCGGTTTTCTGATAGCGCACGCCTAAATCAATACCAATGGAACCTTGGGGTACCACATCTATAGTGTTGCTTCCAAAAATGGTTTGAAAAAACTTGTTGTTCACATACACTTCGGGCAACAAATTTTTCTGGCTTTCTTCTAAATTGGAGCTTTTCCCGCTTAAGGCAGCAATTTTATCTTGGAAATAGGCTTCCATTTTTTCTTTAAGCACCAAGGCCTCAAATTCTTCAAGGGTGAGCACCAAGGGTATGCCAATGGGATAGCCATCAATTTCTTCTGCAAAAATGTAGCGTTCTGTGAGCGGATCATAAACATATTTACTCACAATAGATTGCGGCAGGGGCATGTTGATTTTTCCTAGATCCGCTCCTGTTTCTGCATTGTCCTGTGCCCTCAAAAGGCCACTGTTCACAAAAAAACAAAGCAGTAGCAGTAAAAGATGTAGCGCGTATCTTGTATTTAAAATCCGGTACTTTTCAATCAAAATTTATAATTTATTCAAAGCCGTTTTGATCAACTCCTCTACGGAGCTATCAGCTTGGCTTTGAATGGCGTTATCAATCACTTTTTCAGCCTGACGTCTGGGGTATCCCAACACCTCTAATGCTGATAACGCTTCTTCTTTGATTGTATTGTTTTTTAATTGTGGAATTTGTTCACTTTCATGGAGCTGTAGCATCTTGTCTTTCAGCTCAATTAAAACTCTTTGGGCCGTTTTCAATCCAATGCCTTTGACCCCTTTTATGGTGGCCAAATCTTCATTAATAATGGCTGCATGAATTTCTAGGGGGGCCAACGAAGACAACATTGTTCTTGCTGTGGCAGCACCAATGCCAGAAACACTAAGCAATAAACGAAATATACTTCTTTCTAAAAGGGTGTGAAATCCAAAAAGTGTGTGGGCATCTTCTCGAATTTGCAAATGAGTATAGAGCTTGATTTGTTCTTCCGCTTTGACTTGAGAAAATGTGTGCAATGAAATATGCACTTCATACCCTATACCGTGGCAATCTACCACAAGTGTGGTGGGCGTTTTCTCAACCAAACGGCCAGTGATTTGTGTGATCATGCTTTGGATTTATTTTTTTTGGTTTGCGCATCAATAACAGCCACGGCCGACATGTTTACGATTTCTTCTACAGATGCCCCCAATTGCAACACGTGAATGGGTTCGCTCAAGCCCATCAATATGGGGCCAATGGAAAGGTTTTCATTGAGCTCTTTCATTAATTTATAAGTAATGTTTGCCGCATCAAGGTTTGGGAATATGAGGGTGTTTACATTCTTGTTGGATAAACTGGAAAAAGGAAATCGTTCTTCGAGCATTTCTTTGTTAAAAGCAAAATCGGACTGTATCGGGCCATCAACCACAAGATCCGGATTTTTTCTATGTAACATTTTTACAGCATCTGACACTTTTTTGGCCTGAGGAAAGCGCGTAGATCCAAAATTGGAGAACGAAAGCATCCCAATCACGGGTTTAAAACCAAATAAAGCAACCGTTTTAGCTGTCATTTGGGCAATGGTGACCAACTCTTTTGCAGTGGGTTCAACATTGATGGTGGTGTCTGAAAGAAATATGGGGCCTCTTTTGGTGAGCATCAAATTGGTGGCCGCCACGCGTTGTACTCCTTTATTTTTAGGGATGATCTCTAAAATAGGTTTAACCACTGATGGATAATTTCTAGAGTAGCCCGAAATCATTGCATCAGCATCGTTATTTTGAACCATCATAGCCGCAAAATAATTTCTTTCCCGCATAAGTCTTTCAGCATCAAAAAGTGTATATCCTTTACGCTGATGGGCCTCCCAAAACAATTCGGCATAACGATTTCGCAATTCCTTATTTGCCTCGTCTTTGGGATCGATAATTTCTACCGCCGCCACATAATCTAATTTTTTTCGCAAGGATTCAATAACCTCTTTGTTACCCAACAAAATGGGGGTTCCCATATTTTCCTCTTGCACAATTTGAGCGGCTCTTAACACATCCATACAATCCGCTTCTGCATAGACAACACGTTTTGGTGCGGCTTTAGCTCTATCGTGCAATAAACGAATCCATTTTTGGTCATTCCCCAAAAGCGCTTCTAGGCCTTCTTCATAGGCCTCCCAATCTTCGATAGATTGTGTTGCTACCCCAGATTTAATGGCAGCTTTTGCTACCGCTGAAGGTATTTTTATGATTAAACGAGGGTCAAAAGGTTTGGGAATAATATATTCTTTTCCAAAACGCAAACGGGTTTCGTCATAAGCCACATTTACCTGCTCTGGCACAGGCTCTTTGGCTAAGGCCGCCAAGGCTTCAACGGCAGCCATTTTCATTGCTTCGTTAATTTTGGTTGCACGAACATCTAGGGCGCCCCTGAAAATAAAAGGAAAACCTAAAACGTTGTTAACTTGGTTAGGGTAATCAGATCGACCAGTGGCCATAATTACATCTTCACGGGTTTGGCAGGCCAGGTGGTAATCTATTTCAGGATCGGGATTGGCCATGGCAAAAACAATGGGGTTTTGAGCCATTGTTTTAAGCATTTTTGGTGTTAAAATTCCTGGCTTAGAGAGGCCAATAAAAACATCGGCGTTGTGCAGTGCTTCCTCAAGTGTGTTGACGTTTTGTGCTGTGGCAAAGTGCGCTTTTTCTGGAGTCAGTTGTTCACGATCGGCCCGAATAACCCCTTTTGAGTCTGTCATTATGAGGTTTTCTTTTTTTACACCAAAAGCCACATAAAGTTTAGAACACGAAATGGCCGCAGCTCCGGCACCCGAAACCACAATTTTAAGGTCTTCCATTTTTTTATGGCTCAATTCAGCGGCGTTTAAAAGGGCAGCACAAGAAATAATGGCCGTTCCGTGTTGGTCGTCATGCATCACGGGAATATCGAGTTCTTCTTTTAGTCGCTGCTCAATTTCAAAGGCCTCTGGTGCTTTGATATCTTCTAGATTTATTCCACCAAACGTGGGTGCAATGGCCTTTACAGCAGCAATAAATTCATCAGGGTCTTTGGCGTCTACTTCAATGTCAAAAACATCAATGCCAGCAAATATTTTAAATAAAAGGGCTTTGCCCTCCATAACGGGTTTTGAAGCATTGGGGCCAATATCTCCCAAACCCAAAACAGCCGTTCCGTTTGAAATAACAGCCACCAAATTTCCTTTATTGGTATATTTATAAACCGAAGCAGTTTCTTTTTCTATTTCTAAACAAGGGTGCGCCACCCCAGGTGAATAAGCTAGTGATAAATCGCGCTGAGTGCGATAATTTTTGGTTGGAATGACTTCTGTTTTCCCGGGCCTTGGCTTGGCATGATATACCAATGCTGCACGTCTATTCTGGTCTTTTTTCATCCGAAGGGTTTGTTAAACAAAGGTATTAATTTGGAATGACTTCTGCTTTAAGCAGCGGTGTCTTCCACGGGTTGGGTTTGCACTCGTAAAGAAAATATGCCGCCTAAAATTAAAAAGGCTCCTGCCAATCGAATCACATTGATGGGATTTTGTCCCAAGAGATCATATACAAAATATTGCATGCTCACAATTTGGATGATCATAGGGATCACTATAAACATATTGAAAATACCCATATATACACCCGTCTTATCAGTGGGGATAGAGGCCGCTAACATTTGATAAGGCATGGCCATCATACTAGCCCATGTGATCCCTAAGCCAAAAGAAAACAAATAAATTTGTGGTATTGCCACCGAGGTGCCAAAAGGGTTTGGAAGGGTAAATAAAATACTAGTATCATTCAAAAGAGGCATTATTAACAAGGCCAGTCCACCCAAAGCTAAACTAATAAAATGCAACTGCTTGGCGCCAAACTTTCGAGCCACAGGCACCATTGCAAATGCAATTAAAAAACAAATAATGTTATAGGTTCCGTTAATATTGCCTGTGAGCAGTTGTGCTTGATTAAAAGCAGTGGTTGTTTGATCTAAGGTGTCATAAAGAGAAAGCGACAAAGCAGAGGTCAAATATTGCCAATAACAAAACATGGCATACCAAGGAAAAAACATCACCGGAATGAGTTGTCTCATGGTGAGCGGCATTTCTTTAAAGGCAACGCCAATGTCTTTTATGGTTCTGACAATGGGATTTCCCAGTTCCTTTTCTTTTTTAATGCGTTCTAATTCTTCAGGGGTGGGTGGGTATTCTGAGGTAGTAAAAACAGTCACCAAAATGGTGGCAATGGAAGCAAATGCTCCAATGCCAAATGCCCAATAAGTTGATACTGGAATGCCATTATCCATTTTATCACTCAACGCTAAAATGCCAAAAGAAACCAAAATGGCGGGCGTGAAATTGGCCATGGTGGTTCCCAGTCCAGTAAAAAAACTTTGCATTAAAAAACCAATAGAATGTTGCTTTTTGTCAAGTTTATCAGAAATGAAAGCACGGTAGGGTTCTAAGGCAATATTATTAGCGGCATCTAAAATCCACAACAAACCAGCGGCCATCCAAATAGTACTTGAATAAGGCATGAGCACCAAGGCGATGCTAGCCAAAAGAGCACCTATCAGAAAAAAGGGCTTTCTCCGTCCAAATTTTGGTGACCAGGTGCCATCACTTATGGCCCCAATTATGGGCTGCACGATGAGTCCCGTTACGGGTCCTGCCAACCACAACATGGGTAATTCAGATTCATTTGCGCCCAAATATTTATAGATGGCACTCATGTTACTTTGCTGTAAACCAAAACTAAACTGCACGCCGAAGAACCCAAAGTTCATCGTTAATATTTGCCAAAAAGAAAGATGTTTTTTATTCATTAAATCCTTATTTTAATACCACCGGTGCTGAATCGTCTTTCTTAAGGGTTTGAATTTTTTCAATCACATATTTGCCTACCCGTTCGCCTTGACGCACACCTTCTTCAATAGCCATCATATAATGAATACCTCCATAGAGTCTAGAAATGGCTGCTTCTTCAGAAGCTTGAAGAAAAGAGTCATAACTTCGATCAGGTAGCCCATAAACCGATTCAGTAGTATCAACAAAAGAAAATTCAGGACCATAAATATCGGTCAAGGCCAAGGCAGCCGCTCTAGAAATTACCGAATGCCCACTGGTGTATTCTGGAAAAGGAGGCGTTTGCAATAGCGGCAACCATTCTTCATCATAATAGGCATTGATTAAAGTTTCTGGACGCACTACCAAGGTTTTCCATTTTTCGTCCCAACAACTGATGAAGGCATCAAACAGTGCAATGGTCACATTGGTGAAAGCATTCACGGTTTCGTCAAAGGAACTGTTTGCCTTGCGGGTCACAATAGAGGTAATGCCCATCCAATGCCCTCCAGGGGTAATTTTTTTGGTGGCAAACATCGCATGTCCACGGTGGTGGGTCACATAGGGATTACAATCCCAAAACTTAGCAATTTCAACTTGTTCGTCACTAAGTCCATTGCCCACTTCATAAACCTCGTAGAGCTGTTTTTGAAATGGACTTCCTTCTTTTAAATCAAATTTTAAGGGGGGTTTTGCTGGAAATTGATTCGCAGAATCTATGGCTATTGTTCTAATTTCTTTCCAATGGGGTTCAATTCCGTCCATATAATCGGGCGGTGTCGGTTTCCAAAATTGTGGAGGATCTAAGATGGTGTATTTCGGATAGGTTCGCGTTTGATTATACATGTCTTTACTTGCCCAATCCATTATGTGTGCAGCCACTTTCAATCCATAGGCTTTAGAATTGGCTTTTAGCGAACGAGGAACACCTATCTCTTTTAACTGGGTTTCAAAAGTTTCTTGAAACTGAGCCATTTTGTCTTCCGAAAAAATAAGTCGTTTTCCGGCTTCGTTAAAGGCATATAGAGCGGCTAAATGGGGGCTGATATTTTCATTTTCAGGAGTAGGAATGGCTGGCAAATGAGACACTTGACCACTTAAAGGGTGGTATTTTTCTGGCATCGCTTGTGCCAAAATTTCATATGCCGCCAACGTGGGATATAAATATACCCGCGAAGCCACTGGGGGCGAAAAAATATCGTACACCACAATATCCGATAAATTTTGAACCGCTGCTTGAAAAAGTTCTGGATCTTCAAGTTTTTGGGGTTCAAAAGGAGGCTTGCATCCTCCAATGATTGCCAACAATAATAGGGGTAAAAAAATGTTTTTTTTCATAAATTTGGAGTATTTAGTCTATCGGTTTCAACATGTAGGACGTGTCATTATGGGTAATGACCACAAAATTACCATTGTCAAGTGTTATGATTTTCTTTGCTACGGTATTCAAAGGTAAGGGAAACTGTTGAAATGCCGTAAAATTTTGATTGTCGAAGGCAAATTGAGTAAACACCCCCCCTGGATTGCCCATAGAGGGGCCAAGCTCTGCCACATTGCTATTGCTATTGCCCACAAAAGATAAGGCTCCTGAGGTAGCGTTATAACTAAAATCTTCAATGCTGCTTTTTTGAGCCTCTGCCGGCAGAGGGTGTGCTTCAAAAGAAATTCCTTCTTTGTTAAGGAACAGCATTGACCTTAATTCCACAACTATTTTAGTTTGCAAAATGGATTCAGATGTTTTGCCCACAAGTGCTTCAATAGTGTTTACTTCAGCAAAATCGTTATAGGTGGTAAAGCGTTTCTTTATGGGAGGCATTTGAGCAGCCAATTTATCTTTGGTAGCAAAAGGAATGTAGCTGTTTCCGTAGGCATAAAAAAGAATTGGATCGGCCTGCTGATTGTTATCAAAATCGTCTAAATAAAGATAAATGGGTTTGTCGGGATAGGCTTCCCATTTGGTGTTTAAACCAGCATTTCCTGCCACAATATCGAGCTTACCATCGTTATTGAAATCATCCACTAATACTGTATTCCACAAGCCTTGCGTTTGGTCTAAACCGTAGGCCTTGGTTTGATTTTCGAAGGTTTTACCTTCTTTATTAATCAATACCGTTATGGGCATCCAGTCACCCACCAACACGAGGTCTAAATAATTGTCTTGATTTAAGTCTACCCATTGAGCGTCTGTTATCATTCCCCACTGTTCACGGGCAATCATCTTCATGGCCCTACCAGCTTCATTTTGTACAATAAAACTTTTAGGTGTGAGGCCATAGGCTCCGGTAATGTTTCTACTGCCAATAAAATAATCGGGGTTATTGTCATTATCAAAATCGGCAATGGCCACGCAGCCGGTGTTGGTTTGCGGCAACGAAATGGGCGCGCGTTTAAAAAGGCCTTGACCGTTGTTGATATAAATTCTGTCTTCATATTGGGGGTTAGGAGAAATAAGTTCATTCCCTCCACTGCCCACATAAAGATCTAAATCACCATCACGATCAATATCAATTGGTGCAACAGCCACATCTTCAAAACCTCTATCACGATCAAAATCGGGCACAAACTGATTTTTAAAGGTACCCTGAGGAGTACCCAATAAAATTTGGGCAGGCTGCTTGCTGGCACCACCAATAAAAAAATCTTTAATCTGATCTTGGTTTAAATCGGCATATAACACCGCGGGACCTTCTTGAGATAAACGCTCCGGAATCAGCAATTCTTTGTCCTCGTCGAAATAACTATTTTCATTATAACGATAGGGAAAAGGCATTAGATCAAATTGTTTTTTGGGAGCACTCATAACTTTTGATAATGTACTATTTGAAGAAGGGGAAAGGGTGCGCTTTGATTCGGATATATTTTCAAAGCGTTGTATGGTTCCGTTGGGCCAAGCCACAATAAGTGAATCTATGTTTGCTGCTGAGGGAAGACCAAAATGGATTTTTGCACTGGAAGACGATTGAAAACCACGAATCGTCTGAAGTTCTTTCACACTGGGGTTGCCTTCACTAAACAAAACTAATTTTGTTCCCAAAACATTGGGGCAACTCGCATTGGCTTTTAGAGTAAGAACCAAACTTTTATTTTGTTTTGTTTTGTTTTCTAAAATTTCTGCAGGGGCATTTATATTATTTAAAATTAGATCCAAATCACCATCATTGTCTAAATCACTATAGGCCGCCCCTGTGGTATATCCGGCAGTGCCCACCGCTGATTTTTCAACCCTTTCAAACTGGAGGTTCCCTTTGTTCCGAATCAACAAATTGGGAATTTTAAGCGTTGGCATTTCATCAATAATATTCTTTCTTGCTTGCTCTTTCTTTGTTTGCTCAAATTGACTAAAGTTGGAATTACTCAAATAATTGATGTAATCTAAGTCATTGGGTCTTTTTACAATTCCATTGGGGATAAAAATATCGTTCCACCCATCGTTGTCAAAATCGGCCAAAAGTACCCCCCAACTCCAATCGGTAGCAAAGGTTTTGGTTTGAAGAGCAAAATCGGAAAAGGTATTGTTGCCGTTATTTATTTGCATGTGGTTTCTGGCAAATTGGGGTCTAAAGCCATAACGCTCCTTGATTCGAGCCACCTGGTCGGAGTCTTCGCCACCCGATTTGAGTAAAATTTTGGGGTCATAGGGCAACATATCGGTTGTGAATAAATCCAAATGGCCGTCATTGTTTAAATCGGCAATGTCAACACCCATAGTAAATCGCGAGGTATGATTTGTGAATTTTTCAATAGACTCTGTAAACGTCTTATCACCGTTGTTGAGGTAGAGATAATCGTTTTCATGAAAATCATTCCCAATATATAAATCGGGCCAACCGTCTTCATTAAAATCTGCAACGCCCACGGCCAAGCCATAACCTAGTGCACTACTATAAATGCCTGTGGCAGTTGTAACCTCTTCAAAACCTCCCCTTTCGTTTATTTTGTTTTCGTAAAACCGATCGCCTGCCAAAGCATTAGAAACATTTCTTGCTTTGGTATTGCCATAACTGCGAACCGTGTGGATGTTGTGATTAAGCAAATACAAATCCAAATCACCGTCACGATCATAATCTAAAAATGCGGCTTGGGTAGAAAAGCCTGAAAAATCTACATTGAGTGCTGAAGCAACTTCTGTAAATGTAAGGTCACCGTTGTTGAGATAAAGTTCGTTGTGGGCTTGCAGCGAATTAAATTGACCCACCTTGCAGACATATATATCCAAAAAACCATCATTATTAACATCTTGCATGCTCACCCCCGTGGACCATGAGGTTGATTGATTTAACCCTGCACGTTCTGAAATATCTTGAAAGTGCATGTTTCCCAAATTTAGATAAAGTTTATCCGGCCCTTGATTGGCAGCAAAATACACATCGTCTAACCCATCATTATTGACGTCGCCCACGCTCACACCTCCACCGTTGTAATAGTATAAATATTCAATAATATTGAGCTCTGGGGTGTCCACCAATTGGTTTTGAAAATCAATGCCCGATCGTTCCGGTTTAACAATTTCCATATCAAAATGAGAATTGACAACGGGTGCTTCGGGGCTTGTGTTACAGGCACAAACCGTCCATAAAAGGAGTACTATAATTTTTTTGTGGGTCATGGTAGTGGTTTTATAAGGGCCACTTCTTCATTGTTTCGAAAGACATAGACCGTATCATCAATAATTTTTATATCACGCACTTCACCGCGCACAAAAAAGTCTTGTGCATGGGGTGTGATTTTTAATTTTCCTTTTTGATTTTCAAGATAGAGGCCATTGCTCGCATCATAAATTCCCACCTCTGGTTTCACTCGATATAAGTTTCCACCAATAACCACATCGGCATCACCATCTTGATCAAAATCGTGGTGGGCAATGGCATAAGTTGGACTGAGTTGAGCTTCTTGTGGCAAAGGCTGGGGAGTGAAATTAAAGCCTCCTTCATTTACAAATAGAGTGGTGGCTAAA
Source organism: uncultured Flavobacteriaceae bacterium (assembly GCA_964617385.1). Lineage (GTDB taxonomy): Bacteria > Bacteroidota > Bacteroidia > Flavobacteriales > Flavobacteriaceae > JADHMP01. The sequence goes on along the minus strand of CAZTYX010000030.1, from coordinate 5,659 downwards.
GTATTAACCTCCAAGACCTGCATCCCTTGTTGTTCTTCGGGTGTGAAAATCTGATTGATATCGGCATTTTTAAATGTTTGATAATTTGGGAATTTCTTTTTAAGGCTTTTCATTTGATCAATCAAATTATGCCGCAAGGCAAAAGGCATATCGCGATTTTCTTCGTTGGCAAAGGTGAGTACTCCTTCAATAGATCCATTGCGATCAAAGTCGTTGAGATATAATTTTATGGGATGTGAGGGGCTGGCTTTGAAACGTGAGTTTAAGCCATGATTGCCTCCTAGCACGTCCAAATCACCATCGTTATCTACATCTAACAAATGTATGGTGTTCCACCACCCTTTGAGGTTTGCCAATGGATGGTTTTGGAGTGGGGTGAAGTTTCCGTTGTTATTTTCAAAAATATCAAGACCCATAAATTCACCCGTCACCATTAGGTCTGGATCGCCATCTTGATCCCAATCATGAAAAAGGGCGTCGGTAAACATTCCAAAGGAAATAAGGGCGGGCGCCTTTTTTGATGTTACGTCTGTAAAGTTACCTTGTCCGTCGTTTTCTAAAATAAAGCCCGATCCGGCTTGCCCATAGTTGCCAATTTTAATGCGTTCACCTATAAATAAATCTAAATCACCATCATTATCTATGTCGGCGGTTTTAACACAGCCAGTACTCATGGGAGTTTCTGGATTAGGAAATTTCTGTGGACTCATTGAAAAGTTTCCTTTTCCATCATTGAAATATAAACGGTCAAAAAGAAAATCTGAAAAGGTGCTTAATTCAACACTACCTGAAGCCACATAGAGGTCTAAATCGCCATCACGGTCGGCATCAAACAAAAGTGTTTTGGTATGTTCTGCACGAGCAGATTTTTCAAGATCCTTTTGTGCTAAAGGCAACATTGCGCGCTCTGTATTTAAAAATACTTGCGTAGGTTGATTTTTTGGCCCAGGGATAACAATATCTTTTTTTCCATCGCCGTTCAAGTCGCCCAAAGCCACTGCAGGTCCTTCGTTACTACACATATGATACATGAGGCGTTCGCGATGAAAATCAACAAAATTTGCTTCTTGATGCTGATAGGCCAATCGATTATTTTCTATAGGCACAAAACGAGGCGATTGAGACTGAGGTGTTTCGGGCGCGAATGATGCCAACTCGTTTTGGTTAAGCACCAATTGTTGATTTACAGGAATATTTTCTAGAAGGGTTTGATTTCCCAAAGGCCATTGAATGAGTAGCGATACTTGAGCTGCATCTCCTAACCCCAAATGCAAACGTGGGTCTACACTAGACTGGAAGCCACGTGCTGGCTGTTGCTCAAAATAGAGGGTGTCTTGAGGCGTCATTACGGTTACTTTTGTGCCTAAAGCAAAAGTGTTTTTGTCAGCACCTTGCCATTGTATTTGTAAATAGTTATGTGTTTTTTTCTGTTTATTTTCATAAACAAATGCCTCCATATTTACATTGTTGACCACCAGGTCTAAATCACCATCGTTATCCAAATCGGCATAGGCCGATCCGTTTGAAAAACTGGGTGTATTCAAACCCAACTGCGGCGCTTTTTCAAAGTTGGTTTTGCCCCTATTAAGGAACGCTTGATTGGGCACTTTTTCGGAGGGAATAATATCAATTAGTTTTTCAAAATCAACTTGATTTTTTTCCATTAAAGACGTAACCACTTCTTCATTAGAAATATATTGTAAGTAATCTTGATCGGTAAGGTCTTTATAAATTCCATTGGAAACAAAAAGATCTTTTAAACCATCGTTATTCATGTCAAAAAACAAAGCCCCCCAACTCCAGTCGGTGGCTTCTACTCCTGCTAAGCGCCCCACTTCACTAAAAGAACCATTGGCGTTATTGCGATGGAGCATGTTGCGTGTAAATTGGTGGTGATAGCCATTTTTAACATTGTATTGGTATCGGTTCCAATCTTCAAAAGTTGTTACCGATTTGAGGCGTTGATAATCAGTAGGCAGCATTTCGGTAACAAAAATATCGTTGTCTCCATCATTGTCTATATCGGCCATATCGGCGCCCATTGAAGCACCACTAATGGATTTCATTTGTTGGGTTAATACCTCTGTAAAAGTTCCATTCTGTTGATTGAGATAGAGGTAATCACGTTCAAAAAAGTCGTTTGAAATAAAAATATCTTCCCAGCCATCGTTGTTCACATCGCCCACTGTTACCCCCAATCCAAAACCAATCACACTGCCATAGATACCGGCTTGCTCACTCACATCCACAAAGGTGCCATTATCATTACGCATCAATTTATCACCACCCAATAAATCTCTTTTAGGACGTTCGTTGCGGCGCAAATCGAAACTGCCAATGGCCTGATAAGAATTGTTGAGTAAATAAACGTCTAAATCGCCGTCTTTATCATAGTCAAAAAACACCGCATGGGTAGAAAAGCCTCTATCGTCTAACCCATATTGCGCGGCTGCTTCTGTGAAAGTGCCGTCTTGATTATTTATAAAAAGCTCGTTTTGTTTATTGTCCCCAGCAACGTCTCCAGAATTACATACATAAATATCCAACCACCCATCGGCGTTGATGTCCACCATAGTAACACCCGTGGACCATGCCTTGGTACCGGCCACTTTTGCCTTTTCGGTGACACGTTTAAACGTAAAATTACCCTGATTTAGATAAAGTTCATTTGGTTTTTGATTGGCTGAAAAATAGAGGTCCACCCAGCCGTCATTATTTACATCGCCCACAGCAACCCCTCCACCATTGTAGAAGTTTCTGTATTTATAAACGTTAAAATCATCGGTGTAGGTCAAATCGTTGGAAAAGGCAATACCGGTTTGGGCTGCAGGCAAAAGTTTAAATGTTGTGGATTGTTCTTTTGGAGCTTCACATGCCCAAAAAAGGATGTTGATTAATACGGGAAAAAGGCGCTTAATTGTTTTCATTTAAATCGTCAATTTTAACAATCACGTCTTGGGTGTTTTCGGTATAAGCTCTAAACCGTCGGTCGCCATCTACCTTAACATATATGGAAGGGATCGAATCGTTTTCTAGCTGGTATTGCACAAATGGGTTGCCTCCATACCACAGCACGAGGGAATCTAACACTCTAGGCAACAAAACCTCGGCATGATAGGCTGCGTTCCAAGGCACCCAAAGGGGGTGGGAAAAAATCACCTCCATTTGATTGAGCTTTCTACTTTTATTAAACTTCCCCGTATATTCCATGATAAAATCGTTTTGCTTTTCGGGGGTTTTGGGGTCTTGATATACATATTTCATGTAATGATAGGAGCGGCCTTGCACCACTACTTTGTTGTGATTTAAATTCCAACTTTTCTCGTGGTAGGCTTCTTTAGAATCACCCAATCGATAATTAAAAAAGAGCGAATCAACTTTTTTGTTTTGCTGCAATTCTCGATCTACCATTTTTTGATATTCTGATTTGCACCCCATCCATGCGATGGTCAAAAGGAGCAAGGGCATCAAATTCCAACGGTTTTTCATGCGAATCTTACTTTTTAGCTGGTTCTATGGGCATCAGTTTTAAAGCACTATTATTGAGCCCCAAAAGCAGTTTTTTTTGAGCCCCTAAAGGTACAACTTCCAATTGTCTTAATTGTCCTTTCACCCCCAAACTTTTGGGTGTATTCCACTGCAAGCCAGTGGCTGTTTTTGTATATGACAATGCCCAACCTTGAGAAGCATCATAACGTCCAAATTGGGGTTTCACCAAATATTGATTTCCCCCTAAAAACAAATTGCCTTCGGTTTTGTCTTTTCCCTGATGATGAGCCATGGCATAGACAGGAGCATATTGTATTTCTGGAGGCAAAGGGTGCTTTTCATACCCTTTATCCGAGCTTAAAAATAGTGTGGTTTCTATATTTTCTAATTGCATGAGTGTACTGTTTAAAAGTTGTTCTTCAGAAAACAGTTCAGTCATAGACGCTTGGGCATAGGTTTCATATTTTAATGCTCGCTTTTTTAAATAAGGTAATTGTGCTATCAATTCATCTTTATCAGCAATAGGATAATCTTTGCCCTGTTCTTCAAAACAAATGATGGGTTCAAGGCTTCCATTGGCATCAAAATCGTTTAGATAGAGTTTCATTCCAGGTTTAAAAAATGTATTCTTTCCCATGTTTCCCACTAAAAGATCGGGTTTGCCGTCGGCATTAAGATCTTCTACTAAAAGACCTGTCCACAAGCCAGTGGTGTTTTTTAATCCATAGGCTTCGGTTTTGTTATGAAGTGTTCCCTTTTCATTAATCCAAATTGAAACAGGCATCCATTCTCCCACCCCAATCAGGTCTGTCCATCCGTCGGCGTTAATATCGGCAGCTTTAAGGCGCGTAATCATTCCAACGTTTTCTAAATCGTGCTGAGGTTGAAGAGTAAATGTACCTTGTCCATTATTGAGCCACAAGTGTATATCTTGCTTTTGACCATAAACGGTGAGGTCAAAACGTTCGCCAATCATTATATCTAGAAAACCGTCTTGGTTAAAATCGCCCACAGTGGCCCCGCCGGTAGAAAAATGACGTTCAAAAGAAAAAGCATTTGGTTTTTTTTCAAATTGAGCAGCGCCTTTATTTTCATAAAATCGATCGTCTAATACAGCAGAAAATTGGGAAAAAGCTCTTCCTCCACTGCCCACATAAAGGTCTTGATCGCCATCGCCATCGGCATCAAAAAAGTGTGCCACCACATCTTCTGCAGCCTGATCTTCTTCAAATGGGAGCGTTATTTTTTGAAATTCATTTTGATTGGATAACAACAAAGCGCTTAATTGATTTTTGGCGCCGCCCACAAACATATCGGCAATGCCATCGCCGTTTAGATCGGTGGTGGCCAAAGCGGGGCCTTCGTTGTGATACATCTGCGGTATGAGGCGTTCCCGATTGAAATCAATCCACGCATTTTCTTGATGCACAAAATCGAGTTCAGTCAAGGGCTCATTTTGATGTTGCATTTTTTTGGAGGGTATTTTTTGGGCTTCGGGTTCCCAAAATGTATGGCTTGTATTACTTCTCAATTGGGTGTGTTTGCTGGTGGCTCCATTGGGCCATAAAACTACCAAGCTGTCAATGATTGTGATGTTGCCCACCCCAAAATGCAGTTGATTGGACACCGAAGATTGAAAACCTCTTGACGGAAATTGTTCTTTCATCTGTTGTTGGCCTTCACCATAATAGAGTAAAGCTTTAGCCCCCACTGCAAAGGTGTTTTTGCTTCTGGATTTAAGTTGCACTTGTAGGCTTCTTTTTTGGAGGGTGTCTGTTGTGTTTTCGTAAACAAAACTTTGCATGTTCACATTGTTTACCACCAAATCTAAATCGCCATCGTTGTCTAGATCTCCATAGGCATTGCCGTTGCTAAAACTAGGGGTGTCTAAGCCCCAAGTGGCAGCTTTTTCTTCAAATTTAAAATGGCCTTGGTTTTCAAAAGCACTATTGGGCACCGCTTGAGAGGGCATGATATCGATCAATTTTTTAATAGCATTTTGCTTGTCTTGAAGAAGCATTTGCACTTGGGTTTCGTTGGCCATATAAGCTAAATAATCGCGGTCAAGCAAATCTTTAAAAATGCCATTGGCTACAAAAATGTCGTTTAAGCCATCATTATTCATGTCAAAAATGAGAGAAGCCCAACTCCATTCGGTGGCGGCCACGCC
>CAZTYX010000029.1:0-16465 GCA_964617385.1 uncultured Flavobacteriaceae bacterium | reverse complement strand
TGCCTTGGATTTTGAGGAGCGTTATTCTTAAACACACTAAATTTTAAAGCCGATTTACCCGTTTGTGGGTTTGTAAAAACAGTGCCTATCGCCTGTTTGGCAGCCACCTTTTCACCCTTTTTCACATACACTTTGCCCAAGTCTTTATAGGCGGTAATATAATTTCCATGACGAATCAATACAAAAGGATTGCTTCCTTTGAATGTTACAATAGACATTACCTCCCCTTCAAAAACAGCCCGCACGGGAGCATTGGGTTTGGTGGCTATGGTCACCCCATTGCTTTGAATGGTGGTTGTTTTTACAACAGGGTGCGGCTGTCTGCCAAAGCCTTGTGTGACTACGCCTTCTTCTAGAGGCCAGGGCAAGCGTCCCTTATTGGCTTCAAAGTTGGCCGCCAACAAACGAGCTTCGGGGGTCAGTTCAAAACTTTTGGTGTTTTTGCTCCCCGCCGATTTATTGGCCGCTGCTATGGCCTCCCGTATGAGTCGGTCAATTTCTTTGTCTATGGCCCGGGCCTGCGCTTGCTTCTTATTGATTTGTGTAGCTAAGCTTTGCTCCTTACGCCGCAAAGATCGAATCAATTCTTGCTGTTGTTTTTGGTCTTTAAGCAAGGTTTGTTGTTCCGTTTTGTTTTCTGCAACAATGGCCTCCAATTTGGTTTTTTGGGCCAGTAGGGTTTTGTTTAAATCTTGTAAAAGAAGGGTTTTTTCTGCAATGGCAACACCTTGCTTTTTTCGAAATGCGGCATATTGCTTTAAATATTGAATGCGCTTATAAGCCTGCAAAAAACTCTCTGAAGAAAATAAAAACAACAATCGATTTTGCATGGAATTGCTTTGGTATGATGCCAAAATCATACGGGCATAATCTTCTTTTAATTCTTGTAAAGCCGCTCTTTGTTCAGAAATGGTTCTTTCATTAATCCGAACACGACGATTGATTACATTGGCTTGTTGGTTGTTTACGCGAATCAATTTTTCCCGCACCGATAATTTTACGGCAATGTCTTCTGCTTCATTCAAAACAGATTTTTTCTTCTTGGTGTTATTAAACAGCAACTGATTGATTTGCTTAATCTCCTTTTGCAAACGGAGCTTTTGTGCCTCCAGTTCCTGTTGGCGATCCGTTCGGGGAGTTTGTGCCGTGGCATAAAAACAAAATAAAAGGAATAGCCCAACAGTATGCAATCCCATTCTCATAAGCGCAATGCTTTATAGCCTTGTGGAATGGCAAAGGGAAAAGACAATTCTTTGGGCAAGGTGATGCGTGAATATTCTAACACCACGCGGCGCAATTGTGTGCCATCATAAAGGGACAACAACACCTTTTGCGGAACATATTGGTCACTCACCCGAATATGATTTTCATATTGAATGGTTAGTGTATGGGCTGTGCCCGGAATTAAAACCCGTTGCTCTTTGAGTAAAAAGCTATTGCTGTCAAAAAACAAAGTGAGGGCCAATGGGCTTTTTTTAGTTTTAGGCACCAACACATAGTCGTTGGGATGCGAAATCATTTTCCAATTGCCTTTGGTAAGGGACAACAAAGGTTTTCCTAAAAGCAGGGCTTCTATTTGCTCAAAATCTAATTGGGTGTTAAAAGGGGCATTAATCAAATTAAAATCCCCTTGAAAATAGCTTTTCTGAAACTTCTCATAAAAAGAAACTTGATTCGGTTCGATCAACATTTTAGCAATGGGTACCAACATGGTGGCGCTCATCCATATTTTTTTTTGCGCTGCCATGCGCAATTGCACCACCACCTGTTGTTTTCTTTTACCATCATCATATTGCGCTTTGATCCGGGCGGTTAGGTTGTCCACATTAGGTTGAACCCGAAGCAATTGATTGGTTAGGGTTGCTAATTCTACATTTTTCTTGGGTGCATCTGAAGGGAAAATTTTTGTTGATTTACATCCCTGCGTCAATAGTAGGCTTATCATAAGGCTACAATAAAAAAAGATTTGTTTTATTTTCATAGGGCTATTATTTTGTACCGGTGCTGCCAAAACCACCCCCGCCACGTTCGGAATCGGATAAAGTTTCTACCGCTGTCCATTCAATTTTTTCATACTGGGCCACAACCAATTGGGCAATGCGCATACCCGATTCCACACAAAAAGGTTCTTGAGAGAGATTGATCAGTATCACCCCAATATCGCCTCTGTAGTCTGCATCAATCGTGCCTGGAGTGTTAAGCACAGTGATGCCGTGTTTAGCAGCCAAACCACTCCTTGGGCGCACTTGCGCTTCATAGCCTTCTGGCAAGGCAATAGACAAACCTGTGGGAATTATTTTACGTTCTAATGGGGCCAATATGATGGGCTCAGCAAGATGGGCGCGCAAATCCAAACCAGCGGCTTGGGCAGTGCCATAGGTAGGCAATTCATTTTTGCTAGCATTTTTTATTGCGACCCGAATCATGCGGCGTGTATTTTAGCCTTAAAAATACAAAATGAATTGGGGGTTAAAAAACTTTACAAAAGAGTTATCCTGCAATTATTAACCGCAGAAAAAAATTAACCGTTTAAGGCTTCGGCACCACCCACAATTTCAAGAATTTCATTGGTAATGGCAGCCTGACGTGCTTTGTTGTAGGTTAATTTAAGTTGATTTCTCAATTCGGTGGCATTATCGGTGGCCTTGTGCATGGCCGTCATACGAGCACCGTGTTCTCCAGCAAGAGAATCTCTTATTGCCTTAAACAATTGCATCTTCAAAGATTTGGGCAATAGTTCGGTTATAATGTCTTGCTGATTGGGCTCATAGATATAGTCCCCTGCTTGGGTTTCAGCCGTTTCTTGATAAACAATGGGTAGATAGTCTTCTATGTTCACCACTTGTGTTGCCGCATTTTTAAATTGGTTGTAAATCAGAACCACCTTATCGTAGTGGCCTGCGGCAAAATCATCCATAATTTGTTGTGCCACTTCTGCCGTTTGTGCATAGCCCACTGTTTCCAAAAGGGCATTGTGGTTTTCTTTTACAGTCAATGATTTTGATAAAATATCATTCCCTTTTTTTCCGACGGTAATCACCTCCACAGTAGCTTCAGCATATTGTTCCTTGGTCTGTTGGAGTGCCGCCTTAATAATATTCACATTAAAAGCACCACAAAGACCTCTGTTGGAGGTTATGGCCACCAATAGCACTTTTTGAATAGGTCTTACTTGTGTATACGGATTTTTTTGATCGCCCGCATCGGCGCTGCTCAAATTTTGAATTAGCGTGGTGAGTTTATTGGCATACGGTCGCATGGCTGTTATGGCGTCTTGTGCCTTTTTTAGCTTGGCAGCAGAAACCATTTTCATGGCACTGGTAATTTGCATCGTTGAAGAAACGGATGCAATGCGATTTCGTATTTCCTTTAAATTCGCCATAGACTATTAAAATTGAGCGGCTGTTTCTTGCGCTACTGCATTAAGCACATCAAGAACAGCGTCGGTTAGTTTTCCTGCTTTTAATTCTTGAAGTGTTTTCTTGTGCTTTTTACGAAGGGTGTCTAGATATTGTTGTTCAAAACTTTTTACCTGATCCACGGGCACGTTGCGTAACAAGTTTTTAGATCCGGCATAAATAATCGCCACTTGATCTTCCACGGTAAAGGGATCGTTTTGAGCTTGTTTTAATATTTCAACGTTTCGCTTTCCTTTCTCAATCACGTTTAGTGTTGCGGCGTCTAAGTCGGAACCGAATTTAGCAAAGGCTTCCAATTCTCTAAATTGAGCTTGGTCTAGTTTGAGTGTTCCGGCCACTTTTTTCATCGATTTAATTTGCGCAGAACCCCCCACACGTGATACGGAAATACCCACGTTAATGGCTGGGCGCACACCCGAGTTAAAGAGGTCGGCTTCCAAGAAAATTTGTCCGTCTGTAATTGAAATAACATTGGTTGGAATATAGGCCGACACGTCTCCCGCTTGGGTTTCAATAATCGGTAAAGCGGTTAGTGATCCACCTCCCTTTACTTTTTTCTTAAGGGATTCTGGAAGATCGTTCATGTTTTGCGCAATAGTATCATCAGCAATTACTTTTGCGGCACGCTCTAACAAACGTGAGTGCAAATAAAATACGTCACCCGGATAGGCTTCACGTCCAGGGGGCCTTCTCAACAAGAGCGAAACTTCACGATAGGCTACGGCTTGTTTTGACAAATCGTCATAAATAATCAAAGCCGGACGGCCAGTGTCTCTAAAATATTCGCCAATGGCAGCACCCGCAAAAGGGGCATATACTTGCATGGGCGCAGGATCGGATGCATTGGCTGCCACAATGGTAGTGTAGGCTAATGCACCTTTGTCTTCGAGTGTTTTGGCTATGGCAGCCACCGTTGAAGCTTTTTGACCAATCGCTACATATACACAATATACGGGTTCTCCAGCATCGTAAAATTCTTTTTGATTTAGGATAGTGTCAATACAAACGGTCGTTTTTCCGGTTTGTCTATCACCAATAACCAACTCTCGCTGTCCTCTTCCAATCGGGATCATGGCATCCACCGATTTGATTCCAGTTTGCAATGGTTCGTTAACAGGTTGTCTAAAAACCACCCCAGGTGCTTTGCGTTCCAAAGGCATTTCAAACAACTCGCCTTCGATGGGGCCTTTTCCGTCAATGGGAGTTCCTAAGGTGTTTACAACACGTCCCACAATGCCTTCGCCCACATTGATAGAGGCAATGCGTTGTGTTCTTTTAACGGTATCACCTTCTTTTAGCGCTTTTGAAGGGCCTAAAAGTACCACACCCACGTGGTCTTCTTCCAAGTTGAGTACCATACCTTCTAGTCCTCCATCAAAAACTACTAATTCACCATATTGTACATTGGTTAAACCATATACACGTGCAATTCCATCGCCCACTTCGAGTACTGTCCCAACTTCATCCAGAGCGGTTGCGCTAGAATAGCCTTCGAGTTGTTGTTTTAAAATGGCTGAAACTTCAGCCGGATTTACATCTGCCATGATTGTCTTTTATTTTTTCTCTATTGTTTTGTCATTAAGGCGGTTTTAATGCCTTTTAATTTTTGTGAAACGCTCGCATCATATTGCATATCGCCCAAGGTTAAAATGAACCCTCCCAAAATGGCTGGATCTACTTTGTTCTCCAGTTGCACCTTTTGAGTAGTTATGCTCTTTGCTTTTTGCAAAATTTGTTCTTCTAAGGCACTTGTTAAAGGCACTGCTGTTACCACGGTTGCGGTGAGCTGACCTTGTTTAGAAGCATAGAGGCGGCGGTATTGTTGCGCCACTGCAGCCACAATTGAAAGCCTGTTATTTGCCGCCAACACATCCAACAATTGCACAAAAGCCTTGCTGTGATTGGGCAGTAACTTAATAAGCGTCTCTTTTTTTGCTGTTGCTGGAAGAATTGGATTCTCCAAAAAAAGCGAAAGATCTTCGTGTGCTTCCAATAGGGATTGCACTGCTTCCAAATCTTTGGCCAAAGGCGCAGGATCTTGGGCTGCAAACTTTAAAGCAGCTTTTGCATAACGTAAAGCAGCGCGACTCATTTTCATAATCCCTTATTTAAGATCAGTCTCTTTAAGAAGTTGATCAACCAATTTGAGTTGTTGGTCTTTGTTTTCCAATTCTTTTTGAACCACCTTTTCGGCAATGTCCATGGCAATAACGGCCACTTGATTTTTGAGCTCATTAACGGCGGCACGTTTTTCATTGGCAATGGCTTCTTGAGCTTGTGCTAGAATTTTTTGTGCTTCAGTTTGGGCATCTTTCTTTGCTTGATCCACCAAATCGGCACCGGTTTTGCGGGCATCCTTTAAGAGGGCTTCTCGCTCAGCACGTGCCTCTTTAAGCACCTTTTGGTTGTCTTCTTGCAAAGCTTCCATTTCTTTTTTAGCCGCTGCAGCCGATTGCAAAGCATCTTTAATAGACGATTCTCGCTCATTTACAGCATCCAAAATGGGTTTCCACGCATATTTTTTGAGCAATAATATCAATCCGATAAAGATTAATGATTGCCAAAAAAACAGCCCAAATGAAAACTCGCTAATTAATTTTTCCATGGTTTAAGCGTTTTTACAAGGTTCAAAATTCATGTTGGCCAAGCGCATGCGATGGCTTAGGATACTGCAAACAAGGCAGCAAATCCAATCCCTTCAACAAGTGCAGCGGCAATCAACATTGCGGTTTGAATTTTTCCATAGGCGTCGGGTTGACGTCCAATAGCTTCCATGGCTCCTCTACCGATATTTCCGATACCGATACCGACACCAATTACAACTAAACCTGCTCCTACAATTACTGGAATTTCCATATTTATATTGACTTAAAATTAAACATTCTATTAATGGTTCTCGTGTTCGTGTTCTTCTACAGCAAAGCCAAAATATAAGGCCGATAAAACTGTAAAAATATAGGCTTGTAATAAAGCCACTAAAATTTCTATAATCGATATCGAAAAAGCCAATACAAATGAAAGGCTGGATCCTAACCAATTTTTAAATATAAAGATTAGGGCAATCAAACTCATCAATACGATATGTCCTGCCGAAATATTGGCATATAACCGTATCATAAGAGAAAACGGTTTTATAAATACCCCTAATAATTCTATGGGGGCTAGGGCAAATTTCATGATGGTGGGCACCCCTGGCATCCAAAAAATGTGCTTCCAGTAGTCTTTTTTGGCTGTGAGGTTGGTGATCACAAAAGTGATTAAGGCCAAACAAAATGTAATGGCAATATTTCCGGTAACATTAATGCCAAGTGGTGTGAGGCCAAAGAGGTTTAAAAACCAAATAAAGAAAAAGAGCGTTAACAAATAACTCATGTATTTTTTATAGTGCTTTTCACCAATATTTGGGATGGCAATTTCATCACGCACATAGAGCACAATGGGTTCAAAGAAACGGCCGATGCCTTGAGCTACCAGTCCATTTTTACGATAGGATTGCGCCAAACTCTTGAAGAGAAAGAACATTAAAAGGGCCGTAATAATAATACTTACCACACTTTTTGTGATTGAAAAATCTAAGGGCGCTTCATTGATGGCGTGATGGTTTTCATCATAGGAGATGGTGCCTTGAGCGTCTGTTTTATATATTTTCCCATGATCAAGGGCGTAGTACTGATCGCCCACTTGAGCTACTGTTTCACCGTGGTGAAAGGCTGAAGAGGAAAAGATTTTTAGCCCATTGTCCCACAAAATAACGGGCAAAGGCAGTCCAATATGCACCTTCTCGCCAGTGGCTTCATCAGTATAACTTAGAATGCTAAAATCGTGAGCATCTTGCAGGTGGTGCATGATGTAGGCTCTTATTTCTGCTTTGAGATCGCCTTTGTTTTCTTCGGGTGCTTTACTGGCTGCCGTGGCAACAGTAAATGTGAAAAAAAATAGAAATAAAGTCTGTTTCAAATGCTTAATCGCCATAAAAATGGTGTTCTAATCTTTTTATAAGCGCTGCAAATGTAATGCTTTAGTATAAATTAGGAAATTGTTTTTACCCTTTTTTAGCTTTTTATTTTTACCGATTTATGCGGGGGGATTTACAGTTCTTTGGCGGGGTGTTTTTTGGAAGATCCTTGCGCTGAATTAAACCGTGAAAACGCATATATTTCCATCAATAAGGCGAGAAAAAACGGCAATAGAAAAGTAAATTTTTCTATGGCTCCTCCAGGAGTGGTTAAATGCCAAGGCGAAAAGAATAAACCCCAAAGTATCAACGCTTTTAATAATACACTCATCAGATAAAGACCAAGCACACCCCTTTGAGCAACAAAAAGGGCCCAGTATAAAGTTACAATTGGAAAAGTAGCCAAAAGTGTGTTGATGCCATAAAGCATTTGTAAAACCTCCTTCTTTTCGGAACCCAACTCAAGGTGCGCAAAAAAAGCGACGAACATAACCCCAAACAGGGGGAGCAAATGGCCAAGTAAAATCCTTGTCTTTTTCACTCTAAATTTTTGGTTTGTTTGATGATTAAATAGATAATGCATACCATACCCACACAACCCGCCACCAAAGTATAGGTGTTATGAGCCTCCGTTTGCCGAGCATCTAGCCATTGCCCTGCAGTTATGAAAAAATACATGATTAGGGCAATTTGAAAAGCAAGCCCTGAAAAGATTAACCAACGGTTAGGCCGTTTTTTCACTCTCTTTATATAACGCCTTGATATTGTTTGTGCTATTTTTCATGGCACATTTTGCATTGAAAGTAGCTCCCGATGCTACCATCAATTTTCCGATAATAACTTCGCCAACAACCACACTCTCCGATCTCAAACTTAACATTTCTTGAGCTGTTAGGCGCCCCTGAAAATGCCCTTCAATATCGGCATTTAAACAATTCACATCGCCTTTAACAGTAGCTTCTTTTCCGATGATAAGCTTTCCTTTGGTTTGAATGTTGCCTTCCATGGTGCCATCAATTCGAATATCAGATTTGGTATTGATGTTTCCATTAAGTTCTGTTGATTGCTCAATGCAGGTATAGTTTCCGTAGGTGTCATTTGGTTTCATAAGCCGTTATTTGGTCCAAGATTTGTTCTTTTGATAGTCTCTGTATGTTGCGCTCAAAGCTACAAAATTATTCCGTTCTTTTAGCCTCTGCGCAGGCTTGGCCGCTTTTTTAAGCCACACGTCAATTTCTGCAGGGTCATATATGCCATGCACCACCACAAAGGTGGTTTCTGCGTTGTATGGATCCACACTCACACGCCATTTTGTATCACTTTCTTTTAATGCCTCAACCAGTGCCTTTTCAAACAAATCCTGTTGAATTTTTTCATTATTGTTAAAAGGGAAAATCCATTTGTAAATTTTAAAAATGGGGCCCTTTTCGGAGAGGTTTTGAGAAGACGCAATTTGACTTAAAAGAGATTGCGCATGTTGCCCCTCTGGAAGTGTGCCATATTTTTCAGCCACCTTGCTAAGTTCTTCTTTCCACATGGCCACCCCCTGCAATCGGCCAAGAGTATTAGCCTTTAAAAGAGCCACCTTAGGGGCCACCGACGATCCGCTAAACAACACCTCCATGGTCGCTATATTTTCCAATACGGCTCCAAATTGTTGGGCTTCAAACAAACGATAGGCTTTTTCAAAAAGACGCTCTGGCGTTTGCAGCTGACGATCATCATAATTTTGAGGATCTGCTAAAAACATCGCAAAAGCACCTTCTGGAAAATTTTGGATAAGCGTCTCTTTATAAGCATTTGCTTTAACAGCATTGGAGTTTTCAAACAACTTATAGAGGTGGTAAAGGGCTTCCTCGCACTGTTTGTTTTCTGGACTTCGACGCAAAAAAGTTTCCAAATGTTCCACGGCCATGTCTACCTCATCAAACTTCTCTTTATAAATTAACCCCAATTGTAAATAGGCGTTGCTGTTCCTTTTTTTTATACTATCAATAACAATTTCAGTAGTGGGCAGTTTAGCCGCCAAAGCCTCGGCACTTATAATTTCAATTTCTTGAGTCTCTTGAGCTTCTGGCTGGGGGGTGTCTGTTGGGCTCAATACCGTTTTTAAATCTACTGCCGTACGCCAATTATCTACATTAGGGCGCGTGCCCCAACGGGCCAAAAAGTCTTGTTTTCCAGACACCAACAAATTGGAATTATAAAAATAAAAAGCTTGCTTTTGTCTTCCAAAAAGGGGGTTATTGCTCTTTTTGGTCTCTTGTGTTGCTGCTTTTAAAGCCGCCGCTTTTTCAGCCTCTAAATAGGCTTCAAAAAATTGAAGTTGTTCTTTTGGAGAAAGGGCCAACAAGCGCAAGACACTGTCGGTTTTTTTCTTTTGGGTTTCATATAACAACACTTCAGAAAGGTTGTTTCGTTTGCGCGTAAGCCGTTTGGCAGTGAGCTCGTCGGGAGAATAAAGCGGAATCAAACTGTCTAAATAGGCCCCGGCTTCTACATAAGCCCCTTTGGCAAACATATAATCGGCCAAGTCGGTGTAGTTTGCCTTTTGTGTGTAGGGGTCAATGCTAGGTGCACGCAAAGATTTGTGGTAAGATGCTATAGCCGCAGAATCGCTTCCCTTTGCGCTAAAAAATTGACCTAAGCCTCTATGAATAGCATGTATGTAGGGTTCGTTTTCATAATTGCTGAGCATTTTTTGGAGTTTGACAACCACTTCGGCAGAATCGGTTTTTTGCAATTGACTTCTAATTTGAGCATTGACAAACAAACTTCTGGGCGATTTTCGTTTTAGTTTTAGCAATGCATCATAGGCCCACTGTGCCGAATCTTGTTTTCCCTTTTGTTCAAAGAGTTGTGCCAGCACAAATAGATAACGGCCTTGTTCTTTTTTCTTAAAAGGGTGTAAGGCGGCCCTTTTAATATAATACAGCGCTGAATCTGTTTTATTAAGGTTTAAATAAGCCTCACCCACAGTGGCATTGGCAAAGGCAAAAAATTTGTTTTTGGACGAAAGGGTTTCTGCCAGTCCTTTTAAATTTTGAATGGCGATGGCATTGTTGTTTAATCGCATATTGGTGCGCTCCCGCCAAATGCGTCCTTCCACATAGGTTTTATAATCTGCTTCACTTTCCAATAAAAAATTAAACGCTTCCAAAGCAGGAAAAAACCGACGGTCAAAATAGCGCGCTTTACCAAGTAGTAAATAGGCCTCATCAATTTTTCGATTGCGCTGTTGGCCTTCAATGTTCATAGAATGTTTTTGGATGGACTTTACGGCTTTCTCTTCGGCTCGTGCAAAACCCGGCACAATAGTAGAAGCATTAACATCTTCGCCCAACAAGCTTATAGGCTCCAAAGGAAGCACTTCATAAAAGTTGTCTTCATGCGCTTGTTTTAAAATGGAAGATCCCACATCAAAGGCTTCTTGGCCATTAAACAAGACATTAAATTTGGTGGTTAGTGTGTGATACTCTCGGCGCAAAAAACCGTCTTTTGCAGTCGAACAAGCAAGAAACATCAAGCTCACCAAAAACAAACCTACAAAACCAACTTTTCGGATCATGCCGCTTTATTTAATAATATAACTTCCAAACGGCCATTTTAGTATGTCAAACCAGATTTCTTTGTTAGCCCCTAAGGTCATTTTTGCAAGTTTAATACCTTTGCTTAAAAAGCTATGTCAAATATGCATGCCCTAGAAGTTTCTCATATTGAGCCCAACACGGCCGAAGCGGTAGTGGTAACGTTGGCTGTTCCAGCGTCTTTAGCGTCCACATTTCAATTCAAAGCTGGGCAATATATCACTCTTGAAAGCACCATCGAAGGTCAAACCGTGAGGCGGTCTTATTCCCTTTGTGCGGCCCCAGATGAAAATCTTTTGCAAGTGGGAATAAAAAAAGTGGATCAAGGTGTTTTTTCCTCCTTTGCTCATGCACGTCTTCAGGTAGGAGACCTCCTCAATGTAGGTGTGCCTGAAGGTCGGTTTGTATATAGCCCAGAAAATGCCCCCCAGGTTGTTGGTGCCTTTGCGGCTGGTAGTGGCATCACCCCAATTTTGTCAATCATCAAAACCCATTTGACAGCCCAGCCCGAAAATCAATTTCACTTGGTGTATGGCAACAAATCGCCCGAAAAAACAATGTTTTATGAGGCACTTCAAAACCTACAAGCAGAATTTCCTTCCCAACTCACAATCCAATGGGTGTTTAGTCAAGCGCGAAAAGATAAGGCCTTGTTTGGTCGAATTGATGGTAGTGTTGTAAACTTTTATCAAAAACAAGTTGAAACTCCTGCCAAAGTCTATTATCTCTGTGGCCCAGAAGGAATGATAGAAAGCGTTTCCCAAAGCCTTCAAAAATTAGGGGTTAATGACGATCAAATTTTTACAGAATTATTTTTTACCGCAGCGGCTTCTGGCTCTACCAACGCCTCCTCAGATGAGGTTTCTCTCACAGTAATCCACGATGCGGTACAAACCACCATCACAACTAAACGAAATGCAACCCTTCTAGACGCGGCACTTAAAGCCAAGTTGGATGTGCCCTACTCTTGTCAGGGAGGCGTGTGCAGCAGTTGTATTGCACGCATCAAAACAGGAAAAGCCGAGATGCAAACCAATCAAATTCTTACCGATAGTGAAGTGCAGGAAGGGCTCATTCTCACCTGTCAGGCCTTGCCTCAAAGTCAAGATTTGACGGTAGATTATGACGACGTTTAAACTTCTTTTTGACGTAGCACATCTAAGACTTTTTCGATTACTGTTTTAGCCGGCAGACTACGAAAAGCATTTTCATACCCCTTAGGAATCTTGTTCCCAAAAACCGATGTTGGAATTTTTGGAAATTGCTCACGATCTAAAATCAGTTGATTTTGATCGGGTTGTTGAAAGGCCTTGAAACCCAAAAAAGGGTGCGTCATGCCCCATAGGGTGACCACAGGCAATCCAAAATTGGCCGCTAAGTGTCCATTGGCTGAATCCATGGCCAGCATCACATTCAAATAAGGCATTAATTTAAGTTGTGTGGATAAAGACTGTGTGGCTAGAGAATGAACATTTTTATAGGCCGCTGCCCAACGTGTCATTTGTGCTTCTTCTTGTGCTCCGCCACCAAACAAAAGCACTTGATGGTCTTTTTGTAAATAGGCAACCACTTGTTGCATTAAATCTAAAGGATAACATTTGCCTGAGTGGGCAGCAAAAGGAGCAATGCCAATCCATTTATTATCGGCTAAAGGAATGCGCTCAAGTGTAGCCATGCCACTTCTTGTTGGGGGTTCAGGAAATTTGTGTTTACTCAAATCTAGAGGATAACCCAATTGACGAAACACATCCGCATAGGCATAATGCACGGCGGCAAGGGGTGTGAAATTCTTACTCTTTGGACGCGTTAATGCGCGTTTAGCTGCCCTGTTTTTGTTAAGGTGTTTTACCCTATGCCCAAATGTTTTAAAATACAAGGCCAATAAGCGTGATCGCAACACAAAATGCATGTCGGCCACAGCAGTAAAATTTGCTTTTCTTAAGCTTTGAAAAAGGGTCCAAAGCCCTCGCATGCCATTGTGAATTTCTGGGTCGAAAACATGAAATTTCAACTGCTGGAATTCTGAAAAAATGGGTGCCATTTTTGCCCGGCTCATGAAGCTCAGTTGCACGTTCGGATACGTTTGTTGAAACACTCGAAGCACAGGCACCAACATGGCCACATCGCCTAAAGCTGAAAGACGCACTACTAAAATGTGAGCGGGGCGACTCACGATGGGTCTGGCTTTTGTTGTTGTTCGTATAGCACGGGATTTAGCGTTTCATCATTATACATTTTCATCTGCTTATAGACCTTCATAAATTTTTTACCGGTGGCTAAATCTGCTAACAATTGATCTATGGCTTGAGCCAAATCTTTTTGTTGGGCTAAAAGAATTTCGTTTTTAGCTGCACAAGCTTGCCGATGTTCCGCTTCGGCATTTGGGCGTACCATTTCTTGTTGCATATGATAAATTTTAAGCACCAAAATAGACAAACGGTCTATGGCCCAAGCGGGACTTTCTGTGTTGTGGGTGGCGGTTTTTTGTGTTGTTATGGCTTTAAATTGAGCTAAAAAATAATCGTCTAATACCTCCACTAAATCGGTTCTAGCCTGATTGGAAGCGTCAATTTTGCGCTTGAGCGCCATGCCCTCATCTGGGCTTATATGAGGGTTTCGAATAAGATCTTCATAATGCCATTGGATGGTGTCAATCCAATTTTTTTCATACAAAAGAGCTTCCAGGCTTTTGGGTGTATGAGGGTTTTTTAGGGGTTGTTCCACAGAGTCTAAAACATGATAATGAGACACTGCAGCTTCAAAAATGGCAATGGCCTTTGCGCTAAATTGGGATAAAGTTTCTGAATTCATAAAATGAAAATGCGTATCAAAACACCCCCCACAAAAATGATGCCTATGAGGGTATTAATTAGACGTTCTTTTTGCAGATTGCTAACCACGTGGCTGAACAATAGAGCGGCGGGAAAGAATGACCAATCCCAACGGCCCTGTGTATTATGCTCAAAAAGAAAGCCAAGCAAAACGGTTGAGACCGTCCAAAGAACCAGTCCAAGAGTTATTTGGCCAACAATTCGTTCTTTTACAAAAGAATTTCCTTTAACAACAAGCAAAAACAGCGCAAAAATCAAAAAAAACCAAACCATATCGGTGTAGGCAATCGATTTAAGGTGCCATGGCTTATATTGCCAAGTCCATTCTAAAGAAAGGCCTATTTCCTCTCGGTACAAACTTGTTGAATAAAGAAAAAAAGGTGTGAAAACCGCCGGCAAAGCAAAGGCAATGAGCGCTTTGGTCTGAAATAAATTTTTAACCATAAAGAAAATGAAGAGGGGTATAAGAAAAAAAGCTTGGGTAGGATTATAAAAAATAAGCAATAAAGCAATGAGCGTGCGATTGAAAATAAGGGCGGGTGAGGAGTCTTTTTGAATTCGAATCAATCCGTCAAAAACCCAAAATAAAACACCCGCTTGAACCAACATTTCAAATGAGAGGTGCTTGAAAGGAAGCCACAGCAGCACAAGGGGGAAAACGATCAGGGGAAAACTCTTAAAATAATTTACAGTGCTTTTTGCTTCCAAAAAAATCATTTCATAAGAAAAGAGAAAAAGCCCCAACCATAGAAAGAGGGCCGGTTTTAAAAAAGAAAAATCTTTTGTGTTTTGGGCTTCCCAAAAAAATAGGGCAAGAATCAAAACCAAGCTGATACCTCCTCCTAGAAGAAGGTTGAGCGATATGATTTTTTTGAATTGTCTTGCAAACATTTTTAGATTATACTACTTTTGAGGCCTAAAGAATTCGCATTATGAAAGCTTTTTTTGAAGGTATTGCCTGGTTGTTTGAAGAAATTTTATTCCTCCCATACGAGCTCTTGCGCCAAATAGAATTGAGCAGTTGGACTGTTGCGAACATCGTCAATTGGATTTTTTTACTCACTGGTTTTGTTGCCATGCTTTATTGGATCAAGCAATTGGATCTATTTGACAAACGCGGGGAAGAAAATAAAGATCCCTCTGCCCACTCTTTTTTATAGGTCATTGCCAATATCTTTTCTGTAATACATCCCCTCAAAATGTATTTTTGAAAGCGCTGTAAAGGATTGCTTTGCCGCTATTTGATGGTTTTCGCCAAAGGAAGTGACGGCCAAAACACGCCCGCCATTGGTTTTTACCTTTTGGCCTTCTGCTGCGGTGCCTGCATGAAACAACAAGCTTTCTTGCACTTCTGACAAACCCTCAATGGGTTTTCCTTTTTCATAGGCTTCGGGATAACCTCCCGAAACTGCTACCACCGTGACTGCAGCTCTGGGGTCAATTTCTATTTGGTGTTCCCCCAACGTTTTATTTGCTACAGCTTGGAACAATTCACCCAAATCATTTTGTAGCAAGGGCAATACTACTTCTGTTTCTGGATCGCCCATGCGCACATTATATTCGATCACTTTGGGTTCATCTCCCACTTTGATGAGGCCTATAAAAATAAACCCTTGGTAAGGAATACCATCTTGTTGTAATCCTTTAAGGGTGGGTAAAATGATGTTCTCTTTTATTTTTTGCTCAAAAGCTGGCGTTACAAAAGACACCGGAGAAACGGCGCCCATGCCCCCAGTGTTTAATCCCTGATCACCTTCTCCAATACGTTTATAATCTTTGGCCATGGGTAAAACGACGTGGTCTGTGCCATCGGTTAATACAAAACAAGAAAGTTCTATGCCGTCCAAAAATTCTTCAATCACCACTTGTTTAGACGCCTCACCAAACGCCCCATCAATAAGCATATGCTTCAACTCCATTTTGGCCGTTTCTAAGTCTTCGATTATAAGTACTCCTTTTCCTGCAGCCAGGCCATCGGCTTTCAACACATAGGGTGGTTTTTGTTTTTCTAAATAGGCATAGCCCTCTTTTAGGGTTTGTGGTGTGAATGTGGCATGTTTGGCAGTGGGAATAGCGTGGCGGAGCATAAAGGCCTTGGCAAAATCTTTACTTCCCTCTAATTGCGCCGCCGCTTTCTGAGGGCCAATCACCGCCACGTTTTGCAGTTGTGAATCGGCCAAAAAGAAATCATGGATGCCCTTCACCAAAGGATCTTCGGGCCCAACAACAACCATATCGATCTGATGGTTTATGACCGCTTTTTTTATAGCCTCAAAATCGTCTACAGCAATGGGTAGGTTTGTAGCAAGGTTTGCTGTACCTGCATTTCCAGGTGCCACAAAAAGTTGATCACATACCTGACTTTGAGCCAGTTTCCAACAAAAGGTATGTTCCCTTCCGCCACTACCAATGATTAATATGTTCATGAAATAATTTTTTCAAATATAAAGACTAATTCTGTGTTGACTGGGCCAAAGCGGAGCGTATCCTCTTTTTTAATTCCACAACAAGTTGGTCGGTGCTTTTGGGGTTGCTGAGGCGTTCTAATTGAATCTGTTTTAAAGATCGACTATGAACGACCGTAAAAAAAGAGTCCAACCCCATCAATCGGCTGCGCTGGTTAATGTGTGACAAGCCATCGCTTAAAAAAAGTACGGGCACCCCCATAGCCAC
>CAZTYX010000028.1:0-16540 GCA_964617385.1 uncultured Flavobacteriaceae bacterium | reverse complement strand
CAGCAATAGGCCCATCAAAAACATCCACCATCAATTTTTGTGATTGGAGGGTTCTATAGACCTCTTTTTTAGGATCAAAATAAGAAAAAGAAAGTTGAGGTATGGGGTATTTACCTTGGTATTGAGGAACAATAGTATAACGGTCTTCAATGCTTCCTTGCATGCCCTTTAGGGTCGTTTTCACTTGTTCATCATGTTCGGGTTCATAGAGTTCTAAGGTATTGGGCACTGTTATTTTTGGTAAATCAAATAGTTTTAAGTTGCCGTTGCCGCGCACTTTCACCTTGGCCTGAAAAGACTCTGTGGCTTTAAGGGCATCTTTACTTAAAACTACATCAAAGTCAAATTGCCCTACCGCCCCAGTAAAATTCGGCGGTTGCCCATCAAGCGGAAGGGGTTTCACCCGAATATTCACCCCGCCGGCCGTAACGGTTTTTTGAATTTGTTGGTACATTCTGTTGCCAAAAAGATCACGCCGATTTGAAGGAATACCCACATTGAGTGATAGTGTTAAAGGCTCTAATTCCAGTGCTCCTGTTTTTTGAGGATAGAGCACCACTTTTCGCCAAACCACTTCTTTGTAGGGTTCGTTTTTGTAGGTGCCATTGCCCACTGTGACTTGTGGAATCTTAATCAAATGGCTCCAAAAGTCAGAAAATTCAGGGCTTTCTAATTCTTGCACATCAGATATAGTGATGGGATTCCTAAAATAAATTTTGTACAAAACAGTGATGGCTTCATTAATGTAGGGGCTATAATTTGAAATTTCAGCCACCAAATGGAGGTTTTCTTCTGCTAAATAATCTACATTATTGGGGTCATTTGGTCGGGCCACAGCAGCTGTCACAGTAATGTCAACCGGGGTGGTTTTATACATTTCACCTTCAATGGTTATGGTGGCTTGGGCAATGGTTTGAGTGCCCTTTTGATTGGGTGTAAGAAAATAGGTATATGTTTTAGAAAAACTGCGAACACCATTCACCCAAGAACGGCTCACAGCTTGCTGAGGGCCACTCACCACTTGAAACCCCTCAAAGGAAGGGGGGCTAAAATTATCTCCGTTTTGATTCATCACAAAATCAACCCGCAAACGCTCGTTGAGTCCCAGCCGCTTTTTGCTCACTTTGGTTTCAAAGGTGACTTGCCCAATTAGTGGAGACAAAATTCCGATCCATAAAAGGAGTGCCCATAAAAAAGAAGTGTTTTTCATGCTACCAATCTTTTTTTCCACGCACTGGAACGGCGTTTACTTTTTGTGCGTTAACTTTTTCTTGTACGTTTTTTTCTTGATTATTCATTGCCTCTAACAAGCTCTGCACTTGTTGAGGAGACAATTGACCTTCTCGTGGCGGAGGGGGTGTTTTGTTTTCTTTTTGATCTGGATTCCCTTGTTGAGGGCTTTGGTCGCCTTCTTTTTCTTCGGGGTCACCCTCTTGCTTTTCTTTGTCGCCTTCGTCTCCTTTATCTTGTTGATCGGATTCTTTTTCTTGATCTTGCTCGCCCTCGCTATCTTGGTTTTCCTGGTCTTGGTTTTCTTTTTGCTCGTTTTTATCTTGCTGCTCCTGATCGTCTTGTTCTTCTTGCTGCTGTTGTTTTTCTTTTTCTAACAACTCCTTTGCCAGGGCATAATTATAACGTGTTTCATCGTCTTGTGGGTTATTTCGCAAAGCGTTTTTATAGGCCTCAACCGCTTGGGCATAGTCTTTCTTTTTCATAAAAACATTGCCCATATTATGAAAGGCTAAATGTCTTTCGGCTTTGGTTGGAGCAAATTTTTGAGCCTGAAAAAAGCGTTGTGACGCCTCATCAAATTGTTCGTTTTCAAAATGTACATTGCCTAAATTATGGAGGGCTTCGTTTCGCTCAGGGGCTTTAGACAAAGCCTTACGATAGTTTGTTTCAGCCAATAGATATTCCTCTTCATTGGCCTTTTGATTGCCTTCATAAATCAAATTGGTGATGGTGCCCTCTTGCCCCAAAAGCAACGAAGTTCCAACAGTGAAAAGAATGAATAAAAACCTAAACTGACTTCTCATTTTCATTAAACAAATTTAATTTTTGTATCCATTTTGTTTTGGTTTCAAACAAAAGTAATTCCAATATCAGAAAAAATAAAGACCCCATTAAAAAAGGCTGAAAACGGTCTTTATAGCTCACAAATTTTTTGGCCTCAAATTCCTTTTTATCCATGTCTTTTAACGTTTGAGACACAAAATCTAACACCTCTTGAGTGTTGTTTCCATCTTGATAGGCACCCTCTGTGGCTCGTGCAATTTGTTCTAAGACAGTGGGGTTTCTTTTTGTTATAACCACCTCTCCTTCTGCATCTTTTTTGTAGGAGTCAATCACCCCTCTGTTTTTGATCGGAATGGGACCTCCTTGGTCGGTGCCTACCCCAAAGGTAAAAATTTTAATTCCTAAGGCAGCGGCACGTTCGGCAGCATTAGCAGCATCATCAGAATGATCTTCTCCATCCGAAATTAAAAATATGACCCGATTCGTTTGATCTGCATCATCAAAAAAACTGCCTGAAAGATCTATGGCTTTGTCTAAGGCCGTGCCTTGAGAAGAGAGCATTTCGGTGTTTAAAGCTTGGAGAAACATTTTGGCTGCGCCATAGTCTGTAGTAATGGGCAATTGCGGCACCGCTTGTGCGGCATAGGCCACAATACCCACACGATCACTGGCCAATTGATTTAATATGGCCGATACCAAGCGTTTTGATTTTTCTAATCGGTTGGGTGCTATGTCTTCTGCAAGCATACTTTTAGACACATCTATGGCAAACACTATGTCAACCCCTTCTCTTTTAACGGTTTCTAACTGTGTGCCTATTTTTGGGTTCACTAATCCCATCACCAACAAGACCACTCCTAAACTGATTAATAAAAGTTTTAATCCCGGTTTAAAAAAAGAACGATCGGGGCTAAGCGCATCCAACAAGGCTGTTCCAGCAAAAGCCTCTTGGGTTTTTTTCTTCCAACGGCGCACAATAAAGAAAGCCACCCAAAACACGGGCAATAAAGCCAAGAAATAAAAATAATCGGGTGCGTCTAATTGATACATAATTATATAAAACTCTTAAAAATAGTGTTTCTTAAAATCCATTCTATACCCAACAAACCGAGTGCCAACAGGATTAGAATTCGATACTTTTCCTGATAGTTATAGTATTTAAATTCTTCGATTTCTGTTTTTTCAAGTTTATTTATTTCAGCATAAATTTCTTCTAATTTTTTATTGTCTGTGGCTCTAAAATAAAGCCCCCCCGTGGCGTTTGCAATTTCTTCTAGTAAGGCTTCGTCAATTTCAACTTTGGTCATGCCGTATTGAAATTTGCCATTGGGCAAAATACCCACGGGAGCCCTTGCAGTCCCATTGCTCCCTAGACCAATGGTATACGTTTTAATACCAAATTCCACCGCCAACTCGGTGGCAATTTTTGGATCAATAAAACCGGAATTATTAACCCCATCGGTCAATAAAATAATCACTTTGCTTTTTGCCCGACTGTCTTTTAAGCGGTTTACTGCTGTAGCCAAACCCATGCCTATGGCTGTTCCATCTTCAATCACACCCTCATAGACGATTTCTGAAAGGGCTTTTTTGACAATATTTTTGTCGCTGGTTATGGGGGTTTTTGTGTAGCTTTCACCGGCATAGACCACCAGTCCAATACGGTCTGAAAGACGATCGTCTACAAATGCAGAAGCCACCCTTTTGAGTGCACTCAAACGATCTGGTTTTAAATCTTGAGCCAACATACTGGATGAAATGTCAATGGCCATTATTATGTCAATACCTTTATTGGTTTTGGTGCGCACAGAAACATCAACTGTTTGAGGGCGAGCAATGCCAAGAATGATAAATGCCAAGGCCAAAAGCCTTATGAGAAATAGAAACGGCCTGAGTTTTGCCAAGAAAGAACCGCCCTTTGCAAACGCCTGTAAAGAAGAAATGGTGAGTCTCGCTTGTATTTTTTTTGCCGTAAAATAATACCACACACTAACTAGCGGCAATAGCAACAGCATCCATAAATATTCAGGATTCGCAAAATAAACACCTTCCCACATCGTTCCTATAATGATTCTATTAGCGCAAGGCTGTTAATGATTCGTTGTTCAATTTGAGTGCCATATCGATCTTCCTTTTCATACATCATGGTAAGGGTTATGGTTCCCTCTTCAAAAGTGATTAGGTAGGCCGAAAAATTGCACCTTACCCTTGTTTTACTCCCCTTTTTGGGATAGTCTAAGGTGCCGTATATTTTGGATAGAGGCACACCACTAGGGGCAGTTTGTGGCTCTTGTTTTATTAAAATATTGACCGCCCCTGCAGTTTCAAAATTTGAAATTATGGCGTTCACTAATTCTTGGGCTTTAGCACTATCGGCTTGTAAGGGATTGGCCAAAGAATCTTGAGCTTTGGTGGCGGATGGTTTGGGAAAATCAAAGCGTAAATCAATATAAAAAGGACTGTCAAAAGTGCCCATAGCAAATTGAGTGCGGGCTTTTTGTTCTGTGGGCACACGCATTAATACGTCTGGTGTTTCGAGCACCAAAGGGGGTGTGCCATATTGACTTTTGATCCATTGAGCTCTTTCCAATTTTTTGGTAGGATAGCCCAACAGGGTGTCCCGCACGGGATAATATCCAAAATAAGCCATGGAAGAAAATAAAGCCACCAACGCTAGACCAATTGCTGCAACACCAAGACGAAAGAGTTGTCTTTTACGGGCTTTTTTAGCCATCATTTCTTGATATGCT
This sequence comes from uncultured Flavobacteriaceae bacterium, assembly GCA_964617385.1. Lineage (GTDB taxonomy): Bacteria > Bacteroidota > Bacteroidia > Flavobacteriales > Flavobacteriaceae > JADHMP01. The sequence continues at coordinate 11,774 of CAZTYX010000028.1, read as the reverse complement.
GCCTCTTGACGCAATTCTTCTTCGGTAGGTTCTGGCAGCACTTCTTGGGTTTCAATCACAATAGCTTTTATTGTGTTTCGATCTGCATCGGCGTGGCGCACATCGGGTAGGGATTTTGCAAATTTTACCAAATCTGCATTTTGCAACACCGTACGAAAGGATTTTAAGGTTTCTTTTTCTAAAATCAAATCACCGGTTTCTCGCAGCGCTTCGAGTTTAAGCAATAACTGGTCTGAGGTACTTTCAAGTGCATCAATTTTGGCCTCTTCTTCTAAATAGCGGCGCACCACATCGGTGAGTTTGGAATAATAATCTTTAAATTCTTCTTGTAAAGCTGGGTTCGTAGCAGCTAATTCTTCCAATTCTTCCAATGCTTTTTCGAAAGGAGGCAAGGCTTTAAGTCGTTCTTCTTTGCGTTTTTTCTGGAAAATATAAACATAAAGTAGCCCCAAAATCAAGAGGGTTCCTAGCAGCCCCAAAACAATTTGTGCGATGAGTTGATCATAATTTTTAGCAACAGCCTGCAAAGGTTTAATGGCATATAGGTTTTGCTTTAGCGTATCTACCACCACCGGATTTACTCGAATGGCAATGGGTTCTGCAAACTTTGAGAAACCGTCTACCAAAACTTGCTGCTGCGGCAAAAAGTAATTCCCAGAATCAAATTGAATGAGGGCAAATTTGCGGGTATATAAATAATGGCTCTGAGCACGTATGGTGTCAATAGGGCTTGCTTCCAAAATCTCAAAAGGCGCAAAAGAGAAGCTTTCAGGAAAAACAACCTTTGCAAGGGAATCGGTTTTGACTTGTAGTGTATAATTCACCTGTCCCCCCAGCTGTACTGTTGTAGAATCTACCGTTGCTTCAATACTCGTGTTCTGGGCAAAAAGCCCACTCCAAACAAAACAGAAACCGATAAGCAATTGCTTTTTCATCTCTATTATATACGGGCTTTAAAATAGCTCAACAGTTTTTTTACATAACTCTCATCCACTCGGCAGCTGATGGTGCCAGCGCCGTTGCGTCTAAACAAATCTTCAAAAGTTGCCTTTTGCTCCAAATAGGTCTTTTCATATTGCAGCCGTACTTTTTTTGATTGTGTATTGACCCATTGGGTACGACCCGTTTCAGCGTCAATCATAGGAATAAGCCCCAAATTAGGCATGCGTTCTTCCTTGGCATCAAACACCCTGATGCCTGTTAAGTCGTGCTTTTTGGCGGCAATACGCAAGGTGGTTTCATAGTCTTTATCTATAAAATCGGATAACAAAAACACAATGGCTTTCTTTTTTAGAATCCCCGATAAAAACTCAAGAGCCGTACTGATATTGGTTTTTTTATTTTGGGGTTTAAATTCAAGCAACTCTCGGATGATACGTAAAACATGGAATCGTCCTTTTTTTGGGGGAATAAATAATTCCACTTGATCGGAAAAAAGCAAGACCCCCACTTTGTCGTTGTTTTGAAGAGCCGAGAATGCTAACGTGGCTGAAATTTCGGTTAATATTTCCCTTTTAAATTGGGTGTGTGTTCCAAACATTTCTGAGCCGCTCACATCCACCAAAAGCATTAAGGTTAATTCCCGCTCTTCTTCAAACACCTTCACAAAAGGTTCGTTATAGCGTGCTGTAACATTCCAATCTATAGCTCTAACATCATCACCATATTGATATTGACGCACCTCACTAAAGGTCATGCCACGCCCCTTAAAGGTAGAATGATATTCTCCCCCAAAAATATGGTCGCTAAGGCGACTTGTTTTGATTTCGATTTTTCGAACTTTTTTTAAAAGCGCTTTGGTATCCATAGCGTTTTTTGGAATCAAATTGGGTGAAATGGTAGCGTTCTAAGGAACGGCAACCTCGTTGATGATTTGACCAATAAGATCTTCTGTGGTAATGTTTTCGGCTTCCGCTTCATAGGTCAACCCAATGCGGTGGCGCAGCACATCATAAATCACAGCCCGCACGTCTTCAGGAATCACATAGCCCCTGTGCTTTAAAAAGGCATGGCATTTAGAAGCTGTTGCCAGGTTGATGCTCCCCCTTGGAGAGGCTCCAAAACTGATTAAAGGTTTAATTTTTTCTAATTGATATTGTTCTGGGTAGCGGGTGGCAAAAATTAAATCAAGGATGTATTTTTCTATTTTCTCATCCATATACACTCCACCAACAGCTTCTTGAGCAGTCAAAATTTGTTTGGTGTTTACTACGGCTTTTACCGTTTCTGTTTTCCCCCCCAAATTGTTACGCACAATTTGTTGTTCCTCTGAAATTTTGGGGTAATCGATAACTGCCTTAAGCATAAAACGGTCTACTTGCGCTTCTGGGAGCGGATAGGTTCCTTCTTGCTCTACGGGGTTTTGAGTGGCCATTACCAAAAAGGGTTGAGGCAATTTAAAGGTAGTGTCGCCAATGGTCACTTGTTTTTCTTGCATGGCCTCTAACAAGGCCGATTGCACCTTGGCCGGAGCACGATTAATCTCATCAGCCAACACAAAATTGGCAAAAACCGGCCCCTTTTTTATGGAAAAATCATTTTCCTTAATGTTGTAAATCATGGTGCCCACAACATCGGCTGGCAGCAAATCGGGAGTAAACTGAATCCGACTAAAACTTCCCTTAACAGCTTGACTTAACGTATTGATGGCAAGGGTTTTGGCCAAACCTGGCACCCCTTCTAAAAGAATATGACCCCGACCCAGCAGACCAATAATGAGGCGCTCCACCATCTCTTTCTGACCCACTATAACCTTATTTATTTCCATAGTGAGTAGATCCACAAAAGCACTTTCTTCAGCTATCTTTTCATTAATCGCTTTAATGTCCATGGTATTGTTCGTTTCTTCCATAAATTTCTTTGCAATTTTATTTTGGAATGCAAATTTGAAAATTTAATTTTCCCAATGTTGTTAATAATTGGTTAAAAAATGAGGGGACACTGGGTTTGCAGCCTTTTTTAAGTTTCTAATTTAGACTAGAAAAATAACGCTATTTTTTAAATAATGAGCAAAAAAACCATTGTAATTACGGGAGCCAGTAGTGGCATTGGGTGGGCCACAGCAAAAGCATTAGACCAGCAAGACCACCAACTTATCTTATGTGGAAGACGCCTTGAACGACTAGAGCAATTGGCACAAGAACTACAAACCACAGCCCATCTTTTGGTGTTTGATGTGGCTAATAAACAAGCTGTTTTTGAAGCTATGGAACGTATTCCTGAATCTTTTTTGCCAGTGGATGTGGTCATTAACAATGCTGGAAATGCGCATGGTCTAGACCCCGTTCAAACTGCATCCATTGACGATTGGGAAGCCATGATTGACAGCAACCTAAAGGGATTGCTCTATGTTACCAAAGCCCTACTACCACAACTGTTGACCCAAGGGTCTGGACAGATCATTAATGTGGGCTCCATTGCCGCCAAAGAAACCTATCCAAAAGGCAGTGTGTATTGTGGCAGCAAAGCCGCTGTGGATGCCTTTACCGAAGGCCTGCGTATGGATTTGGTTGGGAAAAATATTCGGGTAGGCATTATCCATCCCGGTATGGTAGAAACCGCGTTTTCTTTGGTGCGATTTAAAGGAGATCAAGACCGTGCTGCAAAAGTGTATGAAGGCTTGCAACCCCTCTCTGCAGCAGATGTGGCAGCGGCCATTGCATTTATGGTGCACGCACCAGCCCATGTTAATGTGGCTGATATGCTCTTACTCCCCACCCAACAAGCCAGTGCCACGCTTGCCCATAGACAAAAATAAAATCTTTTTACTCCTTAAAAATTGGGAGCAACGCAATGGTTTAGATCGCTACAGAATTCCTATCTTTAAATAAAAATGATGACCCCTTTTCAAAAGCTATACCTACTTGTTGTGGTGCTGCTCCTCTGTTTTTTATGTAGCAACCCAAAGGAAGATTCCGTTTCTCAAACTATTTTAATCGACAACAGCCCCCATGGGTTTACCACCATTGGATTAACCAATGTGGGAAAAGATCCATCAGGCAATCAATATCAAGGACACTTAAAAATTTTATTGCTGCTTTCCGAGGGGATTGCCCTTAGCCAAAAAGAAGATGGTACACTTAATTTAAAAGGCAAGGGAACGTTGATGGGCCTCTTGCTATACGATAATGACGATAATGGGCTGAACTCTGGCGATTATTTTATTGACCTGCGCCCGCCGCATAACATTGGAGAGGCTTCTATTGGGTTTTATACCCTCGCCTTTGATGAAAACAAAGTGGATGGGCCTTATTTTAATTATCCCGGTGTGGCGTTGTTAGCTGGAAAAATTAATGTGAAAAATACCCCCAAGCACACCCAACTCACGCTAGATTTAGTGGATGAAAATGGGAAAAAAATTTCGGGTACCATCCAACAACCTTTAACGCCTTTTTCCTATACCTTACCCTTTTAAAAAAGTTGAATCTGGCGCTCCCCTCGCTTAGGGGAAGCTGGTTTAACGATTGGGTGTATGGACACTGGCTTTTTATGAATCGCAAGTAATAAAGATGCAAACACTAAGTCCTCTATTCAATACAACGGTCTGGGCTATGAGTAGTTGCGTGAGTTAGTACTAAACTTTGCAAGAAAAAACAAACTAGACCTCTCGCCACTTTATCCCAAACGCAAATCCAAACCGCTTCCCAATTATTTAACGGTTCCGGAAATTAAAAGACTGTTGCAACAATGCACCAACCTTAAACATGGCTGCATTTTAAAAATTCTCTATGGCTGTGGATTGCGGGTCTCAGAGGTTATCGCATTAAAAATTACAGATATAGATTCTTCTGCCATGCGCCTTACGGTTCGTGCGGCTAAGGGCAAAAAAGACCGTGTGTTGCCCTTGCCACTAATATTGCTCCAAAACCTTAGGCAATACTATTTGGCCTACCGTCCTAAAAAGTACCTTTTTGAAGGGCAAAAAGGTGGAAAATATACCGCAAAAAGCATACAGAGTTTTATCAAAAAATATGCACAAGAAGCCCAAATTCAAAAATCCGTAACGCCCCATATACTACGCCATTCCTATGCCACACACCAACTCGAAAACGGCATCAATATCAGATACGTGCAGGAATTGTTAGGCCATAATTCTATCAAAACCACGGAGCTTTATACCCACCTCACCAAAGTCTCAAAAAACAACATTACAAATCCGCTAGACCAGTTGAAGTAAAACACCAACTCATTCCCCCTCCACCATTTCGGGGTAGAGAAAATGATTGTAGGGAAAACGAGTAATGTGAATTTTTCGCACCTCTTGATACACTCGTTTACGAAAACTTTCTAAGTTTTCTTTATTGAGCGCCGAAATAAAAAGCGCCTGCCCATTCATTCGGTGCATCCATGTTTGTTCCCATTCAGCTAGGCTATAGTGTTTGGGTTTGCGCACGGCTGTGAGATCGGTGTCATCCCAAGGTTCGGGTTGATAAGCATCAATTTTATTAAACACAATTAGCGTGGGTTTGTCTAAGCACTCAATTTCTTTTAAAATTTGATTTACAGAATCTATATGTTCTTCAAAATTGGGATGGGCAATATCCACCACGTGCAACAACAAATCTGCTTCTTTTACTTCATCCAACGTGCTTTTAAACGACTCTACCAATTGGGTGGGCAACTTGCGAATAAACCCAACGGTGTCACTTAATAAAAAAGGCAGATTGCCCACCACCACTTTTCGCACAGTGGTGTCTAAGGTGGCAAAAAGTTTATTTTCGGCAAACACTTTGCTTTTAGCCACCACGTTCATCAAGGTCGATTTGCCCACATTCGTATAGCCCACCAAGGCCACTCGAACCAGCGCCCCACGGTTGCCTCTTTGCGTGGCCATTTGCTTGTCTATGACCCCTAACTTTTTCTTTAATAGGGCAATTTTATCCCGCACAATACGGCGGTCTGTCTCAATTTCTGTTTCTCCTGGCCCCCGCATACCAATTCCTCCACGTTGGCGTTCCAAGTGCGTCCACAATCCTTTGAGGCGCGGCAACAAATATTCATACTGTGCCAGTTCCACTTGGGTGCGCGCATAACTGGTTTGTGCGCGTTGGGCAAATATGTCAAGAATCAATCCCGTGCGGTCTAGGATTTTACATCTTAAAAGCTTTTCTATATTTCCTTGTTGGGCGGGGGTCAATTCGTCATCAAATATGACCGTAGTAATTTCGTTCTCTTTTACATAATGGGCCACTTCATCCATCTTTCCAGAACCAATAAATGTTTTGGGGTGTGGCACTTCTATACGCTGCACAAAACGCTGACAAACATCACCTCCTGCTGTGAGGGCCAAAAAGGCCAACTCATCTAAATATTCTTTCGATTGCTCCGCATCTTGATTGGAATGAATGATTCCAACCAGAATGGTTTTTTCTAAGTCTAGGTTCTTTTCTTCTATCATGGAGCCGTGTTCCAGGTTTTTAGTGCCATGGTGCGACCATCAAAAACAGCATAGGTGTTGTGTTTCAGCCAATCGCCCAAGTTGACATAGGTGGCCCCGCCCTCTAAGGCAATATTGAGCGGCAAATGCCGATGGCCGAAGACATAATAATCATGCTTTTTTTCTTGTTCTTTTTCGTTGCAATACTGCACAAGCCATTCTTTGTCATTCCCCAAAAATTCGGGTACTTCATTGCCTGAAATCAATTTGTTTTTTAACGACAAATACTGCCCAAGACCAACACCCCATAGGGTGGGTAGCCGTCGAAATAACCATTGTGCTACTGGATTTGTAAAAACTTTTTTCATGCGTTTATATCCAAAATCACCAGGACCCAAACCATCGCCATGACCAATAAGAAACGTTTTGTTATTCCACGCTATTTCTTGTGAGGTGTGGTGCACGGGAATACCTAATTCGACCTCAAAATAATCGTTCATCCACAAATCGTGGTTCCCCACAAAATAATGGATAGAAACACCCGCATCCACCATTTGTGCCAATTTGCCCAACACACGCACAAAACCTTTGGGAACCACCTTTTTATATTCTACCCAAAAATCGAAAAGGTCGCCCAAGAGATAAAGCGCTTCTGCGTCTTGGGATATATGGTCTAGCCAAGCTATAAAGTTAAGCTCTCTTTTTCTACTCTCGGCTGCGTTGGGTGCTCCAAAGTGTTGATCTGAGGCAAAGTATATTTTTTTATTTTGGGAACGTTTCATCTTAACCAATGGCCTGTTCCAAATCGGCTATTAAATCGCGCACATCTTCAATGCCCACACTCAATCGAATGAGGGCGTCAACCACACCGCTTTGTTCTCTCACCTCTTTGGGGATTGAAGCGTGGGTCATGCTGGCAGGATGGCCTGCTAAACTTTCTACGCCGCCAAGAGATTCGGCCAGTGTAAAGAGTTCTAGGCGTTCCACAATATTAATGGCCGCTGCATAATCTGCCCCTTTTGTTACAAAAGAAAGCATGCCTCCAAAATCGTTCATTTGGCGTTTGGCTACTGCATGATTGGGATGATCTTCAAAACCAGGCCAATAGACCTTTTCTATTTTGGGATGATTTTTTAAAAAATGAGCAATGGCTGCTGCATTTTCGCAGTGTCGTTGCATGCGCACGGCCAACGTTTTAATTCCGCGCAGCGCCAAAAAACAATCCATAGGCCCTGGCACGGCACCACTGGCGTTTTGGATAAAAGCCAAGCGTTCTGCAAGGGCGGCATCGTTCACCACCAAACTGCCTAAAATTAAATCGGAATGACCACCGATGTATTTTGTAGCAGAATGCATCACAATATCGGCCCCCAAAGTGAGGGGTTGTTGCAAATAAGGCGAGGCAAAGGTATTGTCAACGGCTAATAAAATTTTGTGCTTTTTTGCCAACAAAGCAATGGCTTCAATATCCACCACTTGCATCATGGGATTGGTTGGGGTTTCTACCCAAATCAATTTTGTTTTGGCTGAAATAGCCGCTGCTAGGGTAGTGGCATTTTGCATTCCAATAAATCGGAATTGAATGCCAAGCGGTTCGAAAATTTTTGTAAACAAACGATATGAGCCCCCATAAAGATCATTGGTAGAAAGCACCTCATCACCGGGTTGTAATAATTTCAACACGGCATCCATGGCAGCCAAACCAGAGGCAAAAGCCAACCCATGCGCTCCCTCTTCTATGCTGGCCATAGCCTGCTCAAGGGCTTTTCGGGTAGGGTTGTGTGTGCGACTGTATTCATACCCTTGATGCCCACCTGGTGTGGTTTGAGCATAGGTTGAAGTTTGATAAATGGGAGGCATCACAGCACCATAGGCTTTATCAGGTGCTTGCCCACCGTGGATGGTGGCACTGTTAAAATGCATTTTTTTCTTCATGATCAGTTTACATAAATACCGCTGCAAAGGTATTGCAAATTACATAATTGCCTCTGGGTTCTACAAAAATGATTTTCTTTGCAGTATCAATCAAAAGCCATGCGTGTTTTTTATTACTTAAGCAATTGTTCCACTTGTAAAAAAATTCTTCAATCCCTTTCGCTTCCCGAAACCATTGCACTCGTGGATATAAAAAAAACACCCCTAACCCCCAATGTTCTAGAAACCCTCAAAGATCTTTCTGGGAGTTATGAAGCCCTGTTTAGCAAACGAGCACAACTCTACAAAACCCGTAATCTCAAAGAAAAAAAGATGACCGAAGAGGATTACAAAAACCTTGTTTTGGAGCATTATAGTTTTTTAAAAAGACCGGTTTTGTGTGTGGATAATAACATTTTTATAGGCAATAGCCCTAAGGTGGTTGCTGCCGCTCAAGCGTTTTTAAATGAACAATAGAACCCTTGCCCTTTTGGCTGCCCTTGCAGCCACCACCATCTATGGGCTCAATCATACGGTTGCAAAAGTGGTGATGCCGCATCATATTGGTGCTTTTGGGTTTATTATGCTGCGTGTGGTGGGGGCTTCCCTTTTGTTTTGGGGGGTGAGTCCTTTTTTCCCCAAAGAGCGCATTGCCAAAAATGATTTTAAACGCCTTTTTTTTGCTGCCCTTTTTGGCATGTGCATCAACATGTTGATGTTTTTTAAAGGACTGGAATTATCCACTCCCATTAACAGCGGTGTGATTGTGACCCTCACTCCCATCATCATTTTAATCCTTTCGGCTATTTTTTTAAAAGAACGATTGTCGTCGCTTAAAGTATTAGGCATCGTTTTGGGCTTTATCGGTGCCTTGGCTTTGGTGTTCAATCAATCTCCTGGTGTCGTTCCAAACGCCCCCAACATCCCTTTGGGGAATATTATGTTGCTCATTAATGCCTCTTGCTTTGGCGCCTATTTGGTAATCATTAAACCCCTCACTCAAAAATACCATACCGTAACCTTGATGAAATGGATTTTTCCTATGGGTGTTGTTTTAACTTTTCCGATCACTGTACAAGAATTTCTCGCGGTCGATTGGCCAAATTTGCCCTTCGATGCTCTTTGGCGCATGGGCTATGTGGTTTTGGGCACCACATTTTTTGCTTATCTATTAAATGTTTTTGCGCTAAAAACCCTCAACGCCTCTACCATTGGCGCTTTCACCTATCTGCAACCCCTTATTGCTATTTTTTATGCCTTGTTTACAGGCAATGATCATTTGGATTGGATTAAAACAATGGCTTGTGCACTCGTTTTTTTAGGGGTCTATTTAGTCTCTAAAAAAGGGAGCGCCAAAACCACATAATCGCACTCTACATATAGAAGCATTTTAACCCTCCAAATCTTTTGGTTTTACGCCCTCTTTTCGCGTGTCGGCAGGAGTCAATGTTTTAAAGGAAGCTGTTTTGGGCAACGCCTCAAAATGTTTCCAAAGGGTTTTGGGTAAAGCCGCCAATTTTCGGGTTTTTAGATCAATCCAGCCGCCCATCATATCACAGCGGGCAACATTTTTCCCGGCTTTGTTATAATAATTGTGTTCAAAAGCAAAAAAGGTGCCGTGATCACTCAAACCGGCCAGTTGACAGGACACTCGAATTTCGTCATCGGGCAATACCTCTTTAAAATAGGTGAGGCTTTCATTAAAAATGATAGGACCAATGCCCATTTCTGTGAGGCTTGCATGTGTAATTCCCAATGCGTTGAGCAAACCCATTCGGGTTTCGGAGGCATAACTTAAATAGGTAATATTTGCGAGGTGGCGATTGGCATCTAAGTCGTTCCACCGAATTTCAAAAGACTTTAAAAACAAAACTTTATTTTTTGTTAAAGCTATTCTTTTTCTATTTTTAGCAAAAATTAAACCGATGAAAAAATTAATTGGAGTGCTTTTTTTAGGCCTAGTGATTGGATGTGGAGAAGCCCCAAAAGAGAAAAAAGGATTTGAATATAACCGCACACAAAAGGAAGAAAAAAAGAGTCCTGCTGCTCAAAAGTCGGGTGCTGTGCCAATTGATTTAGACAACAAAGGAATTGGTCCTATCACCACAATGGATTGGCCTGAAACCATTAATGCCGATTTGGCCGCCAGTGGCGAAACTTCTTTTAAGCAAAAATGTATGGCGTGCCATATGCCCGATCGCAAATTGATTGGTCCGGCCATGCAAGGTGTTTTTGAAAGACGCAGTCCAGAGTGGGTGATGAATATGTTATTAAACCCTACTGAAATGTTAAAGCAGGACCCTATTGCTAAAGCCCTGCTTCAAGAATATAACAATGTGATGATGCTCAACCAAAACCTCACTCAAGACGAGGCCAGAGCCATCACAGAATATTTACGAACCTTATAGAGACCAGGCTTTTCCGCCGGTAGCTTCCATCAGGTCAACACAACCTCTTTGCTCCCCTGGGATGGGTGCATAGGCCATTACTTGCTCACCAATAAATTCATTGGTTTTAAACGCACGAACAGCAAAGCTGCGCAATTCGTTGGCAAAGCCTGCTGCAACTTCTTCGCCTTCAGGTGTTTCTCCTTTAAGATATTTGGCCAATTGGGCATCTAAGTCCTCTACACTTACAGCATCAAAGCTGCTTTTGCCACTATCTTTAAGCGTTTGTGCTTCAAAGGCATCAATAGAACTTTGAATTTGCTTTTGACGTTCTTCATCCAAAACCGCATCAATATAGGCATCTGAAAATGCCGCCAATTTTAATGATTTGGCTCCAGGAATATCAGTTTCTGGAATAATAAGTTCCATCAATTCATTGATCATGTTCCATTGTGAAGGAGCAAAAAACTTGGGTGTCCAAGAAGGTGCTGTTTGGCAACTTTGAAAAAGAGTGGAAAGGGCAGGGGTAGCAGCCACGGCGCCTAAACCCCATCCCATATTTTGCAATGCTTTTCTTCTATCCATTTGAAATTGTATTGGTTTTTATAAATTCATTTTTTTCAGTTCTTCAACAGCAAAATTTGCTGCTCTTGCCGTTAAGGCCATATAAGTTAACGAAGGGTTAACGTTTCCTGCCGAAGCCATGGATGCTCCATCGGTAACAAAAACGTTGGGCACTTCGTGCACCTGGTTGTTTCCATTCAAAATGGAAGTTTTAGGATCACGTCCCATACGAGCGGTTCCCATCTCATGAATACCATTTCCTAGTATGTAGGGAGCGTCATAGGTTTGGATGTTTTTCACCCCCGCTTCTTCCAACATTTCTGCAGCTTGTTGCATCATATCTTTACGCATATTAAGCTCATTTTCCTTAATACCTGCATCAAATGTTACAGTGGGTAAACCCCATTCGTCAAGCTTGTTGAAGTCCAACTCCATTTTGTTTTCATGATAAGGCAATACTTCGCCAAAACCAGTAAGTCCAATTGACCAATCACCTGGTTCAGTGATGGCTTCTTTAAAGCCTGCACCATACC
>CAZTYX010000027.1:0-16898 GCA_964617385.1 uncultured Flavobacteriaceae bacterium | reverse complement strand
AATCGGCTTTAAAATTTAGTGTGTTTAAGAATAACGCTCCTCAAAATCCAAGGCAATGGATTTATCAAATGTAGGCTGCTTATTCTTCCAAATACCAAGCTTCTTCTTCTTGTGTATATTTCACAAAACTAAGCAAATTCAAAGCTTTTCGTTTGGATGTTAACCGCCCATAGGCCACGCGATAAAGTCCTTGTGGGCTTGTTTTGGCCAAGGCCGCTTCATAGCCTTCGGCTTTTAAATCAGCAACTTTTCGATTGGCGTTTTCTAAGGAACGAAACGAACCTGCAATAATGCTATAATATTTTTGGTTTGTATCTACAGGACCTTCACTTTCTGATGTACTAGCGTTCGCCGAAGCCTGCACAGAAACAGATTCGAGAGTGCCTAAATCAAAGGTGGCTTCTTGCACATTCTTAATGATTTTTTCTTGAGCTAGTTCTTGCTGTTTGAGGCGTTCGGAAGTGGTATATTGTTCGCCAAAATAATAAGCGCCAGCCATTAGGGCAACAGCCACAACCCCCACAGCGGCATAACGCATCCAAGGGGCTTTACTTTTATTTTCACTGTTTCCTTCAGGTTGAAACATTAGGTCGTCATTCGTTGTATTTTCCATAATAGAAATAATTTTAGGGGTTTCTGAAGAAGATTGTGTTTGCAAAGGGTTGCGATGAAAGGATTTTAAACCAAAAGATTGGGTATCAAAATTTATTTTGCCCAATGGGATAAAAACCATTTTTTTATCAGCAGACAATTGCATTTCACCAACACCAGGAAAACGCAAAACTTGTGTTTGAATACGTTTTTTCCACAGGCTTACTTCCTTTTCGATTTTACGCAGAGCATTTTCATAACCAATGCCTTCTTTTTGAGCGTAATAATGAGCTAAAATGCCATCATTTGTCGCCAACAAACGATTGAAAAGTATGTCTTTTCGAGGCGGTAAAAAGGCACCATTTGCCGATACGGAAGCTTGATGCGAACGGGTTAAAAAGGCACCAAAATTGGGTACCGTTACACATTCGTGTTGATAAAGTAATTCTTGTATGCATTGATAGAGTAGCATAGCGCTAAAATACTAAAATTTATAGCAATTAAAATTGCCAATGGATTTTCTTATCTTACACGAAACATTTTGCCCCATGAATCGCCTAGAGGCCTGCTTATATTTACGTTTTCTTCCAGGTATTGGCCCTGTAAAAGAACAAAAACTTCTCGCTCATTTTTCTTCTCCAGAAGCCATTTTTGATGCTTCCGATAAAGAATGGACTGCAGTTATGGGTGTTGGGAAAAATGTTCTAAAAACCATTCGGTCTTGGAAACAATTCAAAACAGCGGTGGAGGAGCAAGTGGCTCTTTTGGAAAAAAATCAAATTCGGAGTCTGTTTTGGGGTGATGATAACTATCCAGAAACCTTGGCTTTTTGCCCAGATGCCCCTCTTGTCCTTTTTTCTAAAGGGACTTTGGACATAGACAAAACCCGGAAAATTATAAGTGTTGTAGGCACTAGAGAAAACACCCCTTATGGCAAAAAAAACTGTGAATCACTCATTCGTGCTGTGGCCCCCTATAACCCGATTATTTGTTCTGGGTTTGCATTTGGTACCGATATTATTGCCCACCGGGCGGCCTTAGATTATGGCTTAGATACCATTGCGTGCTTGGCCCATGGTTTTGACAAACTCTATCCCAAAGAACATGCAAAATATTGTAAATCTGTTGAAGCCCAAGGCGCTTTTTTTTCAGATTGCTTGTTTGGTGAAGCCTTTGACAAAGGGAGTTTTCCACGGCGCAACCGAATTATTGCCGGTTTGGGACACACTACCATAGTTGTTGAATCAGGAGTGAAAGGAGGAAGTATGAATACGGCCGATTTGGCACATCAATATGGGAGAGAATTGTTTGCCTTTCCGGGTCGAATTTCAGACCCAAAAAGCAAAGGGTGTCACCTTTTAATTCAACAACACAAAGCCATGCTTCTCACAACACCTGATCAGGTGTTGGAAACACTTCAATTTAGAAAAAAAGTACCCAAAAAAGCGATTCAAAAACAGTTGTTCGTTTCATTGAGTGTCCATGAAAAAGAAGTTTTGGCATGCTTGAGTGTGGGAGAGAAAAAACACCTAGATGCGCTGGCAATAGATTTGCAAAAAGAAGTTCGTTTTGTGGCCAGTGTTTTAATGACCCTTGAAATGAAAGGGTGTGTAAATGCGTTGCCGGGCAAATATTTTGAATTGGTTTAGTATCCAATTTTATTGCGCACCCGAAGCAACACTTCATGGGCCACCAGCTTTGCTTTTTGGGCGCCTTTAGCTAATGCAATTTGAATCTCCTCAGGATTTTGACAATAGTAGTCAAACGATTCTCGTTCTTTTTTGAACCGCTCTAAAAGCAATTCAAAGAGGGCGGTTTTGGCATGGCCATAACCCATGCCCCCTTCCAAATAGCGGCTGCGCAAATCATCAGTGGCTTCAGGGGAGCCCATCAGTTGATACAATTGAAATACGGTACAACTTTCAGGATCTTTAGGATCTTCCAAAGGCGTGCTGTCTGTTTTAATTTGCATAATTTGTTTATGCAACTGCTTTTCGGGTAGGAATATATTGATGGTATTATTTTTTGATTTACTCATTTTTTGACCATCTGTACCAGGAATATATTGTTCGTTTTTTTGAATCTCAGCTTTAGGAAGCACAAAGGTTTCTCCCATTTGATGGTTAAAGCGTGCGGCCACATCGCGCGTAATCTCCAAATGTTGCAATTGATCTTTACCTACTGGAACAATTTCTGCATCATAAAGTAAAATATCGGCGGCCATTAGCATAGGATAGGAAAACAAACCGGCATTAACATCAGAAAGAGAGTCCGCTTTGTCTTTAAACGAGTGGGCTAAAGTGAGGCGCTGATAGGGAAAAAAACAGTTTAAATACCATGCCAATTCAGTCACTTCACTCACATCACTTTGTCTGTAAAAATGTGTTTTTTCAATATCTAACCCACAAGCCAACCAAGCTGCTGCAGTAGCAAAGGTGTTTTCTCTTAGCTGCTCTCCATTTTTTATTTGGGTTAAAGAATGCAAATCAGCGATGAATAAAAAAGAATCATTTTCTGCCGCTTTAGAAAGTGCTATGGCAGGCAAAACGGCGCCCAATAAATTGCCTAAGTGTGGTGTGCCGGTGGATTGTACGCCCGTTAAAATTCTGGCCATGGTATCAAATTTTGGTAAAGGTAAGATTCCTGTTTTGGGAGTACAACTATTTTTACATTTAAGGACAATCCATATAAAGAGGTACAGAGAATTTCTAACACAATCTTAAAGCCGAGGGGTATTATTTGAATATATTTAAACAATGAAAAAAGTGTTGTTGGTGTTATGGCGCGTTTGGTTCTATTTCCTAGCTGCCATTCCCGTCTTATTCTTTTTTCCTCTTTTGGCTTTGGCGTTGCTTTTTCCGGGGGGATATCGGTTTGTTTATTGGGTGGCAAGACATATATGGGCACCTTTTGTATTGTGGGGCTGTGGTTTTAGGGTACAGCAAACCAACACCATTCCTAAACAAACCCAAACCCATATTATTGTTGCCAATCATACGAGTTATATCGACATTTTTATAATGTTCCGCTTGTTTAAAAAACCCTTTGTTTTTGTAGGGAAAAAGGAATTGGTTAAAATTCCCATTTTTGGCTTTCTCTATAAACGGGCAGCCATCATGGTGGATCGTTCAGATAAAAAAAGCCGCTTTTCGGTTTATGGTTTTGCTGAAAAGGTGATTGCCAAAAACTATAGCGTTTGCATTTTTCCCGAGCGCGATTATCTGGACGAAAGCATTTTGCTTAACCCCTTTAAAAGAGGTGCTTTTAAAATGGCCATAACCCATCAATTGCCTATCACCCCGTTGGTTTTTTATGATTGTAAACGAAAATTTCCTTGGTATACGACCTATGGTTATCCAGGGACTCTTCGCGTGGAAGCACTCCCTTTTATTGATGTTTCGAGAAAAACAGAAAACGATATTGAGCAATTAGCCAAATCAACCCACAAAGCGATGGAAACCATGCTGCGAAAAGACCCACAAAAAGCAGCCCTTAGTGCAATTGCCCTTTGGGAAAAAATCAATGCACCAGTGGCCTGATTTGAGTTAGGGGATAGGAGGGATCTGCATCAAAATCACGTAAGGCATTAATCATTTTAAAACGTTCAAAAGTGAACAGATTTTTAACTGTTATTGGAATGGCATCAAGTTTTTTTTCTTCCAACAAACGGGCGCGTGTTGTACCTTCCAAAAGGGGTTGATGCGGGGTGAACCACGTTCCATTTTTAAGAAATGCAATATTGCCATAGGAAGTGTCAGTGAGCTGTCCATTTTTAACAATAAGAATGTCATCACAATTGCCTCGTTTCAAGAACAAGGCGTTTAAAGCCGATCGGTCTTCCCACTTATGGGCATACTCTATATGATTGTCTTCTACCAATTGCAGGCTGCCAATGGATTTATATACATAAGGTGTCAAAACCCACTGCTTTTCCGTTTCGCCATAAGCAATACGAAGTTTTTCCCATCCCTTTGGATTGTTTTTGGAGTTTATATCGGCAAAAAGCTCATATTCAGGTTGTTTTTTATAATGGTTTAAATAGGCATTTAAAAAGCGTTTTTCATGCCAATGGGGGTGTTGGATTTCACCATTAAGCACACAAACTGATTCAAACAGTGGGAATGTAGATTTTTTTGAGTAGTTCTTCATATTCTTCCTCCAAATTGCTGAGGTGCGTAATGCCACCTCCACTTCGGTAATAATGGTGTGCTCCTTTTTTTTCAATATAGCGAATGTTCACGGCACTATCAAGAGTATGGCCATCATACACACCAAAGACACCTGTATAATAACCCCGTGGCTGTTGTTCTGCTTGTTGGATGAGGGTAGTGGTTTTTAATTTGGGGGCTCCTGTTATAGATCCGGCGGGCAATAATTGCGTGAAGAGAGTCCCAGCATTTTTTGACCAATTGGCTGAGAGTGTACCTCGGATTTCAGAACTGCTTTGCAAGAGTTTGCCTTGGGTAGTAATAATGGTTTCGATATATCTAAATTTTTTAACGTGCACTTGCGTGGCAATTTGTGAAAGGTCGTTTCGAATTAAATCGACTATGGTGTGGTGTTCTTGACGCTCTTTCTGGTTTTCGGTTAAGATTTCTTTGGCTTTGGGCACAGTGGCATCAAGGGTGCCTTTCATGGGAAAGGCAGCAATTTGATTGTCTTTAATTTTCACAAAGCATTCTGGAGAAAACAACACCAACTGATCTTTTACATAAAGTTTGTATGGAGCATTAACACCATAAAACAATTCAAGCATACTGTTGTTTAAAACCACCTCGGTGGGAAAGGTGAGGTTCACTAAAAACGAATCACCGCGATAAATACCCTTATACACTTTTTCAAAGGCTTTTTTGTACACCTCAAACGGAAGCGCTTTTTTCTTCAGATTAGAAAGGGGTTTTACACTTTCAATTGGAGCATTGGTGTGCCCATTCACATTAAAATAGAGCCCCTTTTTGGCAGCTTCTTCAAAGCTATAGAGCAATGGCTTTTTCTGCTCATAATCGATTAAAAAAACAAACGGAATTTTTTGAGATATCCGTTCAGAAAATGCATCTATAAAAGCTTGCACTGGGGGTTGGTTAGGCCGAGAGTGTTTTTAAAGTTTCTCGAATCTTTGTTTCCAGTTCTTCCATCAATTCTGGGTTGTCTTCCAAGAGTTGCTTTACAGCATCACGGCCCTGGCCCAATTTTGAATCGTTATAGCTAAACCAGGAACCACTTTTTTTGATGATTTCGTAATTCACACCCAGGTCAATAATTTCGCCCACTTTGGAAATTCCCTCGCCAAACATGATATCAAACTCTGTGGTTTTAAAAGGTGGAGCCACTTTGTTTTTTACCACTTTAACACGGGTTTTGTTTCCCAATACTTCGGCATCGGCACCTTTGATTTGTGTGGAACGTCTAATATCTAAGCGTACAGAGGCATAAAATTTTAAGGCATTCCCTCCTGTTGTGGTTTCGGGGTTGCCAAACATCACGCCAATTTTTTCACGCAACTGATTAATAAAAAAAACGGTGCATTGCGTTTTGCTTATCGACCCTGTCAATTTTCGTAAGGCTTGCGACATCAAACGGGCATGCAGACCCATTTTGGAATCGCCCATTTCCCCTTCAATTTCACTTTTGGGGGTTAGAGCTGCCACAGAGTCAATCACCACAAGGTCTATGGCTCCAGAACGAATTAAGTTATCCGCAATTTCAAGGGCTTGTTCTCCATTGTCGGGTTGAGAAATAATTAATTCGGCCACATCAATGCCTAGTTTTTCAGCATAAAACCGATCAAAGGCATGTTCGGCATCAATAAAGGCTGCAATGCCCCCTTGTTTTTGACATTGGGCAATGGCATGCAATGTGAGGGTTGTTTTACCAGAGGATTCAGGCCCGTAAATTTCGATAATTCTACCGCGTGGATAGCCACCTACACCTAGGGCTATATCGAGGCCTAATGATCCAGAAGGAATGGCTTCCACTTCTTCAACGGCTTCATCGCCCAATTTCATCACCGCTCCTTTGCCATAGGTCTTATCGAGCTTGTCTAGGGTGAGTTGTAATGCCTTTAATTTTCCTGCCTTTTCATCTGCCATAATCGTAATTTTTGATTGCCACTAAAGTACCAATTTATCCCCATTTTTTTTAGATTTCTTGTGGGGTTTATTAACAAGTTTTTGGATTTAAAGACAGCCATTTTATAGAAAGCGCGTATTTTTAAAAAACGATCGTATTAAACCCCATGGGAAAAAAAACAAAGCAACTCACCGCTCGTAATATTGCGTATATTGCCCAGCAGAAAATATTTTTTGTGGCCACTGCCGCCCCCACAGGCACTATCAATTTATCTCCTAAAGGGCTGGATTCTCTAAGGGTGTTGGGACCTAAAAAAATGATGTGGTTAAACTTCACCGGTAGCGGCAACGAAACGGCCGCTCATTTACTTCAAGATCCGAGAATCACATTAATGTTTTGTGCCTTTGAAGGCCCGCCTCAAATTTTGCGCTGCTATGGCCATGCCAAAAGCTACGTGCCCTCTGATGCAGGCTTTGACAAATATTATACCCAGTTTACACCCACAGTGGGTGTTCGTCAAATTATTGAGGTACAAATAGATTTGGTTCAAACCTCATGTGGATTTGGAGTGCCCTTAATGGATTTTAAATCTGTTCGCACTGATTTAACCGACTGGGCGAATAAATTGGGGCCAGAAGGTTTGGAGGCTTATCAACGGAAAAAAAACACCCAAAGTTTGGATGGTTTTGAAACAGATATTGCCATGCCACCCCAATAGAAACTCCCTGAAAAAAAAGTACATTCTAAACAAAAATGCTACTTTTACACTGTCTTTCAACTTAACCCCTATATAGCATGCAACTGTATAACAAATTAAGTGCGAAAGAGCGCGCACACCTTATTGAAAGAGCCGGCGAAGAACGGCTCACGCTCTCCTTTTACCAATATGCCAAAATTGGCAATCCAAAACTTTTTAGAGACTATTTGTTTATCCATTGGGAAGCCCTCAATGTATTGGGCAGAATCTATGTGGCTCAAGAAGGCATCAATGCACAATTGTCTGTACCGGCCCCAGAGTTTGAAGCCTTTAAAAACCATTTAGATACCATTGCATTTTTAAATGGGGTTCGCTTAAACATTGCTATTGAACAAGACAACAAGTCTTTTTTAAAATTAAAAATTAAGGTGCGTCACAAAATTGTGGCCGACGGCCTAAACGATAAAAGTTTTGATGTTACTCAAAAAGGGCAGCATGTAAATGCGGAAAAATTCAACACTTTGTTGGCAGACCCCAACACTGTTTGTGTGGACATGCGCAATCATTACGAAAGTGAAATTGGTCATTTTCAAGGAGCCTTAACGCCCGATGTGGATACCTTTAGAGCTTCATTGCCCATCATAGAGGAGGAATTGAGTGCCCACAAAGAAGATAAAAACGTATTGATGTATTGCACCGGTGGCATTCGATGTGAAAAGGCAAGCGCCTATTTTAAGCACAAAGGATTTCAAAATGTTTTTCAGCTGGAGGGAGGCATCATAGAATATACCCGACAGGTGCGTGAAAAAGGACTCGAAAATAAATTTCTAGGCAAAAACTTTGTTTTTGATGAGCGCCGTGCCGAGCAAATTTCGGATGATATTATTGCCCACTGTCATCAATGTGGCGCACCTTGCGACACCCATGTGAATTGTGCTAACGAAGCCTGTCATTTGTTGTTTATTCAATGTTCTTCTTGCCAAGAAAAAAAAGAACAATGTTGTTCTGATGCTTGTCAAAAGATCATTCATTTGCCGCAGGAAGAACAAAAAGCATTACGTAAAGGCACGCATAACAGCAATCGGATTTTTAAAAAAGGACGTTCATCGGTTCTTAAATTTAAACACTAATTTAAGAAATGACCCAGCCGAGGTTGTTTGAATTCCATGTATCTTTATAGCCTCACACTAAATTTATGAGTTGTAGTCAATGTACATCATCTAACGGAATCCCAAGAGGCTGTAAAAGCAATGGCACCTGCGGAAGTGATGGCTGCAATAAACTCACTGTGTTTGATTGGTTGGCCAATATGCAGTTGCCTGCAGGGCAACAGCCCCAGCCCTTTGTTGAAGTGCGATTCAAAAACAGCCGCAAAGCTTTTTATGAACTCCCAGAGGGGTTGCAGCCCACCGTGGGCAATATGGTGATTACAGAAGAAGAACACGGCTATGATGTGGGTATGATTACCCTTACAGGCCCTTTGGTGAGCCTTCAAATGAAACGAAAAAAAAGCGCAACGGACCTAGGGGCACACCCAAAAGTTTTACGCCTAGCAAACAACAAGGAATTGGAAATTTGGGAACAAGCCCGAGCCAAAGAAGCTAAAGTTCAAAAGCAAGCCCGTGAAATTGCATTGCAACTGTCTTTAGCCATGAAACTTTCTGATGTAGAATTTCAAGGTGATGGGAAAAAGGCTACCTTTTATTATACTGCCGAAAAGCGGGTTGACTTTAGACAACTCATCAAAGATTTGGCGCAAGCTTTTTCAGTTCGTATTGAAATGCGACAAATTGGGTTGCGAGAAGAAGCATCGCGCCTTGGAGGCATTGGCTCTTGTGGGCGGGAATTGTGTTGCTCGACCTGGCTCACAGATTTTCGATCCGTTTCTACGGGCGCAGCGCGCTACCAACAACTTTCTCTCAATCCTATAAAGCTGGCGGGACAATGTGGAAAATTGAAGTGTTGTTTAAACTACGAATTGGACGCCTACCGAGGTGCCCTTAAAAAGTTTCCAAAACCCGAAGTGAAATTACACACTGAAAAGGGTGTTGCCGTGTTTCAAAAGATGGATATTTTTAAAGAATTACTTTGGTATAGCTATAAAGACGATTGGATCACTTGGCATAAAATTGCCCTAGAGGATGTGCTTCAAATCATAGAAAAAAACAAAGCCAAAGTTCCTGTGGCCAGTCTTGAAGATTTTGTCAGTGAGACCCCCGTGGATAGTGATCAGGCCTTTTTTGAAAATGCCGTTGGACAAGATAGTATCACCCGTTTTGATAGCTCAAAAAACAGAAACAGAAGAGGCGCAAACAGACGTAAAAACCACCGAAGAAAAAAGAAAAACAATGCATAAACACCTTGTTTGGCTAGCCGTTTTCTTAGTAGGCTGTGCTTCTAGTCCTTATCCTATTGAATATAAGACCCTAAATGGTGCTTGGCAAAGCGGAGAGGTGCTCACTTTTTCTCTGGATGAAACCACGCTGCTCGAGCCAAATCATCTTTATTTTCACTTGCGCAACACCGATGCCTATTCGTATAGCAATATTTTTTTAATCGTTCGTTTAAAAGACAGCACCCAAACCTATCTTTCGGATACTTTAGAATATGCCATGGCCACACCACAAGGCAATTGGCTGGGTAAAGGGTTTGGCGAAGTGAAAGAAAGTGTGTTGTGGTGGAAAGAAAACATTCAAATTGAGACCAAGGGTCCCGTTCATGTTGAAGTGGAACACGCCATGCGCACTTTTGGTCAAGCAGCGGGGGTGCCCCAATTGAACGGCATCGTGGCTGTAGGTTTTGGCCATGACCCTCAAAATAGAATTGCGGATGACAAATAAACAAACATCAAAAAATAAATCTAAGCGAAATGTTTACAAAAAATGGGTAATCCTATTCTGGGCTCTTTTTGGAGGAACGATCCTTTTAATCGCTTTCATTTTTGGTGCTGCGGCTCAAGGGGTGTTTGGTCCCATGCCTGATTTGCAGCAATTAGAAAATCCTAAAACCAATTTGGCTACCCAAATTGTGGCTTCCGATGGAGCCGTGTTGGGAAAGTTTTTTTATAACGAAAACCGCACCCCCATAGCTTATGAAACGCTGCCTAAAAACCTAGTTGAAGCCCTCATTGCCACAGAAGACGAACGCTTTTTTGAACACTCTGGTATAGATTTTAAAGGTGTGCTAAGAGCTGTTATTTATTTGGGATCGCGTGGAGGTGCTAGCACCATCACCCAACAACTAGCGCGGCAACTTTTTGTTGGGGCACATGCCAGCAATAAGTTTTATCGTATCATGCAAAAGGTGAAAGAATGGGTTTTGGCTGTGCGATTGGAAAGTCGTTATACCAAAAAAGAAATCATAACCATGTATTTAAACATTTATGATTTTAATTATCAAGCAGATGGTGTCGAATCGGCCGCTCGAATTTATTTTAACAAAAAACCACACGAACTAAACATACAAGAATGTGCCACACTGGTGGGGATGTTAAAAAACTCGTCTTTGTACAATCCCATTCGCCGTGAAAGCTTAACCAAAGACCGACGCAATATTGTTTTTCAACAAATGTTTCGTAATAATTTAATCGATGCTCGAACGCTAGATTCTCTTAAACAATTACCCCTTGAAATTGATTTTACGCCCCAGTCCCATCGCGAAGGTTTAGCCACCTATTTTAGGGCTTATTTGCAAGAATTTATGGGGCAATGGCTCAATGAAAATCCACAACCTGATGGCACTAAATATGATTTGTATCGCGATGGACTTAAAATATATACTACGGTAGATTCTCGTTTTCAAGCCCAAGCAGAACAAGCGATGAATGATCATATGAAAAATTTGCAGCGGGAATTTTTTAAGCAAAACAACAGATCAACCAACAAAACAGCGCCCTTTTATGACTTGCGTGAAGGGGAAATTGACACCTTGCTCAAACGCGCTGCATACCGATCAGAACGTTGGCGAAAAATGCGCAACAGGGGAGTGGAAGAAGAGACCATCCTAAAAAGTTTTTATGAAAAAGTGCCTATGGAGGTGTTCAGTTGGAAAGGTGAAATAGACACCTTAATGTCTCCTATGGATTCCATTCGGTATTACAAACATTTTCTACGGGCTTCTTTAATGTCTTTAGAACCTCAAACTGGCCATGTGAAAGCATGGGTGGGTGGGTTTAATTACAAGCACTTTCAATATGATCAGGTAAAACAGGGGCGGCGTCAAATTGGATCTACCTTCAAGCCATTTCTTTATGCTACTGCCATCGATCAACTAAAATTGTCTCCTTGCGACCAATTGCCCGACGCTCTTTTTTGTATACCTCCGATGAAGCATGGCAATATGAATGCATGGTGCCCAAAAAACTCCGGCGATCGCTATGGGCAAATTCGAACCTTAAAAAATGCTTTAGCAAATTCAATCAATACGGTGAGCGCCCGTTTGATGGATCAGGTGGGCCCCCGCCCAGTAATTTCTCTTACCCGAAAAATGGGGATTACTTCAAACATTCCAGCAGTGCCTTCCATTGCGTTGGGCACACCAGATATTAGTCTTTTTGAAATGGTGGGCGCCTATAGCACTTTTGTGAACAAAGGGATTTATGTAAAACCTGTAATCATTACACGAATTGAAGATAAAAACGGTTTGGTCTTGTTTGAGGTGGTGCCAGAAACCACCGATGTGTTAAGCGAAGAGGTAGCCTATGTGACGCTAAACTTATTGGAAGGTGTAACCCAACACGGCTCGGGCGTTAGGTTGCGCCACAGCGGCTTGGAAGAAACCAATCCCATTTATCAAAAAGCGGTGACGGGATATCCCTATAGTTTTGAAAACCCTATTGCTGGAAAAACAGGAACCACACAAAATCAAAGTGATGGCTGGTTTATGGGCATGGTTCCCAATTTAGCCACTGGAGTATGGGTGGGCGGTGAAGATCGGGCAGTGCATTTTGATAACATTGGATATGGCCAAGGAGCCACAATGGCTTTGCCTATTTGGGCCAACTATATGAGAAGTCTTTATGATAACCCAGATCTTGGTGTTTCGCAAGAGCCTTTTGCCGAACCCGAATCGGTTAGCATTCCTCTAGATTGTGATATGGTGGGCGCCAGACCAAGTTTGGAAGGAAAAAGTCAAGAAGAAGATTTAGACGCTTTTGGGTTTTAAGAACAATAGGCCCTATTTTTGATCAGAAGCATACCATTCGGCAAAAGCCGTAGCCGTTTCCCTTAATTTTAAATGGTGTAAACTCAGGTGGGTGGGCAACGCTGCCTGAATCTGCTTTGCAAAATCAACAATCATCATTTCACAGGTGGGTTGGTAGTTAACACGATAAATTTTATGCCCTTGAGCCTCCATTGTATCGGCCAAGGCCTTGTGGGGTGAGTTACAATTCAAAACGGTGGCGTGATCGAGTGGATTTACAATGTGCTGATGCACTATTTTCTTTAGGTCGCCAAAATCAATAAGCATCCCATATTTTGTGTTAGTGGCCTCTTCTATGGGAGTGCCTATAACGGTAACTTCTAAAATATAACTGTGTCCGTGTACATTTTTACACAAGCCATCATAACCATAAAGCGCATGTCCAGTTTCAAATTTGAACTCTTTAGTAATACGTATTTTAGCACTCATTTTTTAAAGAATTGCTTTAATTTATTTTGCGTTGTCTCTTCAAGCGCTAAGCGCCCCGTGATGGCTGCGTTTTGAAAGAGTGTTTCATGCCAATCGGCTGTGTTTTTCCAATGCCATGCGCGGAGGGTTTGCACTGCTTTAGGATCATATTGAGCAAATTGTGCGGCTCTTTCATCTATGGCTAAATTTAAGGAAACGATATCTGGTGTCACTTCTGCAAACAAGCCTTTTTGCTCTGCCCAGCTTGCTGGGTGCCATTGGTGTGCGGCAAGAGAAAGCGCTTCAAAGGCGGTTGCTCCTATTTTTCTTGAAAGGGCAGGGGCAATTACATAGGGGCCAATACCAATGGCCAGTTCGGATAATTTTATGGCCGCTTTTTGATGGGCAATCACATAATCACAGCCGGCAATAAGGCCCAAGCCTCCTCCCACTGCTTTGCCTTGTATGCGTCCGATAACGAATTTGCTCATTTGCTGCATTTGAGCTAATATTTCGGCAAAACCGGAAAAAAAATGAGTAGCTTCTTTTTCATTGGAAACAGCCATCAATTCTTTTAATGAAGCCCCTCCACAAAAGGCTCTATCGCCTTCACTTTGGATCACCACTGTTCTCACCAACTCATTTTGATTATGCTCAGCAAGGCCTTCAGCAAGCGCCGTCATCATGGCACGCGAAAGTGCATTGCCCTGTGTAACATTACTAATATGTACATAGCCAACGCTTTCTTTAGTAGTAATGTGTACCCCTTGTTTCATGCCCCTAAAAGTAAGCAATATCCCTCGCTTGAAAAATTTTTATTTGTTGGGGCAATAAGAATTTAATTTAATTCCTCCTTTGAAATAACAGGACTTAGTATTTTTGTAAAAATTTAATGATGCAAAACATTTTAGTTCCCATTGGGGTTTCGCAATATGCCCAAGAAACCCTCCAATATGCTTTGGTTTTGGCCAAAAGCCTAGGCAGTAAGGTCTATGTGGTGGATGCTTACCCTATGCAAACCAATCCGAATCGTATTTCTAATTTTAAAGCGCATTTGGAGGAAGAAAACCAAACACGAATTCAGGCGATGATTCAACAATTATTGCCTGATAGCAAAGGGGTCCAATTGGTTAAAAGCAACGCCGATTTATTAGGCACCATTAAACAATTAGACCGTGAGATTGGGTTGGATTTAATAGTGGTGCCCCCATATAGCAATGATATTGACGAAACCATTTTCTTAGGATCTACTGCGGGGAGCATTATAAAACGCACAGATGTACCGGTATGGGTGGCGCCAATTGGCAGTTCCTATGTACAGCCCAAAAAAATGTTGTTGGCCTTTAAGTCGGGTGAAGTAAAAAACACAGATATTCTCAAACCGCTGCTTCGCATTCAAGATAAATTTAAAACCGTTTTAAATTTATTATTAGTTAAAGTACCTGGGTTTTCAAATCAAAGTCATGCCTTGGACGATACCATTCTTTCTCGCTCAAAAAAATTAAGCTACACTGCAAACGCTACCGTATACCAAGGTGTTTTAGAGCATTTTCAATCGGTGAAACCTGATTTGTTGGTGGTCTTTAAACGCGAGCGCGGATTTTTTGAAAAACTTTGGGAATCTAACATGGTATATAAAAAAGATTTTTATTGTACAATTCCCCTTTTAGTGCTTAAAAATAAAGCCTAGCAGATTTTTGAAGGATGTGGAAAAAGAAGTTTTTTTTACTGCTTACCGCATTCCTGTCCTTTTTGACATTTGCCCAATCTTATGTGGCCCTAAATGTAGATAACGATCTCTATTTTGGTACCGACCGCTATTATACTAGTGGCATTTTTGTGGACTATGGATATCGGCAAGAGGAAGATAGCTTGGATGGATTTAAAACCCAGCACTGGACCTTTGGGCAGGAAATTACTACGCCTAATTTGCGATTGACAAATGACTTAGATAAAATTGATTATCCTTACAACGGCTGGTTGTTTGTAGGTTTTAAACAAGAAGTTTTTAAACACGCCAAACGGGGTTATGGCTATGGTTTTGAAGTGGGCACTACAGGGGGTTCGGCCAGTTTGGCAAAACCCATTCAAAACACCTATCACAAATTGGTCTTGGGCTTGCTTCCATTATCATGGGCAGCCACCCAAGAACAAGCCCTTCATGCCAATCTTATGCTTCGATATTATAATGCCTTGTCTATAAGAAAGCATTTCGATTTGGTTTTTTTGGGCCAATTGCGGGGAGGAACATTCAGAAGTTCTGTGCTTTCACGTTTGGGTATTCAATGGAGTCGTTTTGAAGCCTTACCTTTTTTTGGCCATCGGTTGGAAAACATGCAAAATGGGTTGGCATTTTATGCCGGAGTTCAAGCCGAATATCGTTGGCACGACTATGCTGTGCAGGGAAGTTTATTTAAAAACAATGCCGCCATTGATCTTGAGGCTGTATTTTTTAAACACGAATGGGAGGCGGGGTTTTTATATCATTTGAAACGTTGGCGATTTGCGGTGCTCTACAACAATGCCTCTAAAGATGTGCAATCTCAAAAATATTCGCGCCATCAATATTTAAATATCACTCTAACTAGACTATTTTAGTAAAAATCTTTTATCATGAAATATATAGCACCACTTCTCTTACTTCTTTTTCTACAAGCTTGTTTTACCATTCGGGTGTATGAAACGCCTACTTCAACCGAGGCCAAAAAACCATCGCAGGGTCTCACGATTGTCCGTTCTGGAGAACACGTTGATTTTGGCAGTCATCAATCGGACGTTTATTTTTTTAGAGACGATCATAGTCCTAAGGGGGTGTGGCACGAGGATCCAAAATCCACTTTTGAAAGCGCCGATACGTTGATGGTGCAAGAGATGAAAAAACCACTCATTTTAATTAACGGTCAAAGCATGCCAAATACTTTTTCTTTGGATGCCATTAAGCCTGAGCATATCGAAAGTGTTTCGGTTTTAAAAGACAGCTTTGCCGTGGCCAAATATGGAAAAGAGGGTCAAAATGGTGTGATTGAAATTCTGCTTAAGAAAAGATCTCAATAGTTTGCTTTAGACCGAAACAAAGGGTGGCTTATGCCCAACAGCCAACCTGTGTAGCTATTGGTTTGAGGAACCAAGAGAGAAGCCTTTTTTTTGGAAAATCGAAACTGGGCTTCTACCCTAAAACGCTTCCACACTCTGTAGTCAATACTGGCGCAAAAGCCCACACTATTTGATAAAACACCAGGGGCAATGGCTTTGGTTTCTGTTTTTTCTTTGGGCGGCCAAAAAGTGTTTCCTTTTTGATATAAGTTGTAGTGAAACGCCATCCCCAAGTGCAATCGCTCATAGGGAAAAAGACGAATACCTAAAGGAATAGAAAAATAGACCAATTTATCAAGATAGGTTGTTTCTCCTTGCGTAAAGCTATAATGAATAGGGAGGTATTCAAATCCAGTCGTTAATGCCATTGATCGTACTGGGCGGTATAGCAAACGCAACTTGGGTAAATAGTTAATTTTAGGTTTTAACGCATCATTTTTTGGAATCCAATAAGAACTTAAAGCGACGCCCGAAATTTCCCACCGAGAAAAAGCATGGGTTAGGGCCGGACCTTCACGATATTGTTGTATGAGTAAATGGCCATCCTGCGCCCAGAGGCTGCCTTCAAAAAACAGTTGAAATAGCAAAACACAAAAAATAACATAACGGCTCATAACACTGGTTGCTGGGCTTAGAGGTTAAATGTAAGCTAAAAAAGCAAAACGATTTGTAGCTCAATTAAACGTTGTTCTCAAATTTTAGTCTAAATATTAAAAACCACTTTTTTTCATTTGTTTTTGGAGTAACTAGGTAGGGT
The DNA here is from genome assembly GCA_964617385.1 of uncultured Flavobacteriaceae bacterium. Classification (GTDB taxonomy): domain Bacteria; phylum Bacteroidota; class Bacteroidia; order Flavobacteriales; family Flavobacteriaceae; genus JADHMP01. The sequence goes on along the minus strand of CAZTYX010000027.1, from coordinate 81 downwards.
CGGATGTATTCCGACCCTTTTTTTTTAATAGTAGCAAGGTGAAGAAAACCGCACAACGTATCTAAAAATTGTTTAGTTTAG
>CAZTYX010000026.1:14722-17092 GCA_964617385.1 uncultured Flavobacteriaceae bacterium | reverse complement strand
AACTATTTTATGCACCACCCTATCGTATGCACAAATGGCGACCATTCCGGTGGACACAAACAAAAGCAGCATTGCATGGTTGGCTTCAAAAGTGACCGGAGAACACAACGGAACTATCAAATTGCAATCGGGCACCCTTGAAATGGGCGATCAAGGCCTCACTGGAGGGCAATTTGTGGTGGATATGAACACCATTAACAATTTGGATCTCTCTGGAGAATACAAAGATAAATTGGAAGGCCACCTAAAGTCTGACGATTTCTTCGGTGTAGAAAAACACCCCACAGCTTCTTTGACTTTTAAAGAAGTAACACAAAGAGCCAATCAAAATGTGTATGTGGTTGTTGGTGAACTTACCATCAAAAACATCAGCCATCCCATTACGTTCGATTTAACCATGGGTGCCAATGAAGCTACTGCCAAACTAGTGGTAGATCGTGCCAAATATGATGTGCGTTTTCGCTCAGCTTCCTTTTTTGAAAACTTGGGTGATAAACTCATTTTTGATGATTTTGAGCTTGACGTAAAATTGGTATTTTAAATTTATTATTGTTCGGGGATAGGGAAAATCACTTTTTATACTATATTTGATTTAATGAACCGAACAATAATTTTAAAAACACAATGGTGGACCGGGTTGCAACAAAGCAATTCGTGACTCCAAGCAGATTGATAAATAGTAAAAAGGCTTGTCATCACGACAAGCCTTTTTTAATTTTGCACCCATGAAGGTATATACACTCCAAACCCGCTATAAAAAAATATTAGCCGATACACTCACCCCTGTGAGTGTGTATTTAAGTTTACGCGATCAGTTTCCGCACAGCTTATTGCTAGAAAGCAGCGACTATCACGCCAACCAAAACGACTATTCCTACATCTGTTCCAACCCCATTGCCTCTATAACGCTTAAAAACAAAATCCTTACCACCCACTATCCGGATGGAAATAAAGAACAAATTGAGGTGGATGAGACCACCGATATTCCTCATAAAATTCACACCTTTTCGCAACAATTTCAAAGTGAAGAATACCCTTTTAAGTTTATTTCAAACGGCATTTTTGGTTATGTGGCCCATGAAGCGGTGGAGCATTTTGACAACCTCCACTTAAATGCACAAAAACCCAGTTTGGATATACCTGAGATTCATTATGCTGTGTATCAAAACATTATCGCCATAAGCTTATTCAACCACGAGGCATACCTTTTTTCGCACCAATATAGTGGCGAACACAACTTGGAAACCATTGAAAAAATAATTACCGCAAAAAAAAGCACTTGGTTTCCATTTAAAATTAAGGGCGATAAAAAATCCAACCTAACCGATGCCCAGTTCATTGATTTTGTTAACAAAGGAAAAGAACATTGCTATCGAGGGGATGTGTTTCAATTGGTGCTCTCTCGTCGTTTTTCTCAAGGCTTTGAAGGCGACGAATTTAATGTGTATCGCACCCTACGCTCTATTAACCCTTCCCCCTATTTATTTTTCTTTGACTATGGTGATTTTAAAATTTTTGGCAGTTCCCCCGAGGCACAACTTATTGTGCAAAATGGATGGGCCGAAATTCATCCCATTGCCGGTACCTTCAGGCGCACAGGAAACGACGCCAAAGATACCGCTGCTGCGGAGGCGTTAGCCAAAGACCCAAAGGAAAATAGCGAACACATGATGCTCGTAGATTTAGCTCGTAACGACCTCAGCCGAAATGGCTCGGAGGTAGTGGTCAAAAAAAATCGTGAAATTCAATTCTTTTCGCATGTCATTCATTTGGTTTCAAAAGTGGTGGGCAAAATGAAACCCCAAGCCAAAACTTTTCGGGTGGTGGCTGACACATTTCCCGCAGGAACACTAAGTGGGGCCCCCAAACACAAAGCCCTTCAACTCATTGACCAATACGAAAACATCAAACGTAATTTTTATGGCGGGGCCATTGGCTATATGGATTTTAAAGGCAATTTTAACCACGCTATTATGATTCGCTCCTTTTTAGCACAAAACCAACAATTGCACTATCAAGCGGGTGCTGGAATTGTAGCCGACTCCGTGCCTGAAAACGAATTGCAAGAAGTATATAACAAATTAGGCGCTCTAGACAAAGCCCTAAGCCAAGCGGAAGAAATAAAATGAAAAAAATATTTGTAATTGATAACTACGATTCCTTTACCTATAACCTAGTACACTACTTGGAGGAACTGGGGGGAAATGTAACCGTTAAACGCAACGATCAATTTGATTTGGCCGAATTGGAAGACTATCCCCTTATTTTACTTTCTCCTGGCCCTGGTATTCCAGATGAATCAGGACTTCTAAAAGCAGCTATTGAACGCTATGCACCCACCAAAAAAATATTAGGCGTATGCCTTGGCCA
>CAZTYX010000026.1:0-14622 GCA_964617385.1 uncultured Flavobacteriaceae bacterium | reverse complement strand
TATGATGTGCGTGCCGTGCAATTTCATCCCGAATCTATTTTAACGCCGGAAGGAAAAAAAATTATAGAAAACTGGATCAATAGCGCCCTATGAAAGCCCACTTAAACAGACTCATACAACACGAAAAGTTGTCTAAAGAAGAAGCGCGTCAAGTGCTTATTCACCTTGCCGAAGGCCAATACAACACCTGTCAAATGGCGGCTTTTTTGACCGTTTATATGATGCGCAGCATCAGCCTAGAAGAACTGGAAGGTTTTCGGGAAGCCCTCTTAGAACTGTGCGTTGCCGTTGACCTTGGCGAATTTGAAACCATTGACCTATGTGGCACAGGCGGGGACGGAAAAGACACCTTTAATATTTCTACACTAGCTGCTTTTGTTACCGCTGGTGCGGGAGTAAAAGTGTCCAAACACGGCAATTATGGCGTTTCTTCAGGTTGTGGTTCCAGCAATGTTTTAGAAGCGTTGGGCATCCGATTTACAAACGATCAAGATTTTTTAAAACGGGCCGTAGATCAAGCAGGCATTTGCATTTTACACGCGCCCCTATTTCATCCCGCAATGAAAAACGTGGCTCCCGTACGAAAAGAATTGGGACTAAAAACTTTTTTCAATATGTTAGGACCATTGGTTAATCCAGCATTTCCAAAAAACCAACTCACAGGTGTATTTAATCTAGAATTAGCCCGGCTCTATCATTATTTATTCCAAAAAACAGAACAACGATTCACCATTCTCCATGCCCTAGATGGCTATGATGAAATTTCACTCACGGGCCCGGTAAAAGTGCTCAGTAACAACGGCGAATTGGTGCTACACCCCCATACTTTTGGTTTACAACCCCTGCCAGCTTCAGCCATTTCTGGCGGCAGTGAAGTAGCCTCTTCTGCAGCCATTTTTATGAGCGTATTGGAAAACAAGGCCACCGATGCCCAACAAAATGTGGTTTGTGCTAATGCGGCCATGGCCATTGCCACAGCCCAAGGATGCACCCCTCAAGAAGGGTTTGAAAAAGCGAAAGCTGCCCTCATCTCTGGCAACGCCTTAAGGGCCTTTAATACACTAAAAAAACTGAGCCAAGCATGACCATATTGGATAAAATCATAGCACACAAAAAAAAGGAAGTGGAACGAAGGAAAACCCTTTTTCCAATTTCCTTTTGGGAAAAAGCACCGCTGTTCGAAAGCCCCACATATTCGCTAAAAAAAGAATTGCAAAACAGTGCCTCAGGCCTCATTGCCGAGCATAAAAGGAGATCGCCTTCCAAACCCATCATCAACCAAAATCTTTCTATTGAAACGGTGGTTCAAGGCTATGCAAAAGCAGGTGTTTGTGGGATGTCTATACTCACCGACACTCATTTTTTTGGCGGGGCTTTGGAAGACCTAACCGCAGCAAGAGCACTATGCCAAACCCCCCTGCTGCGAAAAGACTTTATGGTGGATGAATATCAACTTATTGAAGCCAAAGCCCACGGTGCAGACGTTATTCTGTTGATTGCTGCTGCATTGGATCGAAACCAAATGAAGACCCTTTCCACCACGGCCAAACGCTTGGAACTGGAAGTGCTCTTAGAAATACACAATCAAGAAGAACTCGAAAAAGGGCTAATGCCCTCCATAGACCTATTGGGCGTTAACAACCGTAACCTCAAAACCTTTGAAGTTTCCCTTGACACCAGCATGGCCTTGGCGCCCAAAATTCCAGACGAGTTCCTCAAAGTTTCAGAAAGCGGTATCAGCGAAGTGGCTGCCATTGAAAAACTGCGCACCGTGGGTTATCGTGGTTTTTTAATTGGCGAACGCTTTATGAAAACCGAAACCCCAGGGGCGGCTGCAGCCTCATTCATTAAAAAACTCGAGGGATGAAACTCAAAATATGTGGTATGCGCGACCCCCAAAACACCGCTCAAATAGCAGCACTGGAACCCGACTATTTGGGATTTATCTTCTATGCCCCTTCGCCACGTTATGTGGAAAAAGAAACCCCAAAAGTACCCCAATCCATCAAGAAAGTAGGTGTTTTTGTAGATGCTTCTATAGACTATGTGATCAGTTGCATTAAACAGCACCATCTTCAAGCCGTGCAATTACACGGAAAAGAAAACCCAGTCTATTGTAATGAAATTAAATCCTTAAACGTGGAGGTTATTAAAGCCTTTGCTGTAGGAAATAAATTTGATTTTAAGCAATTGGATTCCTATCAAAGCAGTTGCGACTTTTTTCTTTTTGATACACAAACAGAACAAAAAGGCGGATCAGGAAAAAAATTTGATTGGACGCTTTTGCATGAATATCCCCTACAAAAACCCTTTTTTTTAAGCGGAGGCATTGGCCCTCATGACCTTGAAGCCATCAAGGTGCTAAAAAAAACAAACCTACCCCTTTATGCTTTGGATGTAAATAGTAAATTTGAAACCGCTCCCGCACTTAAAAACAGCAGTGCTTTAAGCATATTTAAAAAAGAATTGAATGACTTATAACGTTGATGAAAAAGGATATTACGGCGATTTTGGCGGAGCTTATATTCCCGAAATGTTGTATCCCAATGTAGAAGAATTACGGCAGCACTACCGAACAATAACGGCAGAAAAAGACTTTCAGCAAGAATTTGATCAATTGCTACGCGACTATGTGGGACGCCCCACACCCCTCTATTTTGCAGAAAGACTATCGGCCAAATACAACACCAAAATATATCTTAAAAGAGAAGATCTTTGCCACACTGGAGCGCACAAAGTAAACAATACTATTGGTCAAATCTTATTGGCCAAACGCTTGGGCAAAAATCGAATTATAGCAGAAACAGGCGCCGGCCAACACGGTGTGGCCACAGCCACTGTTTGTGCCTTGATGGGCATTCAATGTGTGGTTTATATGGGCGCACTCGACATACAACGACAGGCACCCAATGTGGCGCGTATGAAAATGCTTGGCGCCGAAGTGCGCCCCGCACAATCGGGTAGTAAAACACTGAAAGACGCTACCAACGAAGCCATACGCGATTGGATTAACAACCCGGTAGACACTCATTACATCATCGGATCTGTGGTTGGACCACATCCGTATCCCGATATGGTAGCTCGTTTTCAATCGGTCATTAGCCAAGAAACTAAAAGCCAATTGCAAGCGGTGGAAGGTCGAGATCATCCCGATTATGTGATTGCCTGCGTGGGAGGGGGCAGTAACGCTGCTGGATTATATTATCATTATTTAGACGATGCCCGTGTGCGTATTATTGCTGTAGAAGCTGCTGGAAAAGGGATCGATTCGGGCGAAAGTGCCGCCACTTCTGCCCTAGGTAAAGAAGGGATTATTCACGGCAGTAAAACATTATTAATGCAAACAGACGACGGACAAATTACAGAACCCTACTCCATTTCTGCAGGATTGGATTATCCTGGTGTAGGACCTATGCATGCCCATTTGTTCCGTTCTAAAAGAGCTGAATTTATTTCCATTCCCGATCAAGAAGCGATGGACTGGGGGCTCACCCTTTCGCAATTAGAAGGCATCATTCCCGCCATTGAGACCGCCCATGCTTTTGCTGTTTTAGACCATAAAAAGTTTAAACCCAACGACGTTTTGGTATTTAATTGTTCGGGCCGTGGCGACAAAGATTTACAGACCTATATAGACTATTTTAAATTATAAATGAACCGAATTGAACAAGCCTTTCAGCAAGACAAAAAATTGCTGTCCATTTATTTTTCTGCGGGGCACCCCCAACTAGAAGACACCCTTCCCATTTTAAAAAATTTACAAGCGGCAGGTGTTGATCTTGTTGAAATTGGATTGCCCTTTTCGGATCCTTTGGCCGACGGGCCCACCATTCAAGAAAGCTCCACCAAAGCCCTTCAAAATGGCATGACCACAGAAACCCTTTTTGAACAACTCAAGGAGGTGCGTCAACACATTCATATTCCACTCATTATTATGGGCTATTTTAATCCGATGATGCAATATGGAGTGGAACGCTTTTGCCAACGGTGTCAAGAAGTGGGCATTGACGGACTCATTATTCCCGACCTGCCCGTAGATGTTTATCATGAACAATATGAAAAGCTATTTGATCAATACGGGCTTTTCAATATGTTTTTAATCACCCCGCAAACCACTGAGGAACGCATCCGCTTTATTGATAGCGTTTCCAAAGGATTTATTTATATGGTAAGCAGTGCCAGCGTAACGGGAGCCCAGAACAGTTTTGGCAGCACCCAAACGGATTATTTCAAACGCATTGCCGCTTTAAAGCTAAAAACTCCTACCATTGTAGGCTTTGGCATCAGTAATGCAGAAACGTTTAAAGCCGCCACCACCCATGCCCATGGGGCTATAATTGGTTCTGCTTTTATCAAATTTTTAGAAAAGGAAGGCGTCGATAAAATCGAAGCATTTATTGCACCCCTCCGGGGCTAAATAACTCTTGCAGAATTTTCCTACAAGAAAATTCCTATTAGCGATTACGCGCTCTATTTTTAATATAAGACAACACCGCAGCCTTGCTTGTGAGCCAATTTTTCCCTTCTTTATAGGCGTCAATTTTACCTTGGCGTGCTAGCAAACTCACATATTCTTGTCCATAGGGCACCTCCGGTTCTTGCACCACGTCTGAAATTTCTTGATAGGCATCGGCAGCCCCTGGTAAAGCATTCAAATATATATTTAATGAACGCTCTAAAGCTTGAATCATAAGCAACATTAACTTTTGATAATGCCCTTGGTTGGCAGCATTAAGTGCAGCATAATATTTCTTACGGTCTTGAGTTAAGATGATGGCTGGTGGAAACCCGGCAGACAACAAAAGAAGGTTCATCGCCAATCGGGCTGTTCTTCCATTTCCGTCAAAAAAAGGATGAATCCAAACCATTTTGTGGTGAAAAACCGTGGCCATTTCGATCACATTAAGCCCTTGCGGATTTGTATTCACATAGTGTATAAGGGCATCATACAAAGGGGGCACTTTTTGCGCATTGGGGGGCACAAAATTGGCTCCAGAGATGCGAACACCTCCCGTGCGCAAGCGACCTGCAAATTCATCTTCGATATTTCTTAATATGAAGGCATGTAGAGCCAACACCTTGTGGCTGTCAAGTTGTGCTCCGGGCTGAGCAATGCGCTCCAAATAGGCCAATGCAAACTCATGATTTTTTGCCTCAAAATGTTCTCTTAAACTTTTTCCTTTTACTGTAACACCTTCTTGCAAAACCATTTGCGTTTCTCTTAAGGTTAGTGAATTTCCTTCAATGCTATTTGAATGGTATGTCCATTCTATAGTGAGACTTTCTTTGATTTTAGCTAAGGCAACAGGGGGTAAGGGTCGGCTTTGTTCTAGCAAACTTTGCTTTTCAAAAAGACGATCAAAAGAACGTTGCAAAACGTTTCGATAGGTTACTTGAATGGGCTCCACCCCACAAAGATATTAATATCGTTTTGATAAAAAAAATGAGTATGCCGATATTAAAGAAAATGCTTTAAAAAGAGCCCCTTTGATTTTTAGGGCTTCATCATTATAGCTAAAAACGTGAACCACCTTATTTTGTTGCGGGGTTGCTGGCAACCACAGGTCTAACGCAAAAATTCAAAAAAGCTTATTTAGTATAGTATAAGGTTACTGCATATTCCTGTCCTTGGTATGCAGAAACACTACCTACATAAAAATTTATATTACCACCATCCCTATAGATAGGGGATATAATATCAGGGTTTGTTGCATCAGCAATGCGAACTAATTGAATAGGGTGATACTGAGTACCTCCATTTCTTCTGATCCATCCTTCAACTCTTATTAAATTGGTTATTCCGCCACTAATGAGTGTTGTAACAGATGTGCTACTAGGAGATGTTCCTGAGAAATGTCTTCTATAAACTTTTTTCCCAGCCCATCTATCAGCGGTTTCTACTTCTGAAGTATTAGTCAAATCATTAACCGATGGGTACACTTCCCAATTGGTTGTATCAAGGCTTGGATTCATAGTCGTATTAGTTCCTGTTTTATTTCTATAAAGTATACCATTGTGGTTGATCACATCCTCTTTTCCATAAAAAGCACTAGACTCTAAATGCCACAAAGGCACCACATTAATTCTAGTGGGTGTAATGTTGTCTGCTAAGTATATCTCTATATCGTTAACACAGGGATTAGGACCAACTCTATTGCTGCCAAAAATTTCTATTTTTCTAATATTTTCAGGGGTAACGATAGAGTCAAAACGCATGTCATGAAAAATAGTGGTAGCAGTAACGGTTCCCGTGTGCTCTTGCACAACATTGTTTGATGCATCTAACAATCGTATTCTAGCTGTTTGAAAATATTCATTGGTTACCCTTCCTCTTGCCCTTACTCTATATACCCTTACAGCCTGAGGAAAAGAAATGGTTACGGTCTCAGAAGTTCCCCCCTTTGTCGCATGCTGACCACCATTAAAGGCACCGGCTATAGGATAATTGTTATCGTAAGAAGAAGTAGTTGTGGCACTTGCGGTTAGGGTCTGACCATCATATTGCATATTTAATGTAGCATTGGTAGCGTTTACATTGACTACTCCAGTTACGGAATTTTGAAAACCTCTGTATTCATTTCTTGTTTCACCCATTCCTCCACCAAAGCGATGAATATTTAAATAGTTATTTGTGCCGCTCACCGTAACCGTTAGCATCACGCTTTCTAAATAATCCATTCGAAAACGGTTCTCAGAAATAATGTTTTTGGTTGTTCTGTTTAAATCAAACACCTTGGTGAAATTGCTAAAGTCTATGGAAGAAGACATTGTTCCACTATTGTTGATCAAGAGGGCAGAAAATCCATCCGATAAATTGCTTCCATTAAGGGTCAGCTTGCCATTGGGTTCTATATGTATTTTTTTATCTGAATAGGACTGCGCTGCTGTAACATCAGTACTGATATGAATAGTTTCATTATAGGAACCCGATCGAATGGTTTGCAACACCCCACTGGCCGTGGCCACCACCACAGACGCCAGGCCTGTGGCTGGTTTTAGCGTGCGGATTCGGGCTTGACCAGCCACGTCTAAGGCTTGGGTAGGAGAAACGGTTTTTATACCCACATTGCCTTCGGATACTAATCCTATTTCCTTTTCTCCAGACAATTGCTGTCCAGTGATTTCAAACTCTGAGGCATTAAACATCCCATCTCCAGCATCTGAATTAGCCCCATTAGCAAAAATATAGCGCACCTCATCGGCAATAAGATTAGGAGTTACTGCGGTGGTCCATCCCGCCGGTGCTGTTGCAGGAGAAGCTATGGTGGCACTGGTGAATACCAAAGCGCCATTGCGATAGACTCTAAACTCACCGCCGCCCGTTCGTGTTTGTAGCGGATCATCGCGCCCCTGAAGACGAAGACCGGTGATAAAATAGGGCGTATTGAATCGATAGCCAACACCCCAATCTTGCCCATCACTGTATCGAAGGATATGGTTGACAGCAGTGTGAGACTCTGTGGCAGAGTTAAACAAAAGTGCATTGGCTCCATACTTTTGTGTAGCATTATATAAGGTTAGATTGGCATTAGAATAGGCTTCAAAACCGGTTACAATTTCCTGGGCAGTACCCATGGGAACATATACAGTAGGAACTAGATTGGGAGGTGCAATGTGTAAACTCGCTGAAGGAGTTCCCGTTCCTACACCAACCTTTCCATTGGCTGCAATAATCATGCGTTGTTCATTATTGGTTCTAAAAGCCAAGGGCTGTGCATCGGTGGTGCCTAAGAAGTTCGTGCTGGAGTTGGTGCCCGCGTTACGCGTTAGGCGCCAGGCAGCTCCCACCACTTGGTTCCAAGTTGTGCCGCTATAGGTCCACAACGTGTTGCTGGTGGTGTTTACAAACAAGTCGCCTTGGGTGGGGCTTTTGGTAAAGGTGTGCACCGCCGGAGTGGTGGTGCCACTCACCACTTCTTCTAAAGAAGATAAATCTATGGTATAGGAAGCATTGCTGCTGTTTTCTAAGGCAATTTCTATGGTTTCTGAGGCGCTGCCTGTGGCGGTGGCAATGGTGGCCGTTACCGTTAAGGTCTGACGGTCTGTGTTCGTGTCTTCTACCGTAAGTTGTAAACTCGTAGAATTTGTATTGCTCAAGCGTAAACTACCAATGGCCGTCAACGTGATCGACTGACTGTTGTCTAATGTGATTGCCGTTTGGGTGGCCGTGGCCGATGCGCTATCAAAAGCCAAGGTCTGACTGTCTGTGTTCGTGTCTTCTACCGTAAGCTCTAAACTCGTAGAATTTGTATTGCTCATGCGCAAACTACCACTGGCCGTCAATGTGATCGACTGACTGTTGTCTAAGGTGATTGCCGTTTGGGTGGCCGTGGCCGATGCGCTATCAAAAGCCAAGGTCTGACTGTCTGAACCCGAGGCTGCGGTAATCGTCACCACATTGCTCGCAGTATCCTCCGTGAGCGTGATTCCAGGTCCCGCCGATAAAGTAATCGTGCTTGTGGTGCCATCCGATTGCGTTAATTCAATCAATGTATTCGAACCTGTGCCACTCCCTAATACCAAGGTCTGACTGTCTGTGTTCGAAGAAGTTTGTATCACCTGCCAACTACTGCCATCGTAAATTTTGGTAGTGTTGGAGGCCGTATCGAACCACACATCTCCCTCAGTCGGTAAGTTGGGAATGGTGGCGGTTACTGTTACGCTATGAGTGTCCATCTCTTTCCAGCGGGCAGTGGCTGACTCATATATCTTAATGGTGTTGGAAGTGGTATCAAACCAAACATCACCATCTACTGGTGAAGTGGGTGCTATGGCAGTGGTTGTTACCGTGTTGGAGGTTACCGTATGCTTGGTTCCTATTTGATCAACCACAGTCACTTCTTGGGCACTCAGATAACCAAAACCAATCCAAAAAAGGACGATTGCTGCTTTAAAAAATTTTTTCATCATTTAATTTATTTAATCACTCCGTAACATCATAAACCGATCACGGTTCAGTCGTGTCAAAAGGAAGTGTTATGCTTGTCATCCCCTTTTAAATTGATAAAGGATCAATCTCTTGAATTTCAAATACTAAAAAACTAAAACCAAATCCTTTAAAAACACGACCCAAAAAATCGTTATTCATTGAACCGTGTATTTTAAAGGAGAGGAAATAGAGAAAATCATTATTTATTTAACCCATTGGACTTCAAAGACATCGCCTTCAAACAAACGCCATGAATTGTCCACTGCTTTAACCGTCACAGTATTGTCGGTAATCGCAAAGTCCGTTCCATAAATCAGTTTGGCGCCGTTGCGAAAAACCCAAATTTTGGCTCGATCTGTTGCGTCTGTGGGAATGCCTGTGGCCGTAATAGCTATTTCTCCAGCATCAGCTTCATCCGCGTCGGCTGTATCATCTGCAAAACCCGATTGAATTAAATCTGTAGCTAATAATTTCTTTATCGCACCCGTGGCTTCATCACGCACCAAAAGGGTCCACCCGGTGCCCGTTCCATGATCCGATTGATCTGTGGCATCCGTAGAAGGAGATAAGGTACTTGACTGCACTAATTCAATGCCATCAAGACCAAAAACATTTCCATTTACATCAATATAAGTATTTGAAGATAAGATGCCCCCCAACTGCCACGTTGTGGTTTGTCGATCGTTTGTTAAATCAGTATACGAGGTTAAGCCATTGGCTACTTGTAAATATTTTATAGTACCCTTACTATCAATCAGTCGAACAGAGGTATTGGTTACTGTAGCAGTCGCGTTCATAGTTTCCACTTGTCTAACTATAGTTCCCGATGTGGTTTGTGCCTGAGACACAAAGGCCATCAGGCCAAGAGCAATAAAAAGTCCAGTATTATAAATTGATTTGTAGTAAATTTTCATGGAGTTATTGAATTTTATGGTTAATTATATTTGTGTTCATTCTGGTTTTAAAGCATTTAATTAAGTTGCACAATCCGAATTCTATCTCCAGCAAAACAGCCCGTCAAACCAGGCAATACTAATGTTATGGCACTATCACTATTTTTAGTATAATCTATACGTATGCCATTGCGGTAAACACTGAGTTTATACCCTTGTAAATTTTCTATTGAGAGTGGGGTGGCAAAAACACTTTGATTCGCTGTTGCGGTATAGATCACTTCAGCCCCTTGCAGCGTGTTCCCAAGGGATATGGTGCGCAAAACACCAGTATTATTGTCTGTTACCACAATACTATGACTCGAAGTAGCAGTTGTAACACTTTGTAAACCAGTAATGGCCAGGGTGTTTTCTGCCGAAGTGATCAAAGTAGTAGAATGAGTTAAACTACCGCCCAACTCGATTTGATTTTCGGGGATTTTAGTAAGTCCATTAGTGATGGTTAAAGAAATGGTTCTTGAAGCATCTTGCCAAAGCGTACCACTAGCGGTTCGTACCAACACTTGACCCACGGCACCCGTTCTACCACTACTGTCTTCTAACGAAAAACTTGCTAAATCTAAGTGTTGTGTCAACGTGTGATTTCCTAGGTTGTCCCCCCCACTACCTTGCACCCAGGTGTCTGAAGCAGTGCGTGTAAACACCGTTCCTGTAGATCGATCTACATAGACCGTCCCGGGTGGTGCCGTTGTGGCACCTGGAGCGCCCGTGCCAGACACAACGCCCGATCCAGAGATTCCAGCTGGACCTTGAGGTCCGGCAGGTCCGGCAGGTCCGGCAGGCCCGGCAGGCCCTTGCGATCCGCCACCGCCACCGCCACCGCCACCACTGCGGCCAACGAGAGCTGTCCAGCGGTCTGCTGTACCGTTATTATCGCCATCTACGGCCATATAAAGTTGGCCACTAGTAAAATCAACATAAAGTGTCCCTGGAGACTGGCTTGAAGGATTAAGAGCCTCATTATTTAAAGGGGATCCAGCCCCACGAATTATTTCAGTAAGCCCATAGGCCCCTCCCCCTCCTATGGGAATCCAAGCATTGTCATCCGCATCCCAAACCAGCATTTGGTTATTGGCACTATCATAATAGAGATCTCCCATTTCGGGTTGGGCTGGAGGATCATCCGCAAAAATTTGTCGATCCCCCACATCCATCCACACCTTATGATCGGTCCTACGCCCGGTTAGCTTATCTTCTTCATAGTGAAAAAACTGTATCATTTGGGCGTCAATATTATATATAACGACACCCACGGGCGTCTCTTGGCCGAAAGCAGCATCGCGTTCGACAGAAGTCATGCGGGGTAAAAGCAACGCTTTGTCTTTGCTTTCTAATTCCAATAGGGCATAAGGGGAAACGTCTTGGTAGTTATCTCCAATTTTCACCTGGGCATGCAGCGAACCAATCGCAACAATCGATAAGGTCAACAAGATGAGGACTGATTTGGGGGTAATGTTCAGCAAGATTGGGTATCAATTTTAGTATTCTACAAGAATTAAAACAATTGTGATTTTCACAAATCCGTAGGCAAACATACCACACACCGCAACCCTCCAAATCTACCCGAGTTATGAACGGCAAGTAAAATAAACAAACGGTAAAATTGGCAGGGTTGTGCTTCTGCCTATGGATTCCAGGCTGAATAGCCCCCCTGGAGGTCATATAGTTTTTGAAAACCAATAGAATCTAAAAGACGTGCAGCTTTACCGCTGCGGTTTCCCGATCGGCAATAGAGTAAAAGAGGTTTTTCTTTATCAAAAGCGTGGAACTGATGAGTAAAATCAGCATCAAAAAAATTATGGTTTTGAGCACCTTCAATATGGCCTTGGGCATACTCTTCGGGCGTGCGCACATCGATTAAGGTGTAGCCTTCCGCAATATAGGTTTTGAATTGCTCCTGATTGACCACGGTAATGGTTTGTTGTTGAAAACAGCACAGCAATAAAAGAAGAAAAAATGCACGCATAATAATATCATTTTACACAGCAAGATACAAAAAGAGATGGTAAACACACCACCAAAAAAGCGGAAGTGCTTCAACCCCTAGGGCCGCAAAATAAAAACTGCGACGGGGATGGCTTAGCCCTAATAAAATCAAAAGAAAACATTGCGTTAATAGGCTGCTTCCCCGCAGGGGCAATGATAAATCTGGAACAAATAACACCAAAAGAAAAGCACCCAAAAGCAACAAAGCACCGCTTCTCTTTGTGGACGAAATACCCCATTTTTGGGGCCAGGTTTGCAAATTCTGTGGGTCAATATTCATATCGCGTAATTCAAAAGGCAGGGTGGCCACCACTACAAATAGCCCCATTTGGAGGGACCATAATAACAACTTAAAAGAAGGCGGCTGTAGGCCTTCCAAATAGGGTAAGCCCACAGCAATACACACCCAACAAAAAGCCACCCAATAGAGTTTGAGGCCGCTATGGGTGCGCAGTAGTGTGCGTTGAAAAGGAAAAGTGTGGCCATAAAACAACACCAGCACACCGGTGAAAAGGCTTAATGCCTGTTGGGGCATGGATAAGTTAAAAAAGGTTGCTCCAGCAGCCCCAAGAGCACCCCCATTGATTGCCCATAAAAATCCTCGTGGCAATGCCCCAAATCGACGCTTGGGGAAGAGCCCATATTTGATGTTATTATATCCTAAAAGGGTGGATGAAAAAATAAATATTAACAATGACGTTGGGAGTATTACTTCTAAAAAAGCAGCGGTGAGTAATGCCAAAGCTACCACTGCCAAAGCCACGTGAATACTGAGTTTTACATAGCTTTCAACCATCCTTTTAACACTCTTTTTTAGAATCATTTTTAGGCCCCAATTGAGGGGTGAAGATACAATTCTTAAAAAATAATAGCCGCCCCCACCTTTGAGGGTATTTTTAAATGTTGTGGCAAGTCTTACTTTTGATTTCAAAGTAAAGTGTTATGCAGACAGACGCCTTTGAAAACCGCCATATAGGCCCCAATGAAAAAGATCGTGAGAAAATGTTGGCCACAGTGGGTGCCGATTCCCTTTCTGATTTATTGGATCAAACCCTCCCCCCCGCCATCCGATTGCCTCATCCCCTCAACCTCCCCAAGGGCATTAGCGAACATGCCTTTGCACAAGAAATGCAGGCGCTAAGCGAAAAAAACGAATTGTTTGACACCTATATTGGATTGGGCTATCACCCCACCATCACCCCGGCAGTAATCCAACGCAATATTTTTGAAAACCCAGGTTGGTATACGGCCTATACACCCTATCAAGCAGAAATTGCGCAAGGACGTTTAGAGGCCTTGTTTAATTTCCAAAGCATGGTGAGCGACCTCACAGGCATGCCCTTGGCCAACGCTTCTTTATTAGACGAAGCCACGGCCGCTGCAGAGGCCGTAAGCCTGCTGTGGAACAGTCGCTCCAGAGCCCAAGTCAAAGCTGGAGCACATCGCTTTTTTGTGGACGAAAACATATTGCCACAAACCTTGGCTGTATTGCAAACCCGTGCACAACCCCTAGGCATCAGTTTGGTGGTAGGCAATCCGCATCAACCCGATTATGACACCTCTTATTTTGGGGCGTTATTTCAATATCCAGGCAAGCGTGGTGCTTTGCCGCCTCTTCCCGATTTTATTGCCACTGCCAAACAACATGAAATTGCCACCGTGGTGGCTGCCGATTTATTGAGTCTAACACTGCTCGAAGCCCCCGGACAGTATGGGGTGGATGTGGTGGTGGGCACCACCCAACGCTTTGGGATACCCATGGGCTATGGCGGCCCACATGCGGCCTATTTTGCTACCCAAACCCAATACAAAAGACAATTGCCTGGACGCATCATCGGTCAAACAAAAGACTTGGATGGAAACCCTGGCTTGCGTATGGCCCTTCAAACACGAGAACAACACATCAAACGCGATCGCGCTACCTCCAACATTTGTACCGCCCAAGTGCTCTTGGCCGTTATGGCAGGCATGTATGCTGTCTATCATGGACCCAAGGGATTAAAGAATATCGCTAAACGCATTCACCAAAAAGCGCATCGCCTTTCTCAACAGCTGCAGGCACTTGGCTTCCCGCAAGAAAATGATTACTTTTTTGATACGCTTTGCATTAAGGTGAAAGCGCATGCCCTGCGTCCCATTGCTGAAAAACATAAAATTAACTTTTGTTATTTTGACGAGCATAGCGTGGGCATTGCCATAAACGAAACCACGAGCGAAGAACAATTACAAAAAATTGTAACTGTTTTTGAAATGTTCAGTGCCGAAACACTTCCTCAAGCGTTTACACTGACAGAAAATGGATGGGCCTTGCCGGCCACTCAAAAAAGAAATACGCCCTTTTTAACCCATGAAGTGTTTCATTCCCATCATTCAGAAACGGCTTTGATGCGGTATATTAAATCACTAGAACAAAAAGATTTAGCCCTAAATTTTTCAATGATTCCTTTGGGTTCCTGCACCATGAAACTCAATGCTGCCGCAACCCTCCTCCCTTTGAGTCATCCGCGGTGGAATCAGTTGCATCCTTTTGTGCCAACCGAACAAGCACAGGGATATCAAGAACTGCTTGACCATTTGTGTGAGCAACTCAATGTAATTACGGGCTTTGCCGCCACCTCCTTACAACCCAACTCGGGTGCGCAAGGAGAATATGCGGGCCTTATGGTGATTAAAGCCTATCATGATGCCCACGAGCAAGGACATCGGAACATTTGTTTAATTCCTGCATCAGCCCATGGCACCAACCCAGCCTCA
>CAZTYX010000025.1:0-17511 GCA_964617385.1 uncultured Flavobacteriaceae bacterium | reverse complement strand
CTCGCATAACCACCAAAACACTTTCTGAAATGAAAGAGAATGGTGAAAAAATTGCCATGCTCACTGCTTATGATTATACCCTTGCTGGCATTGTGGACAATGCAGGCGTAGATATTATTTTGGTGGGCGACTCTGCTTCTAATGTAATGGCGGGTCATGAAACCACACTACCCATCACCTTAGACCAAATGATCTATCACGCCAGCAGCGTGGTACGTGCCGTGAATAGAGCCTTGGTGGTGGTAGACCTTCCTTTTGGAACTTATCAAGCGGATTCAAAGGAGGCGTTACGATCGGCCATTCGCATCATGAAAGAATCGGGAGCGCATGCAGTAAAATTAGAAGGGGGGCATCAAATAAAAGACTCCATTGCACGAATTTTACAAGCGGGTATTCCTGTAATGGGACATTTGGGGCTCACCCCCCAATCCATTTACAAATTTGGAACATACTCTGTACGCGCCCAAGAAAAAGAAGAAGCTAAACAATTGATTGCCGACACCAAAATGTTAGAAGAAATGGGGTGTTTTGGTGTGGTATTAGAAAAAATTCCTGCCACATTGGCTGCGAAAGTGTCTCAAACAGTAAAAATACCAATCGTGGGCATAGGTGCTGGGGCAGACGTGGATGGACAGGTATTGGTGTTGCATGACATGCTGGGTATGAATCAAACCTTTAGCCCACGTTTTTTAAGACGGTATTTAAATTTAAACGAACAAATTACCTCAGCCGTAGCCGCTTATACCCAAGACGTAAAACAGCAACACTTTCCCAACGCCAAAGAACAATATTGATGGCCTCAAATGGCTTAGACGTCCTGTATGAAGACAATCATTTGTTGGTGGTCAATAAACCCGCTGGAGTACTCACCCAAGGAGATCAAACGGGCGATGAACCATTAGTAGAACAGGGTAAAACTTACATTAAACAGAAATACAACAAACCTGGCGCCGTCTTTTTGGGGGTGGTACATCGCTTGGACAGACCCACTAGTGGCGTGGTGGTTTTTGCCCGTACCTCAAAAGCATTAGCCCGCCTCAATGCGCAATTTAAAAACCGAACAGTGTCCAAAACCTATTGGGCTTTGGTTGGAAAAGATTTCAATCCCCCTTCAAAAACATTGACCCATTGGTTGGTGCGCTATCCGGCCAAAAATATTTCTAAAGCCTACCCAAAAGAAGTGCCTGAAAGCAAAAAAGCCATTTTACATTACACAATAAAGCAAGAATTAAATCATTATTTACTCCTCGAAGTGGTACTTGAAACGGGAAGACATCATCAAATTAGAGCGCAAATGAGTGCTGTTGGGGCACCTTTGTTAGGCGATGTCAAATATGGCGCTAAAAGAACAAGCCAAGGCGGACTGGGGTTGCATGCACGCGCATTGGAATTGGATCATCCTGTAACAAAAAAACGAATGATGTTTTCAGCTCCAACGGCTAAACTGGGGATATGGAAGGCCGTTGTTTCCGATTGAATTGTTGCGCTTTTTGCTTAATGATTTCAGTTATTGGCCGGTTTTCTATTTTACTTTCTAACCAAGACATAATATCCAAATAAAGAAAAGAACGTCTTTCATATGGATCGTTTTCATAGCCTTTGAGTTCTTCATAAAGCTTTTGAAAAGCACCTTTTAGTTCGTGTGGATAAATGGTACCCAACCGTCGCACAAAACGAATCATGGCTTTTTGCACGGCGTAGAGGTCATTCATTTTAATCAAAAATTTATAGGTTTCTCTTAATTGTGATTCAAGGTGATAATCAAATCCGGCCTCATAGTGGGCAAATAGGCTTAAAACACGGGTGAAACACAACAGGTCTTCACGCATTTTTAAATCTTTATTGTGAATGATTTTTTCCAAATAGAAAATGCATTTTTCATAATCCGATTCCCCAAAATAGAGACATGCTATTTTGTAATAAAATAACATCACATGATGCGGATCAATTTGATTGCGAAAGGTTTCAATGCCCGAAATAATTTGAGGAATTAACGCTACCCCTTCATCAAAAGCACCCTCCATAAAACACAAATTGATTCGGTTGCTAAAGTAAAACTGGAAATTCAAGGCTTTTAAATTGTCATTCACTGGAAACTCACTGGAGTGGGTGCGCTCATACATTTGATGCAGCACGGCTTTGAATTTTTGAGGATATTTAATCAGCGTTAATGTTTCCATCAAATAATTGTTTCCCTTTAAATAGAAAACAGGATGCAAAGCGATCATGTGTGGATGTTCTTCAAACATTTCTACCCATTTGGCCGCATAGCGATACGTTGCTAAAAAATCTTGGGTTAAAAAGCCATACCAAACATGGGCCTTATAGTACCAAAGTTTTTCACGAAAACCTAATTTATCGATTTCTACATCGGGTATATTTTTATAGAAAAATTGGGTGATTTCTTTATATTCGGCATCGTTTTTCGCATACCCCGCTTTGATGAGTTTTTGATACAGTTGCAACGATAAATTGGACAACTGTGTGGTCAAATTATTTTGTTTACTTAAGTGAGCTGCTTCGGTGATGAGCAAATCTGCGCGATTGCTTAAACTTCTTGTGATGTATTGAGATTCAATAATTTTTTCTAACTCAACAATGTCGTAAGCTATATATTTCTCTTCGTGCTTAACGGCCAAAAGCTTGGCTTTTTCTAACAATTTAAGACTTTGCTTATAAAGTCCTTTTTGATATAATATGGTAGCAAAATCAAGTTGTTCACGGATGGAAATACGAATGTTTTTATGCATCGGATTCATCCGTAAACTAATCAATATTTGTTTGTATAAATGTGCCTTAAGGTTAGATAACTGTTGCTTGGTAACAATCCCTTTTTCAAGAATTACTTTTTCTTGATAGTGGGGCATTTTATCCATCACATTAAAGAGACTCAAAAATTTTGAATCCTCATTAGACCCCATACGTCCCACATAAAGCTTAAATTGCCTTTTTTCTGATTTTGTCAGTGATTTAATCAAGACAAATAAAGTATCTTTGGGAGCATTTGTCATTGTAATAAATTATTAATTAAAAAATTGATAATGTGATGTTTAAGTTAACAGTCTTACAAGCGGATATTGTAATTCAAAGATACCGATTTTTCTCTAAATTAAACAATTCTTTACTTTAGCTGACTAGTTAAGATTAATATTATCGGCCAATTTTAAATGGAATACGTAAAAATCTTTGACACCACCCTTCGCGACGGAGAACAAGTCCCCGGCTGCAAACTCGATTCAAAAACTAAATTAGTCATTGCCGAGCAATTAGATTTTCTAGGTGTGGATGTATTAGAAGCAGGTTTTCCGATTTCCAGTCCCGGTGACTTTAAGGCCGTAGAAGACATTTCGAAGTTAATCAAAAACGCCACCGTTTGCGGTCTTACCAGAGCCGTTCAAAAAGATATTGACGTGGCAGCAGAAGCTTTAAAATCGGCTAAAAGCGCACGAATTCACACAGGCATTGGCACATCAGAAAGCCATATTAAATATAAGTTTAATGCCACTCCAGAACAAATTATAGAACGTGCTGTTGCCGCCGTAAAACACGCTAAATCCTATGTGGAAGATGTAGAATTTTATGCTGAAGATGCTGGTAGAACAGATAATGTGTTTTTAGCCCAAGTATGCGAGGCTGTGATTAAAGCTGGGGCCACCGTGTTAAACATACCCGATACCACAGGCTATTGCCTTCCAGAAGAATATGGTGCCAAAATGAAATACTTGATGGAAAACGTTAATGGCATTCATAAAGCCACCCTTTCTTGTCATTGTCATAACGATTTGGGCATGGCCACAGCCAATTCCATTGCTGGCGTGCAAAATGGCGCACGACAAATTGAATGCACAATTAATGGTATCGGCGAACGTGCAGGAAATACAGCCTTAGAAGAAGTAGTGATGATTTTAAGACAACACGCCCATCTCAATTTAGATACACAAATTAACTCCAAAATGCTCCATGGGATTAGTGATTTGGTTTCCGAAAGTATGGGAATGCCTGTGCAGCCCAATAAGGCTATTGTTGGTGCCAATGCGTTTGCACACAGTTCTGGCATACACCAAGACGGTGTAATCAAGAAAAGAGAAACCTACGAAATTATTGACCCTAAAGAAGTTGGTGTTAATGAATCGGCCATTGTGCTTACTGCGCGCAGTGGGCGCGCTGCATTAGCCTATCGCGCCAAAAAGATTGGGTATGAATTAGACAAACTCCAATTGGATAAGGTTTACCAACAATTTCTAATTGTGGCAGACAAACAAAAGGAAGTGGGAGATGAAGACCTTCCAAAAATTATAGAATCAAGCAACATTTAATGCACATTTGAAAAAATGAAAAAAACACTTTTTGATAAAGTTTGGGACGCCCATGTGGTTGAGTCAATTGAAAATGGTCCTGATGTTCTGTTTATTGATCGACATATGGTGCATGAAGTAACCAGCCCGGTTGCCTTTTTAGGCCTAAAAAACAGGGGTATAAAAGTGCGCTATCCAGAGCGAACCTTTGCCACAGCTGATCACAATACCCCAACCATGAATCAACACCTGCCCGTGGCTGACCCCCTTTCGGCAAAACAATTGGCTGCTTTAGAAGAGAATGCCAAAGCCAACGGTATTTCCTATTGGGGTTTGGGTCATGAAAAAAATGGAATTGTACATGTGGTAGGGCCTGAATATGGCATAACACAGCCTGGTGCCACCATTGTTTGCGGCGATTCACACACCTCTACCCACGGCGCATTTGGTGCCATTGCTTTTGGAATTGGAACTTCGGAAGTAGAAATGGTGTTGGCCACACAATGTATTATGCAGCCTAAACCTAAAAAGATGCGCATAACCATTAACGGGCAATTGAACCACGGCGTAACACCCAAAGACGTGGCATTGTTTATCATTTCACAATTAACCACATCTGGAGCCACTGGCTATTTTGTGGAATATGCAGGAGAAGTTTTTGAAAACCTCAGCATGGAGGGGCGCATGACTGTATGCAATTTGAGTATCGAAATGGGAGCACGAGGCGGACTGATTGCACCCGATGAAAAAACATTTGCCTATCTAAAAGACCGCGAATTTACCCCCAAAGGAAAAGACTTAGAAAAAGCCATGGCCTATTGGGATACCCTATACACAGACGAAGGGGCTGCTTTTGACAAAGAATATAATTTTGATGGAAGTACGATAGAGCCTATGATAACCTACGGCACCAATCCAGGTATGGGCATGGGCATTTCAAGTGCCATTCCCGCAGCGCAAGAAGGTAATGGTGCAGCCACTTATAAAAAATCCTTAGATTATATGGGCTATGCGGAAGGAGAACAAATGGTAGGAAAACCCATAGACTTTGTTTTTCTGGGCAGTTGCACCAATGGAAGAATTGAAGATTTCAGAGCCTTTACTTCTATTATTAAGGGTAGAAAAAAAGCCGATAACGTAACTGCTTGGTTGGTCCCTGGCTCGCATAATGTGTTAAAATCAATTAAAGAAGAAGGCTTGTTAACAATTCTTGAAGAAGCCGGTTTTGAATTACGTGAACCTGGTTGTTCCGCTTGTTTGGCTATGAATGATGACAAAATTCCGGCCGGAAAATATGCAGTGAGTACTTCCAATAGAAATTTTGAAGGCCGTCAAGGACCCGGAGCAAGAACCCTATTGGCGAGCCCCATTGTGGCCGCAGCTGCTGCTGTCACAGGAAAAGTAACCGATCCTAGAACATTATTATAATCTTATGGCATACGAACCGTTTAAAATTTTGAAAAGCAGTGCCGTGCCGCTGCCCATAGAAAATGTAGATACTGATCAGATCATTCCTGCACGCTTTTTAAAAGCTACTGAAAGAAAAGGTTTTGGAGACAATCTTTTTCGAGATTGGCGCTACCACCAAGATGGCTCTCCCAAAGAATCGTTTGTGTTAAACAACACCACCTATTCTGGGAAAATTTTAGTTGGAGGAAAAAATTTTGGATCAGGATCTTCTAGAGAACACGCCGCATGGGCCATTTACGATTATGGCTTTCGCTGTGTGGTGTCAAGTTTCTTTGCCGATATTTTTAAAAACAACTGTTTGAATATTGGTGTTTTGCCTGTGCAAGTGAGTGAAACATTTCTCGCTGAACTATTTGAAGCCATTGAAGCCAATCCAAATACACAGATAGAAGTCAATTTATCTGAACAAACCATCCGTCTTATTGATCGTGGAAAAGAAGAATCATTTCAGATCAACAATTACAAAAAAGACAATCTTTCTAATGGTTTTGATGATATCGATTACCTTTATAACCTACGTGAAAATATCGATCAATTTGCAGAAAAACTTCCATTATAGTTAAACGTTAATTCGATTTTCATGGCGCAACGTCTTCTCGAAATAATGGATACCACCCTTAGGGATGGAGAACAAACCTCGGGGGTTTCTTTTTCTGCTTCAGAAAAGCTCACTTTGGCTAAACTCTTATTGGAAGAACTGCATGTAGATCGTATTGAAGTGGCCTCAGCCCGTGTATCAAAGGGTGAGTTTGAAGCCGTTAAAACTATCACCAAATGGGCGGCAGAAAGCAACAAGTTAGAACGCGTTGAGATCTTAACATTTATCGACAACGGCATTTCACTAGATTGGATGCTTGAAGCGGGCGCTAAGGTTCAAAACCTACTCACCAAGGGGTCTTTAAATCACTTAAAATATCAACTTAAACAAAGTCCGAAAGATCATTTTACAGCGGTGAAACAAGCCATAGAACAAGCGGCTGTTAAAGGTATTAAAACCAATGTCTATTTAGAAGATTGGAGCAATGGAATGCGTAATTCTGCCGACTATGTGCTCGAATACCTCGATTTTCTAACCCAGCAGAATGTAGAGCGTATATTATTGCCCGATACGCTTGGAGTGCTCACTCCAAAGGAAGTTTCATCCTTTTTAAATACCCTTTTAGAGCGCTATCCCAACACCCGATTTGATTTTCACGGACACAATGATTATGACTTGGGTGTGGCCAATGCCTTTGAGGCTGTCAAAAAAAATATTAATGGGTTGCACTTAACCGTAAATGGTATGGGAGAACGTGCTGGAAATGTGCCCTTGGCTAGCGTGGTAGCAGTTATTAATGATTTTTTGCCAGAGGTAAAAATCAATATTAACGAAGATGCTTTGTACAAGGTTAGTAAATTGGTGGCCACCCTCACAGGATTTCCAATTCCTGCGAACAAACCCATTGTGGGTGCCAATGTATTTACACAAACGGCAGGCATTCATGCCGATGGAGATCATAAGAAAAACCTCTATTTTAACAACCTCTTGCCAGAACGTTTTGGTCGGAAACGAAAATATGCCCTAGGAAAAACCTCGGGAAAGGCCAACATTCAAAAAAACCTTCAAGAATTGGGAATGTCGCTCAATGAACAAGAGCTTAAGCAAGTTACACAACGCATCATTGAATTGGGGGATAAAAAAGAAAAAGTAACAGCAGAAGATTTACCCTTCATTATTTCTGATGTATTGGGTAGTGTGAGTGAAGTTAAAGTTACTATTGAGTCTTATGTGTTAACACACTCTAAAGGACTTCGACCCACCACAGCAGTGGCTGTTGCAATAGACGGAAAAATTTACGAAGAAAATGCTTCTGGCGATGGGCAATACGATGCCTTCTGGAACGCCCTTCAAAAAATATATACCACACAAACCTATGCCCTCCCTGATTTAGTGGACTATGCTGTGCGCATTCCTCCGGGCAGTAGCTCAGATGCATTGTGTGAAACCAGCATCACTTGGAAAAATGGAGGTGCCGAATTTGTTACAAGAGGCTTAGATTCCGACCAAACGGTTTCTGCCATTAAAGCCACTGAAAAAATGTTAAATATTATTTCGAATTAATCAAATATGAAAAAATCTATAGCCCTTTTAGCCGGAGACGGTATTGGTCCAGAAGTAATTGCACAAGCCGTTAAAGTTTGCGACGCTGTTGCTAAAAAATTTAACCATGAAATCACTTGGATGCCTGCGCTCACAGGGGCTGCAGCTATAGATGCTGTGGGCGACCCATACCCTGAAGAAACACACCAAACATGCCTTAACGCCGATGCTGTTTTGTTTGGTGCCATTGGTCACCCACGTTTTGACAACGACCCGTCAGCAAAAGTGCGCCCTGAACAAGGATTGCTAAAAATGCGACAAAAATTAGGGCTTTTTGCTAACGTGCGCCCTACTTTTACATTTCCATCACTTTTAGACAAATCGCCCTTAAAAAAAGAACGAATTGAAGGTACTGACCTTGTCTTTTTGAGAGAACTTACTGGCGGAATTTATTTTGGAGAACGAGGCCGAAAAGACAACGGAAACACAGCCTTTGACACCTGTACCTATACGCGCGAAGAAATTCAACGCTTGGCCAAAAAAGGTTTTGAGTTGGCCATGAGTCGTTCCAAAAAACTGTGCTGCGTAGACAAAGCCAACGTGTTGGAAAGCTCTAGATTGTGGCGCGAAACGGTGCAGGCAATGGAAAAAGATTATCCCGAAGTGGAAGTGTCCTATGAATTTGTAGACGCCGTGGCCATGCGCTTGGTACAATGGCCCAACAGCTATGACGTATTGATTACAGAAAACCTTTTTGGCGATATTCTAACCGATGAAGCCTCCGTAATTTCAGGGTCTATGGGCTTGATGCCCTCTGCTTCCGTGGGGGTTGAAACCAGTTTATTTGAACCCATTCATGGTTCTTTTCCTCAAGCAGCTGGAAAAGATATTGCCAATCCCCTAGCCACTGTTCTTTCTGCAGCCATGTTGTTTGAAATGGCTTTTGGTTTAAAGGAAGAGGCCGACTGCATTCGGAATGTGGTTGATCTTTCCTTAGCACAAGGCGTGGTCACAGAAGATTTAGCCGAAAAAGGGAAAGCCTTCAAGACTTCTGAAGTGGGTGATTTTCTAGCAGCTAATTTGTAAAAGCGGCCACTATACTATAACAAATAATCTGTGCTGATAAAATTAGACTCGTTAGAATTTAATAGCGATTCTAAAATTTCATTATTGTAAGGGTTTTCTTTTGAAGCCACAAAGGTTCGTATTGAAAATGAACGCAGTGCATCATAAACGCTTAAGGTGCTCACAGCAGAGTTTTTTCTTCCCGTAAACGGATAGACATCTGGCCCGCGTTGGCAAGCCGAATTCAAATTTACACGACACACAAGATTGGCTAGGGCATCAATTAGTGGTCCTATTTTACGAATGTCATGTCCAAACAAACTCACCTGTTGGCCATAATCTGAAGCGGCCATGGCTTCTAAAGGTTCTTCAATTTCTTTATAGGAAATAATAGGAACCACAGGGCCAAACTGTTCTTCATGATAAACATTCATGCTTTCGTTTACAGGGTAAAGCACCGCAGGGAAAGAATAATTTTCGCTTAGTTCTCCCCCTTTTTTATTTATAATTTTAGCGCCTTTAGCCACAGCATCGGAAATGAGTTCTTGAATGTATGCCGGCTTATTTGCTTCTGGTAGCGGAGTTAAAAATGCTCCGTCTTCCCAGGGCATTCCAAATTTTAGATCGTCAACGGCCTTGGCAAAACGTTGATTAAATTCATCAACTAATGATTCGTGAACGTATAAAACTTTTAAGGCCGTACATCGTTGACCGTTATAGGAAAGTGTTCCAGCGATGCATTCTTTAATGGTTAAATCTAGATCGGCATCGGGCAAAACAATACCTGGGTTTTTGGCTTCTAAGCCCAAAACCAATCGCAATCTGTTTTTATTGGGGTGCTCTTCTTGCAAAGAAACAGCAGATGAACTGTGACCAATCAAAGCCAACACATCAATTTTCCCAGTTTGCATGATGGGTGTTGCAATTTTGCGCCCCCGACCAAAAAGGATATTGACCACCCCTGGTGGAAAACTCTCTTGAAACGCTTCCAAAAGCGGAGCAATCAAAAGGACACCGTGTTTTGCCGGTTTAAATATGGCTGTATTCCCCATAATGATAGCAGGAATCAACAAACAAAAGGTTTCGTTTAGCGGGTAGTTATAGGGCCCTAAACACAGCACCACACCCAACGGTCCGCGTCTAATGTGCGCATGAATACCATCTTGTTTATCGAATTTAGCCCCTTTGCGGTCTAAATTTTTATAGGCTTCAATAGTGTCGTAGATATAATCAATTGTACGGTCAAATTCTTTGTAGGCGTCGGATTTATTCTTACAAATTTCCCACATCAACAACTTCACAACTGCCTCCCTATGATCTTTCATCTTTTCAACAAACTTCTCCATGCATTTAAGGCGCTCAGCCACTTTCATAGTGGGCCATAAACCCTGCCCTCTTTGGTAGGCTTTGTCTGCTGCATCTAATGCCTCAAGGGCAGTTTCACTTTCCATATCAGGAATTGTACCCAATAAAGTGGGTGCCATTTGGCCCTCGGCATTTGGTGTTTGTATGGCTGAATAAACATTTGTGCGGTTGCCTTTCCAGGTCCGCAATTCACCATTTACTAGATATTGATTACAATCAAAAGGGGTAATTTGAAATTCTTTGGGAATTTCTACACTGTGCATTGTCATAAAATTTCTTTTTCTTTAGCAAAGCCACACCAATGTGTAACTTTTATAAAATTACAATTAATCATTGGATAAACCAAGCTTAAGTTTTTGGCAAGCTGTTTACAATAGCTGCCAAAAAAATCACCTTTAAAGTTGTTTAGGTTTTGACCTTAAACAATTTTTTTCATGGCCGTCATTGAGGCACGAAGTTCATACCCGATCATTTCAACAGGATGATAGCGAATAATTTCATTAACATCAATGAGTTGTTTGTTGTCCACCCCATTTTCTCCGGCAGCAAATGAACTTCCAATAACATCCGTATCAATAGATTTCATAAAATCAGTTAAAAGGGGTTTAGCCGCATGATCAAATAAATAACAACCATATTCTGCCGTGTCTGAAATCACACGATTCATCTCAAATAATTTTTTTCGAGCAATGGTGTTGGCAATTAGAGGTGTTTCGTGCAACGACTCATAATAAGCCGATTCTTCCTTAATGCCTGCAGCAACCATGGTATCAAAAGCCAGTTCAACACCAGCACGAACAAAAGCAACCATCAATACGCCGTGGTCAAAATATTCTTGCTCGTTTATGTCTTGTCTAGTATTTTCTGTTTTTTCAAAGGCAGTCTCACCAGTTGCAGCGCGCCAAGTGAGTAAATTTTTATCATCATTAGCCCAATCTTCCATCATCGTTTTAGAGAAATGACCCGACATGATATCATCCATATGTTTTTCAAACAAGGGACTCATAATCTCTTTAAGTTGTTCAGAAAGTTCAAAAGCTTTGATTTTGGCCGGATTGGAAAGACGATCCATCATATTTGTTATACCGCCATGTTTTAAAGCTTCTGTGATGGTTTCCCAACCGTATTGAATCAATTTTGAAGCATAGCCTGGCTCAATTCCTTTTTCCACCATTTTATCAAAACACAAAATGGAGCCGGTTTGAAGCACACCACATAATATGGTTTGCTCGCCCATAAGGTCCGATTTTACCTCGGCCACAAAAGAAGATTCCAACACCCCAGCACGATGCCCTCCTGTGGCATAGGCATAGGCTTTGGCTTGCTCCAAGCCTTTTCCTTCGGGATCATTTTCAGGGTGCACAGCAATAAGGGTGGGCACACCAAATCCACGTTTGTATTCTTCACGCACTTCAGATCCTGGACATTTGGGGGCCACCATAATCACCGTAAGGTCTTTTCTAATTTCCATTCCTTCTTCCACAATGTTAAAGCCGTGAGAATAAGATAAGGTAGCACCCTTTTTCATTAAAGGCATCACGGTGTTGACTGCAGCAGTATGGTTTTTGTCGGGCGTTAAATTGATAACCACATCGGCTGTTGGAATCAATTCCTCAAAAGTGCCCACAGTAAAATTATTTTCCGTAGCATTTTGATAAGATGCTCTTTTTTGCTCAATGGCAGCTGGCCGAAGGGCATAGGCAATATCCAACCCAGAATCACGCATGTTGAGCCCTTGGTTTAACCCTTGAGCACCACAGCCCACGATCACTATTTTTTTTCCTTCTAGGGCAGCAATACCTTCCTCAAATTCTGAACTTTCCATAAAGCGACATTGTCCGAGCTGTCGCAATTGCTCGCGTAATGATAATTGGTTGAAATAATTTGCCATAATTGTTTTCTTCTTATTTGGTTTTAAAAGTATGTAATATTTCGGAAATGCCCATTTTAGCTTTCGTTACAGAAATACGCCCAGAGCGGACGAATTGTAAGAGTCCATAGGGTTCCAAATCTTTTCTTAATTGTTCTGTTTCTTCACGAAAACCTGTTTTTTCGATCACAAAAAATTCTGGTGAAACTGTCACAATATTGGCGTGACTTTGTTTGATAATATTTTGAATGTGTCGTTCTTCAAATAGCGCGCTTGAACGCACCTTGTAGAGAGCAGACTCCTGAAAAATGGTTTCCTCATCGGTGTGATAAAAGGCTTTGATCACATCAATTTGTTTTTCAATTTGTTGTACGATTTTTTTAATTTTTTCAGTACTTATTTTAACCACTATCACAAATCGAAATACATTTTTTATTTCAGATTCTGAGGTCGAAAAGCTATCTATATTGATATGGCGCTTTAAGAAAATGGCTGAGATGCGATTTACTAAACCCACATTGTTTTCCGTGTAAACGGAGATGGTATATGTTTTTTTATCCATAACTATTCTAGTCGTATATCAGAAACACTGGCCCCTGTTGGTATCATTGGAAAAACGTTTTCTTCTTTAGCCACACAAATCTCTAAGAAATAAGGCTCTTCGGACGCCATCATTTTTGCCACGGCTGCGTCTAATTCTTCGCGCTTAGAAACACGTTCGGCGGGAATATGATAGCCTTTGGCAATGGTCACAAAATCGGGATTAACCATTTCTGTGGAGGCATAGCGTTTATCAAAAAACAACTGCTGCCATTGGCGCACCATTCCTAAAAACTCGTTATTTAAAACCACAATCTTCACTGCTACTTTGGATTGAAAAATGGTGCCTAATTCTTGTATGGTCATTTGATAGCCTCCATCGCCAATAACAGCCACCACTTGGCGATCTGGCGCACCCATTTTCGCTCCAATGGCTGCTGGCAAAGCAAAGCCCATAGTGCCCAACCCACCAGAGGTGATGTTGCTTTTGGATAAGTTAAAATCGGCATAGCGACATGTTGCCATTTGGTGTTGCCCCACATCGGTCACAATCACGGCGTTGCCATGCGTATGCTTGTTAATCATTTTAATGGCCTCACCCATTGTAAGCCCTTCTTGTTTAGGAAATAAATCATGTTGAATCACCTTTTCGTGCTCAATAGCATCGAGGCGATCAAATTCTGCAATCCATTTTGGGTAAGAGGCAGGTGTTATTTTTTCTGTAATGGCTTGCAAACTCTCTTTACAATCTGCTAAAACGGCAACATCTGCATGAACGTTTTTATTCACCTCAGCCGGATCCAATTCCAGATGAATGATTTTAGCTTGTTTGGCATAGGTATTTAAATCACCCGTCACGCGGTCATCAAAACGCATGCCCACAGCAATAAGCAAATCACATTGATTGGTGAGCAAGTTGGGCGCATAATTACCATGCATGCCCACCATGCCTCTGTTGGAAGGGTGAGAGGTTGGCAGCGCAGACAGACCTAGAATGGTCCATGCAGCAGGAATGCCAGATTTTTCTAAAAAGGCCTTAAAAACGGCTTCCGCTTGCCCTAAAATGACCCCTTGTCCCCAAACCACTAATGGTTTTTTCGCATTTTCTATAAGGGCCACAGCGGCTTCTACTTGCTCCATTTGCAATGGTGGTACAGGTGCATAACTGCGAATGCCCGGACAGGGTGCATAACTAAAATCCAATTCAGCAAATTGAGCGTCTTTAGTAATGTCTATAAGAACTGGACCAGGTCTTCCAGAACGAGCAATGTAAAACGCTCTGGCCATAATTTCAGGAATTTCACTAGCCTTTGTGATTTGATAATTCCATTTGGTTACGGGAGTAGAAATCCCAATAATATCTGTTTCTTGAAAGGCATCAGATCCCAAAAGGTGTGATCCCACTTGACCTGTAATGCACACCATGGGTGTAGAATCAATTTGTGCATCGGCAATACCGGTCACCAAGTTGGTGGCACCAGGCCCTGAAGTGGCCACAGCAACACCCACTTTTCCAGAGGTTCTTGCATAGCCTTGAGCAGCATGCGTAGCCCCTTGTTCGTGACGTGTCAGTACATGATGCAACTGGTCTTGGAATTTATATAATTCGTCATAAACCGGCATGATGGCACCTCCTGGATAGCCATAAATAATATCTACCCCTTCCGCCAATAAACATCGAATTACGGCCTCAGCACCAGTCATTTTTTGAGGTGCTGTGGAAGCTGTGGATTTGGATTTAGCTTTTGTTTCCATAGTAATTATGCATCGGTCACACAACCTTCACTGGCTGTAGAAACATTTTTTATGTATTTATAGAGTATTCCACTTTGAAATTTATAGGGTGGTTGTTTCCATGCTTTGCGTCGGGCATCAATTTCTTGATCGGACAGCGCCACACTAATGGTGTTTTTTTCTGCATCAATTGTAATTTGATCTCCGTTTTCTAACAAACCTATCACCCCACCCTCTTGGGCTTCGGGCACAATGTGCCCCACCACAAAACCGTGGGTCCCTCCTGAAAATCGACCGTCAGTTATCAGTGCCACGCTTTTTCCTAGACCAGCGCCCATAATGGCAGCAGTGGGTTTTAACATTTCGGGCATACCTGGGCCACCTTTAGGCCCTTCGTAACGAATCACTACCACTTCTCCAGCTTTTACTTGGCCCTTTTTGATGCCGTCATTAGCCGCATATTCTCCATCAAAAACCCGCGCAGGACCTTCAAAGCGAAGGCCTTCTTTTCCAGTAATTTTTGCAACGGAACCCCCGGCGGCAAGATTTCCTTTAAGAATCCGTAAATGACCCGTTGGTTTTATTGGATCACTTAAGGGCTTAATGATTTTTTGTCCTGTTTTGAGCGGTTGAACATCTGCTAAATTTTCGGCTAGGGATTTTCCTGTAACAGTGAGGCAATCGCCGTGGAGCATCCCTTCCTCAAGCATATATTTTAATACGGCAGGCACACCACCCACCTCATGCAAGTCGTTCATCAAATAACGTCCACTGGGCTTTAGATCGGCTAAGAAAGGTGTGGTGTCACTTATGCGTTGAAAGTCATCTATAGTCAATTCAATTTCAGCTGCTTTAGCAATAGCCAAAAAGTGCAATACCGCATTGGTAGACCCTCCTAAAACAGCAATCACGCGGAGGGCATTTTCCAAAGACCGTTTGGTCACAATGTCTTTGGGTTTAATATCTTTTTCAATCAACAAGCGCATGGCTGCTCCCAAGGGACCACATTCGTCTTGCTTATCTTGGCTCACTGCCGGATTAGAAGAGTTGTATGGCAAGGACATTCCACAAGCTTCAATGGCCGAGGCCATAGTATTGGCAGTATACATCCCTCCACAAGCACCAGCTCCGGGGCACGCATTGCGGATCACATTTTTATATTCGGTTTCGTCTATGGTGCCTGCCACTTTTTCTCCCCACGCTTCAAAGGCAGAAACCACATCTAGTTTTTTGTCTTTATAACATCCTGGGGCAATGGTGCCACCATAGACCAAAATGCCAGGGCGATTAAGACGCAACATAGCCATTAGGGCTCCAGGCATGTTTTTATCACAACCCACCACAGTGATTACACCATCATAAGACATGGCTTGCA
This sequence comes from uncultured Flavobacteriaceae bacterium, assembly GCA_964617385.1. Taxonomy (GTDB): domain Bacteria; phylum Bacteroidota; class Bacteroidia; order Flavobacteriales; family Flavobacteriaceae; genus JADHMP01. The sequence continues at coordinate 1,717 of CAZTYX010000025.1, read as the reverse complement.
CAACCGTTTCAACTGAATCAGCAATAATATCACGAGAAGGTAACGAAAAACGCATTCCTGGTGTACCCATTGAAATACCATCACTCACCCCAATAGTATTAAACACCAAGCCCACTAAATCTTCTTTATTTACACCTTGTTTAATTTCCTGTGCCAATTGATTGAGATGCATGTTGCAGGGATTCCCTTCATAGCCTGTTGAGGCAATGCCTATGAGGGGTTTTTGAAAATCTTCATCGGTCATTCCAATGGCGTGCAACATGGCTTGCGCGGCCGGTTGGGTGGGATCTTGAGTGACTGCTTTGCTGAATTTATTGAGTGCCATAATCGATTTTGTTTAACGAAAATAAAAACGTTCTCTGGATTGAAAAAAAGATATGCATTTTAGGGTACTATATTCAAGGGGCTAAAATTTTATTTTATCAATTGATTATCAATGTGTTAAGTAGTTTTTTTGGGTATATTCATGCGGTGAAGAAAAGCAGGGCCATTATTTTGAATTATATTTACTTCAAAATTAAAAAAAAGAAAATTGCAAACGACCCTTGCTTCAATAAAAGAGGCTCAACGCGCTTTTTTTCGTGCCAACAAAACACAAAACCTTGCCCATAGAAAAGCAACGCTAAAAGCATTTGGTCGAGCCATTGCCCTTTATGAAAAAGAAATTTTTGAGGCGCTGCAAGGCGATTTAGGCAAATCGCCTTTTGAATCGTTTACGAGTGAAATCATGTTGGTTCAAAAAGAAATTCGCACGCAAACAAAACACCTCAAGCGTTGGGCTTCCCCCCAGCGTGTGCCGGGTAGTTGGGCCAATTTTCCTTCAAAAGACTATTTACTCCCAGAGCCTTTTGGTAATGTATTGATGATTTCCCCTTGGAATTATCCTTTTCAATTGGCACTTACACCCTTGGTGGGGGCAGTGGCTGCTGGAAATACGGTGGTATTAAAACCCTCCGAAGCGGCTCCTAAAACCAATGCCGTCATTCAAAAAATAATAACTAAAGTATTTCCCAAAGAATGGGTGACCGTGGTGGAAGGTGACGCCCAAGTGGCACAGAGCCTGCTTCAACTTTCTTGGGATTATATTTTCTATACTGGAAGCACCCGAGTGGGTAAAATTGTGGCTCAGGCTGCTGCCGTTCACCTTACCCCCACTACCCTAGAATTGGGTGGTAAAAGCCCTTGTATTGTGGACGATAGTGCCCCTTTGCAAGCCACTGCCAAACGCATCGTATGGGGTAAGTTTTTAAATTGTGGACAAACCTGTATTGCTCCAGACTATGTGTTGGTTCCACCACACAGAAAAGATGCTTTGCTCAAGGCCCTTAAAAATGAAATTGAAAAAGCTTTTGGCGCTGATGCTGCCACATCTAAAGACTATGGAAAGATTATACATATACAACACCTAAAAAAACTAGAAGACCAATTGCAGGGACAAAAGGTGGTTTTTGGTGGAAAAACCAATGTGCAACAACTTTTTATGGAACCCACCTTAGTGGACAATCCCCCGCTGGATTCGTCCTTAATGACCGAAGAAATTTTTGGCCCTATTTTGCCAGTGGTGCCCTATGAAAACAAACACGTTTTAGAAAATATAATTTTAGGAATTGACAAACCCTTGGCTTTTTATGTATTTAGCAAAAACAGAAAATTTGTACGCTATTGCCTCCAACGGTTCTCCTTTGGTGGTGGTGTGGTGAACGATACGTTATTGCAT
>CAZTYX010000024.1:13331-17586 GCA_964617385.1 uncultured Flavobacteriaceae bacterium | reverse complement strand
AAACACAAAAACCCATGGCGTTTGAGGCGCCATTACCACAAGATATGGAGGCTGCGCTGGCTAAATGGAGAGCCTATGCCCAGCATAAGAAATTACTATAGCCGCATTGTGAGTCTTGATAGTAATTTGTTGGTTGTCCACTACATACCCCCTATATTTGTTTAAATTCTGGAATTATGAAAATGCTTATTTCTCCGGCCAAATCGCTCACCTATGACAAAAAAATTGATGTGGCCGAACACACGGTTCCTTGTTTTTTAAATGAAGCACAAAAGCTAAACGCTTTGCTGAAAAAAAAATCGCCGAAAAAATTGGCCGATTTAATGTCCATTTCAAATAATTTGGCGCATCTCAATTGGGAACGCAACCAGCAATTTAAAGTGCCCTTTACAACCGAAAACGCTCAACAAGCAGTCTATACTTTTGATGGTGATGTGTATGCTGGTCTTGATGTGTATACCTTACCAGCCCCTAAAATTGAAAAAATGCAGCAATCGCTGCGTATTTTATCCGGTTTGTACGGATTGTTAAAGCCTTTAGACCTTATTCAGCCCTATCGCTTAGAGATGGGAACCAAATTAAAAGTGGGTTCGAGCAAAAACTTATATGATTATTGGAAGAAAAAGATCACAACTGCCTTAAATGAAGAACTTGAAGCGGGTGAATTGGTGGTGAATTTGGCAAGTAAAGAATATTTTTCTGCTATAGACACCAAAGTACTTAAAGGAAAATGGATTAGCCCCGTGTTCAAAGATTACAAATCGGGTCAACTAAAAATCATTTCCTTTTTTGCCAAAAAGGCTAGAGGAATGATGGTGCGTCATTTGCTTGAATCAAAAACGCAGGATGAGGCCGCTTTGAAAAGCTTCACTTATGGGGGCTATCAGTTTAGCGCAAAAGAAACTTTAAACGATAGCGAACCAGTATTTATTCGCTAGGCTTTTTTGTTCTTTTTGTTCCTGGGTCGGCGCACGCCAAAGCTTCCTTTGTTAATCTTTCCTCGTTTTGTTTTTTTATCTCCTTTTCCCATGGGTTAAAAATTTAAATTATAACAGTTTTGGATTGATTCCCTTAATGTTCTCTTCGATATAAGTATTTATAAAGGCAGCATCAAAATGTTCGTTACCCAACACTTCAGACCCCTTAAGCACAGCGATTAAATCAAGTTTTAAATAAGCCTCAAGCATGGGTTTTGAAATGGGCGCGTAGCTATAGTGCCACGGTTCATAAGAAAAACCTTTTCGATTTGGTGTGGCCGTGTAGGGCAAAATAAAACCATAGTTGGCGGCATTTTTTTTCATCCATTGAAAGAGCTTCCCATAGGGGCCACCTTGTTCAAATTTAGCGGTCACCAAAACATCTCCTTCTGCTTTGGGTCCAGCATCAATAATATCAATCTCGGTGCCCCAATGGTGCCGAGAGGTTCCTGGAAGGGTAGAGTAGGCAATAATTTTTTTGATATTATCAATAGGTTCTAGTCCTGCCGCTGTATTGGTCTTGTATTTTCTATTCCAAATGGCCGTTTGCCGGTCAAAGGATCGATAGCCAGAAACCACTTTGAGAGTAATGTTTTCTTTTTTAGCCGCTGCCGCCATTCGATTAAAGGCTTTTTGTACCGGTTTTAGCAATGGATTTTCGGTTCGACTTAAATTAGGCGCTCCCTGCCCTAACAAGATTTCTTTTGAGTAGGAGTTCCAAAAAGGGTGAGCATGCAGCGCACTTCCTGCACAGCCCAAAAGAAGGGTTGCTAAAAACTCTTTTCTATGCATCATAAATGTTTATAAACACGTTGGTGTAAACCAATTTTTGGAATGTCAAAGGGGGCGCCCAGCGGAAGCATTCCAACCCTTAAATATAATGAAATTGCTTGGATCCGAGCATTGAGCCAGAAATAATTCCATTCCATTTGACTGCTGAGCCGTTTTTCAAGTTGCTCCAAGAGTTGGCTGCCGATGCCTTCATTGCGGTAGTTTTCTAAAACAGCCATAGCACGAAATTGTATTCCTTTTTGGTTTTCAATGTTGGGGCAAGGGTTGGGAAAGGCACTTAGCACTCCCACCAGTTGGTTTTGATCAAAAGCCCCAAGGTGAATTGCTTTAGGATGATTGTCTTCTTCAAAAATGCATGAGGAAAAAGGCCTATTAGGACGTAAAACGGGATGTCTAACCGTATGGGCTTGCGGGGCCGAAATAAGTTTTATTTCTATTACTTCTTTCATTTCATTATTAAAAAATTAACATCATTGGCATTCGTTTTTATGATGGACTAGCCTATCTTTAGGCTATGAAAAATACTACTTTTTTGGTTGTATGGCTCCTTTTGGGAGCAACGCTTTGGGCCCAAAATCGAATTCCCATAAAAGGTAAATTACTTTATAAAAACACAGATGTGGTGGCCGCCAATGTGGTGAACAATACCGCATTGAGCACCACCATCACGGATGCCGAAGGCGAATTCGAAATTGATGTAGCCGCAGGAGATGAGCTTATTTTTTCGGCTGTAAATATTCGCATAAAAGCCGTTAAAATTACCCCAGAAATTATAGCTAAAAAACGATTGGTGGTGAGTGTTACTGAAAACATAACCGCACTTGATGAGGTGGTAATTACACCCGATAATGCTGAGAAATTTTTAGACCTTAAAGAAGAAGAATTTAAAGGGTTTGATTATACGCAAGACAAATCGACTCGGGTAATAAATAAATTGGCCGACAACAGGCAACTCACAAACGGAATTGATTTTGTGAACCTTGCAAAACTGCTCGCTAAAGCCCTTTCTAATAAAACCGAAGAAGAAAAAATGAAACTCAAACCCAGTGAGATTTTACCCTATGTGTTTGAAGATTCGTTTTTTGAACAAGATTTGGCTTTGCAAAAAGATCAAGTTGTAGGGTTTTTAGAATTTATAGACACCCAATTGAAATCTTCAGACTTGCTAAAACAAAGCCAACAATTTATGTTGATTGATTTTTTGATTGACAAAAGCAAGGAATACAAAAAGAATCTAGTTCCCTAAGATGATCCAAAGTTTTTGCTCCATGCTGTTGGTTTTTTTTCTGTCTCTCATGTCTCATGAGTTTCATGTGAGTACTACTGTTGTAGAATACAAGCAAGAACAAAACACACTTCAAATCACAGTGCAAACCTTTATTGATGATTTAGAATCTGCGTTGCGTGTAGATCATCCTGAAATTCGTTTAGCCCCTGATTCAGACGCTGAAAAAATGAATCAATTGTTGGCAGATTATTTTACAAAAAATTTAAATTTCGAAACTCCCAATGTGCACTTACCCATTCAGTATTTGGGAAAGGAATATAAAAATGATGTTGCGGTGCATTATATTGAACTAAAGCTAGAGGATGCACTACTTGATCTAAAAATTGAAAATCGGATTTTGGTATCACTTTTTGAAGACCAAAAAAACATTGTCCATTTTAAACATGAGCAGAATAGAAAAAGTTTTTTACTGGATAAAAATAACCCTTATATTCGCCTTGATTTAGAGCTCTTAGATCAAAATGAGCAGTAGTAAAAATAATGACAATCAACTACAAAAAACCACTGTTATGAAAATGAAAAAATTATTAATTAGTGTATTACTGCTAAACATTGTATTTGGCTATGCACAAGAAGAAACAAGTCGACAAAAAGGGCATGTGAACGAAAATAAATTTCGTCAACTTTATGACCAATTTGCCACCCCTAACAAGTATCATAATGCCGCTGGGGCACCTGGCGTAGAATACTATCAGCAAAAGGTTGACTATGTGATGGATATTGTATTAAATGACAAAAACCCAAGAATTGATGGTACAGAAACCATCACCTATACCAACAATTCCCCCGATGCCTTGCCCTATTTGTGGATGCAATTAGATCAAAATATTCGTAAGAAGGATGCCCCCGCATTGGAAAAAAATGGCAGTGGAATGTCACCATTAATGCAACCTCAAAGTTTTGTGGCCAACTATATGAAAGATCCTTTTGATGGAGGGTTTAATATAAAATCGGTTAAAGATGCCCAAGGCAGCCCTTTGCGTCATATGATTAACATGACAATGATGCGTATTGATTTGCCTAAACCATTGCAGCCGGGTGAGCAATTTGTTTTTGAAGTGGCTTGGTGGTACACCATCAACAATCACGTGGAAAACAGAGCTCGTTCAGGTTTTGAGTATTTTCCTGAAGACGACAACAGAGCCTACGTAATCGCTCAATTTTTTCCTCGAATGTGTGTCTACAATGACGTTGAAGG
>CAZTYX010000024.1:0-13231 GCA_964617385.1 uncultured Flavobacteriaceae bacterium | reverse complement strand
GTACGTGATTTTGGTTTTGCCAGTTCTAGAAAGTTTATTTGGGAACGTCAAGCCGTTCAAGTTGGTCCCAACAAAGTAATGGCCGTATCGCTTTATCCCAAAGAAGGAAATCCTTTGTGGGAAGAATATTCAACCAAAGCGGTGTTGCAAACCCTTAAAACCTATTCAAAATTCACTTTTAATTATCCCTATCCCAAAGCGGTTTCTGTACATGCTAAAAATCAGGGAATGGAATATCCTATGATTTGTTGGAATTATGGGCGACCTGAAAAAGATGGAACCTATTCAGACCGAACCAAATTTGGAATGATTAGTGTGATTATTCATGAAGTAGGACACAACTACTTTCCTATGATTGTGAACTCTGACGAGCGTCAATGGGGATGGATGGATGAAGGATTAGATACTTTTATGCAGTATTTGACAGAACAAGAATTTGGAGAAAGCTATCCGGCGTCAATTGGAATGCAAGATAAATATCCTTCACGCCGTGGCGACCCCTCCAAAATTGTTTCCTATATGGCTGGTGATCAAGAGTTTATTTCTCCCATTATGTCTAACCCTGAAAACGTATACCAATTAGGGCCTAATGCCTATGCTAAACCGGCCACGGCTTTAAATATTTTAAGAGAAACGGTGATGGGTAGAGAACTCTTTGATTATGCTTTTAAAACCTATTCCCAACGTTGGATGTTTAAACACCCAACCCCCGAAGACTTTTTCCGCAGTATGGAAGATGCCTCTGCAGTAGATTTGGATTGGTTTTGGCGCGGGTGGTTTTACAGCACAGACTATGTTGATATTGGCGTAGGAGAAGTAAAAAAATATCGAATGACAGATCAACCTGGGCCAGAAGTTAATGAGTTGCTGGAGCGATATAATATGACTCTTAACGATCTGCCGCCCATGGTGTTTATGGCACAAGAAGACAGTCTAAATTTAGATACTGATAAAAACGCTACCAGCGATTCTGCTGCTTTAAAGGAGTATTTAGATAATAATCCTGTGAATGAAGAAGCGACCATCCCTAGTTATTTTTACGAGATTGAATTTGAAAAACCCGGCGGTTTAGTGATGCCTCTTATAGTGGAATATAGTTATGCTGATGGCACCGTAGAACGTGTAACTTATCCACCACAAGTGTGGCGAAAAAATGACAAAGCAGTTAGGAAAGTAATTGCCTCAGACAAAGAACTGATTGGCGTTGTGGTAGATCCCGATTTGGAAACGGCAGATATTGACACCACCAATAACAGTTGGCCTAAAGAAGAAGCTCCTTCTGATTTTGAAAAATTTAAAGAAAAACTCAAAGGATAAATCAATATATAAAACGGTCGAATATTTAATTTTGACCGTTTTTTTTATGGATATAAACCTTTTATCTTTGACAAAATTTTATGGAAATGTGGTTTATTAGCGGGGCAGAAATTGTATTTGTATTCTTTATTGTGTTGCTTGTTTTTGGCGCCGATAGAATTCCTTCCATTGCAAAAACCTTAGCCAAAGGAATGACGCAAGTGCGCCAAGCCACAAACGACATCAAAAGAGAAATTCAAAAGTCTGTGGATGTTGAAAACCCCACCAAAAGCATCACCAAAGACATCAAAGAAGAGGTTGATAAGGTGAAAGATGACTTTAATAACCTGGGCGACTCTATCAAACGCGATCTTTAGCGCACCCAACTCAACGTGAGGCCATCTCGCAGAGGAAGCATCACACTGTCTATTCTCGGGTCATTTTTTAGTTTTTGATTATAGGCTTGAAGTGCTTTCGTTACGGCATCTTTTGGGGGTACTTCTTCCAATACTTTTCCATCCCATAGCACATTGTCAGAAAGAATAAGCCCTCCTTTGCGCATTTTGGGTAAAATCATTTCAAAATAGTGGTCATAATTGATTTTGTCGGCATCGAGATAAACCAAATCAAAGGGTCCTTCCAAATTGGGGATCACCGTGAGGGCAGCTCCTAAAAGGGATTTAATTTGACTGGCTTTGGGGCTTTGTTGAAAATATTTTTGTTGTAAATAAACCAATTCTTCATTGCAATCGACGGTATAGATCGTACCGTTTTGGGTTAACCCCTCTGCCAAACATAGAGTGGCATAGCCAGTAAACGTTCCGATTTCTAGAATTTTTTCGGGTTGTAATAGTTTGGATATAAGGCTTAAAAAACGGCCTTGAAGTGGCCCGCTGAGCATGCGGGGTTGTAATACTTTCACGTTCCAATTCTACCAATAGTTCGGGTACAGCAGTGCTATGTGCAAAGGCATATTCCCACCATTTTAGGTCTATCCCTTTCATGATCTAATCAGTCTGTTTTTTTGGACGTGCATAGGCAAATCGTTCCAACAGTTTGGGTAAGGCATAGCCGTCCAATCCATTGATAGTAACAATATTTTCCTTTTCTAAAGTTACCCATCCGTCTTCGCCAAGGAGGGGGTCTGAAAGAAAAATGTGCTGAATGGATCCCACAATAAGCAGGGTATCGTTTTCCTTTATGTGATATTCATTTTCATAGCGACAGGCCATTTGTATGGGTGCATTTTTTACAAAGGGAGCCTTAAAATTGTGTTTGTTTTCTACAATAAATTGGGTTTGGTCAAATTCTGAAATGTCTTCGGGATATTTTGCGGAGGTGTGGTGAGCATCTGCAATTTGATCTGCAGTGATGGCATTGAGGGTGAAACACTTAGTGGATTTTAAATTTTGATAGGTGTGTCGAGGTACGGTGGTGGGGCGTAAAATAAATCCAATGAATGGGGGATTGCTACCCAGATGTATAACTGAACTAAACACCGCCAAATTGGTTGTTCCTGTTGCTGATTGGGTGCCTATTAGATGGGCAGATTTATATCCCGTAACACTGTTAATTAAATTGAGGCGGTAAATTTTTTCCATCTCTTGGATGGCTATAGCATCGAAATGTAGCATCTTTTTGGGGTAAAGATACATATAGTTTTAAGCTTTATGAGGAAGATTTTTTGTCGCTATAGAGTACAATCCCAATGAGTGCGCCCACCCCAATCAGTAAAAAAAGAAGAAATTGATAATGGTTTTCGGTTTTAGCATTGGATAAAAATCCACCGATCAATTGTTTGTCAATTGTATAGATAAAACCACCTAAAAGAAGGAGGAGCACTAACATCCAAATGTATTTTGAAAACCGTTTCATTTACTGAATAATTGTATTTTTAACCAAAATAACCATTTTTCAAAGATTATGATTCAAATACTGTTGCTTTTACCTTTGATTACAGCCTCAATCCAGACCCCCACCATAGAAGACACTTGGATAACCACAGATGACGAAACGGGATTACAAAAATCGGAAGTTGTATTTTATCAAGAAAACGGTAAGCTTTATGGTAAAATTGTAACGCTTTTATTGGATGAGGATCAAGGCAAGCGTTGTGTGAATTGTAAAGGTATCTTAAAAGATGAGCCAATTGCAGGTTTGGTCATTGTGAACAACCTAAGTAAAACCCAAGAGGGGTGGGAAGACGGCACTATATTAGATCCAAAATCTGGAAAAGAATATGATTGCTATATCGAATTTATAGATGAAAACACTCTAAAGGTGAGAGGATTTATAGGCTTTTCTTTATTAGGAAGAACGCAAATTTGGAAACGAAAAATCTAGATTTTTATTCTCAAAAAGATTTTCTCAGCATGAACTAAGCACGTTGCTTTAAATGCATCCGGCCTAATTTTTTTTTAAAATTTAAAGTATCTTTGCATCCGTTTATGGGTGTTTAGCTCAGTTGGTTTAGAGCGCTACCTTGACAGGGTAGAGGTCACCGGTTCGAATCCAGTAACACCCACGAAAAAGCATGAAATTAAACCATTTTCTTTCTAAACCGTCAAATCGTATAATGCTTAGATCTTTTAAAAATTGTAGATGTTGAACTATCGATTCCTGCACCTCCTTTTTTTGTGTTTTTTTACGTTTATAAGGGCCCAAGACCTCCCTAAGATTAAAGCAAAATATATTGACTCAGCCATTGTGCTTGATGGAAAGCTAGAAGAATCTATTTGGGAAACGGCCGAGGCAAGCAGTGCTTTTTGGCAATTTTTTCCCACCGATTCTATTACGGCCAATTATCCTACCACATTCAAAATTTTGTATGATGATGAAAACCTTTATGTGGGAGTAAAAGCTTATGCCGAAAACAACAATTTTGTGGTGAGTTCATTAAAACGTGATTTTAGAGGTACCACCACCGATAATGTGTCGGTCATGTTTGACCCTTTTCAAGACGGTATTAATGCCTTTAATTTTGGAGTAAGTCCTTATGGTGTTCAAAGAGAGTCGCTTATATCTGAAGGGGGAAATACACGAAACTCTTTCAATGCCACCTGGGATATAAAATGGTATGCAGAAAGTGCAATTGGTGAAGATTACTATACCATTGAAATGATTATTCCTTTCAACTCACTCAAGTTTCCAGAAGACAGCACCACATGGCGTTTTCAATGCTACCGTTGGAATTTGATAAGCAATGAGCAAACGGTTTGGTCGCGAGTGCCACAAAATCAATTGTTGATTAACCTTGGTTTTTTTGGTACCCTAGAATTTGAAAAGCCACTCAAAAAAAGTAAAACACCCTTTTATGTTATTCCTTATGTTAATGGAATCACAGAAAAAGACTTTCAGCTAGATCAAAACAAAACAAGTCTTACCTATGGTGGTGATGCAAAAATTGCAGTGGGCAATGGAATGAATTTAGACGTAACCCTAAATCCCGATTTTTCTAATGTGGAGGTAGACGACATCATCACAAACCTTACTCGATTTGAAGTTTCATTGCCTGAAAAAAGACAGTTCTTTATAGACAATAGTGATTTGTTTGGCAGCTATGGTAGTTTTAGAGATGCCACACCTTTTTTCTCTAGACGTATCGGTATCGCTAAAGACAGTTTAGGAAATACGATCCAAAACAATATTTTGGGGGGTGTGCGTCTCAGTGGAAAATTAAATCAGGATTGGCGCTTAGGTTTTTTAAGCATTCAAAACCAAGAAGATTTATCCAATCAAATTGCCTCCAACAACAATAGTATGTTTACGCTTCAAAGGCGTATTTTTAGTCGTTCTCAAATCGGTGTTTTTGCTTTAAATCGGCAAGCCTTTAAAGACTATGCTTTTCTTTCTGAAGAAGATCAATACAACACAGTAGTAGGTTTTGATAGCAATTTGGTCTCTCAAGACAACACCTGGTCTTCAAACCTTTATCTCCATAAATCCTATCAACCGGGTGATTTTGATGGCAATCTTTCGAGTCGTATTCGGGTGCAATACAACACCCGCATTTGGCGCATTTTCTCTGACGCTGTTTTTGTAGATCGTGATTTCCGTTCGGACCTCGGTTTTATTCCAAGAAAAGGCGTTTTTAAGCAAGGCACCTCTGTGGGAAGAACCTTTTATCCCAAAACAGGAAAAATCAACTCACACAACTTCAGAGTGTTTAATTTCATGTGGTTTTTACAGGAACTAGACTACAAAAAAACCGATCATAACATTTGGATGTTTTACGAAATTGAATTTAAAAATCAGTCCAAATTGGAATTGCAATCCCGCAAACAATACGTCTATTTAACAGATGGTTTTGATCCTACCAACACCGACGGCGGAATTCCTATTCCAGGCAATCAAGATTATCGATTCACCGAATGGGGCCTCAGCTATGAGTCAAACGTTTCTAAACCGATCAGCTTCATTAGCGAGTTAACCTTTGGTTCCTTTTTTAATGGCACCCGTTTTTCTTTTAGTGGCACCGGTGTGATGCGTGTGCAACCCCGCTTTTTATTAACCATGCAATGGGATTTTAATAGGGTGGTTTTACCAGACCCTTATCCCTCAGCCAATATATTTTTGCTCAGTCCTAAAATAGAATACACCTTTTCAAAGAAACTCTTTTGGTCCACTCTAATTCAATTCAATAACCGAAATGAGAATTTAGGAATCAACTCTCGTTTGCAGTGGCGTTTTGCGCCCCTCTCCGATTTGTTTTTGGTTTACAACGACAACTATTACGCCCAAGGCAGTCTAATGCCTAGCTTTAGATCCATCAATTTGAAATTTACTTATTGGTTAAATCTATAAGCTATAAAATTTAGTAATTCTTTTTTCTAACTTTTAGACTTCCTTTCATAGCATTAAATTTTCTATATTAGAGATTTAAAATGACAAATGGAAGTATTACAGGGGTTCTGGGATGAAGTCGTAGGCTTTTTTGGCGTGAGCCGTTTCTTTGAAATATTAACTGCGGGAAACTTTCAAGAACTATTGACCTACCAAGGTATCACAGCCTTGATTGCCCCCATAATACCCCTTCTTGTGGTGCTCGAACTTCTCTTAGGAAGAATCTATAAAAAACCACAAGCTAAGGTCTATAAAATTACCTTTCTCATATACATTGCCAACCGTATTATTGGCCGTTTTATTGCCATTGGTATGGTTGCCTTATGCATTGGTTTTTTCAGTTCCTATGCCCTCTGGCAATTACCAAAAACGTGGTATGGTTTTATAGTGGCCTATATTGTTTGGGAATTTGCACATTATATCTATCATTTTTTGGGCCACAAAGTGCGATTGTTTTGGTGTTTTCACGCCACACACCACACCCCAGAAGATATGAATCTGAGTGTGACTTACGCTCATTTTTTTCTTGAAGCACCCTATGCAGACACCATACGCACAACCATATGCATCTTGTTGGGCGTAGATCCGGCCACTCTTTTTGTGATCATGTTTGTGGATGGTACCTATGGCGCTTTTATTCACGTTGGAGAAAATTTAATACGTGACGCCCGCTTTGGGATTTTAAATAAGATAATGCTAACACCATCTCATCACCGGGTACATCACGCCAGAAACCCCTTATATATTGATACCAACTATTGCAATTTGCTCAACCTATGGGACCGTATTTTTGGCACATATCAAGAAGAAAAAACAAACGAAAAACCAGAATATGGAATTACAAGATCCTATAATTCGGGAAATTTTTGGGATATCTATTTTGGTGAAATAATCACCTTGGCACGCGATGTTGCCCAAGCACCAGGATTATTCAATAAACTTAAATATATTATCATGCCCCCAGGGTGGAGTCACACAGGCGATCATAAAACAGCTGCTGTAATTAAACAAAAGGCAATGTTGAATCTCCCATAAGCAAACATAACAGCTATATTTTTTATGAAAACACAAAAAAAACAATATTGGAATAGCAACTTAAAATATTTGGCTTTGCTACTTTCTATTTGGTTTACGGTTTCTTTTTTATTCGGTATTGTTTTTGCCGAATCCTTAAATCAATTTTATTTGGGCGGCTTTCCACTTGGTTTTTGGTTTGCTCAACAAGGTTCCATCTTTTGCTTTGTACTGCTCATTTTTATTTATGTCTATTTGATGAATCGCTTAGACAAAAAGCACAACGTTGATGAAGTTTAATTTTACACTTAAATAGCAATGGATGCACAAACATGGACCTATCTTTTTGTAGGAGGCACGTTTTTACTTTACATAATAATTGCCATTATTTCACGTGCTGGTTCAACAGACGAATTTTATGTGGCTGGAGGAGGCATTAACCCCATTGCTAATGGTATGGCTACCGCAGCCGATTGGATGTCGGCAGCATCTTTTCTTTCTATGGCTGGCCTCATCGCATTTATGGGATATTCTGGCTCGCAATATCTGATGGGGTGGACCGGAGGGTATGTTTTATTGGCTTTATTATTGGCACCCTATCTCCGAAAATTTGGAAAATTTACCGTGCCCGACTTTATAGGTGAACGCTACTATTCTAAAAATGCTCGATTGGTGGCACTCATTTGTGCCTTGTTTGTTTCTTTCACCTATGTGGTGGGGCAAATGAAAGGGGTTGGTGTGGCTTTCGCTCGGTTCTTAGATGTGCCATTTGACACGGGTGTGCTTATTGGTATTGCCATCGTTTTTTTCTATGCTGTTCTAGGGGGCATGAAGGGAATCACATACACTCAAGTGGCCCAGTTTTGTGTGTTAATTTTTGCCTTTACCGTTCCAGCTATTTTTATCTCATTACAGTTTACGGGAAATCCCATTCCCCAATTGGGCTTTGGCAGTAAAACCACCGATGGGGTTTATTTACTCGAAAAACTAAATCAACTTACCGTAGATCTAGGCTTTGATCAATACACCAAAGTGGATGCGAACAACACCATCAATTTATTCTTTATAACAGCAGCACTCATGTTTGGCACTGCTGGATTGCCCCATGTTATTGTACGTTTCTTTACGGTACCTCGCGTTAAAGATGCTCGTATTTCTGCAGGTTGGGCCTTGTTGTTTATTGCCATTTTATATACCACAGCTCCGGCTGTAGCGGCTTTTGCACGCACCAATATCATTAACACCTTGTCTAACGCCCCCTATACCGAAGTGCCAAGTTGGTTTAAAAATTGGGAAAATACAGGGCTATTGCGTTTTGAAGATAAAAATAACGACGGCATTATACAATATGTAGCGGCACCCGAACAGAATGAATTGATTGTGGATCGTGATATAATTGTATTGGCCAATCCAGAAATAGCAGACCTCCCGCCTTGGGTAATTGGTTTGGTTGTGGCCGGTGGTTTGGCCGCTGCACTGTCTACTGCAGCAGGATTGTTATTGGTTATTTCTACCTCCATCTCCCACGACTTATTAAAAAACTATTTAAAGCCCGATATTTCTGAAAAAGGGGAGCTTTGGGCGGCTCGAATTGCTATTGCAGTGGCTGTTGTGGCCGCGGGCATTGCCGGGTTGAACCCGCCTGGATTTGTAGCACAAGTGGTGGCCTTGGCATTTGGATTGGCGGCTTCCTCTTTTTTTCCCGCTATAATTTTAGGCATTTTCGACAAGCGAATGAATCGGGAAGGTGCCGTTTCAGGAATGATTGTGGGCATCCTTTTTACAACGGTCTATATCATCTATTTTAAACCCCAATTGGGAGGCCCTGGTTTGCCCGAAAACTATTGGTTTGGTATTGCCCCTGAGGGAATTGGAACCTTAGGGATGATCTTCAATTTTGTGGTTGCCATGGTGGTTTCTCGCCTCACGGCACAACCCCCAAAAGAAGTGCAGGAGCTCACAGAAAACATACGTTTCCCTAGAGGTGCCAGCAGTGCTAAAGAAATTCAAATTCATTAAACCCAAAAAATACATGAATCAAAAAATTAATTCTCTTGCCGCTTATGTGGAACACTACCAAAAAAGTATTGATGATCCAGAACAATTTTGGGGTGATATTGCGCAATCGTTTACTTGGCAAAAACCTTGGGACCGTGTTTTGTCTTGGGATTTTGAAGAACCAAACATCAAGTGGTTTGAAAATGCTCAATTGAACATCACTGAAAACATTTTTGAGCGTCATCTAAAAACACAACCCGACAAAATTGCCATCCTTTGGGAACCAAATGACCCCAACGAAGCCTCCCTAAAAATAACCTATCAAGAGTTGTTTGAATTAACCTGTCAATTTGCAAATGCTCTTGAGGCAGAAGGCATTCAAAAGGGCGATCGAGTCATAATCTACATGCCCATGATTCCTGAAGCAGCCATAGCCATGTTGGCCTGTGCCCGCGTTGGGGCCGTGCATTCTGTTGTTTTTGCAGGTTTTTCTTCCAGTGCGCTTGCCGATCGCATAGACGATTGTCAGGCTAAAATGGTGTTAACTTCCGATGGTAATTTTAGAGGTACCAAAAATATTGAAGTTAAAAAAGTAGTGGATGAAGCACTAGAGAAAAGCAATTCGGTAGAAAAAGTGATTGTTTGTCAGCGCACCCAAACCCCTGTAGAAATGAAAGCAGGGCGTGACCTGTGGTGGCATGAGGTGGTGCAGGGGCAGTCTAAAACGCATCAAGCGGCCACCTTAGAGGCAGAAGATTTACTGTTCATTTTATATACTTCCGGTTCCACAGGAAAACCCAAAGGGGTGGTACATACCACAGCGGGTTATATGATTTACACCCATTATTCCTTTGTAAATGTATTTCAATATGAGGCAGAGGATGTGTATTGGTGTACTGCCGATGTGGGTTGGATCACAGGACATTCCTATATTGTTTATGGCCCTTTGTTGGCTGGTGCAACCACTTTAATGTTTGAGGGCGTACCCACCTATCCACATCCGGGTCGTTTTTGGGAAATTGTCGATAAATATCAAGTGAACCAATTTTACACGGCCCCCACGGCCATTCGCGCCCTACAAGCGCACGGTTTAGCTCCTCTTGAGCCTTATTCCTTGGCTTCTTTAAAGGTCATTGGCTCGGTGGGAGAACCCATCAATGAAGAGGCTTGGCATTGGTATCACACGCATATAGGCAAAGGCAATTGCCCATTGGTAGATACGTGGTGGCAAACTGAAACAGGGGGAATAATGATTGCTCCTTTGGCTGGTATAACTCCCAACAAACCGGCACACGCTTCCTTGCCTTTGCCCGGCATTCAACCCATCATTGTTGATGCAGAAGGCAATGAGTTGAACGGAAATAATGTGGAAGGAAATTTATGTATCAAGTTTCCTTGGCCCGCTATGTTAAGAACCACTTATGGGGATCATAAGCGCTGTAAAGAAACCTATTTTTCTGCCTATCCCGGCATGTATTTTACAGGAGATGGAGTTAAAAGAGACCATGATGGTTATTTGCGTATTTTGGGTCGAGTGGATGATGTGATCAATGTTTCGGGTCATCGAATGGGCACTGCAGAAGTTGAAAATGCAATTAATGAGCACCCCAAAGTGATTGAATCGGCTGTGGTTGGTTTTCCACACGACATTAAAGGCCAAGGCATTTATGCTTTTGTAATTTGTGATGTGAAAGGCAATACAGATCATTTGCCCGATGAAATTAAAGACACTGTCAGAAAAATTATTGGACCCATTGCCAAACCCGACCATGTTCAAATTGTACCGGGTCTCCCAAAAACGCGATCTGGAAAAATCATGCGTCGCATATTGCGTAAGGTGGCAGGAAAAGATGTATCCAATTTAGGAGATACTTCCACTTTGTTGAATCCAGAAGTGGTTGACCAAATTATTGAAGGAGCTAAAAATTAATTTTCAGCACAATATTGTTCTCCCACCGCATAGGCTTCAAAGGTGGCTGCATCAACAGCTCCTTGTCTAACACCGTCATCAGGAATATAAGTATCGCTGTTAATTTGTTGCCCATATTCGTCCGTTTGGAGAACAAAATAGTATGTTCCGTTTTGATTTATTTTTTGTAAAATTTCACCACAACGTTCTTCTGTAACACTGCAGGCATAAATAATCCATAAAATACAAAGTAGTGCCCCTTTTTTCATATTTATTCCGTATCGAAAGCGGGTAAAATTCCTTCTAAAGCGACACCACGAGACCCTTTCAATAAAAGGGTAGTGGCTTTTGGGGGCTGTTTTTTAAAGTGTTCAAGCAATGCCGCGCTGTTAGGAAAGCATTTTACTTTCGGGTGATTTATTTCCAATGAACACCAAATTTTTCCCACCAAATAGAGTGCTGCTACTTCTATAGATAAGGCTTTGTTTAGCGTGTTTTGATGCTCTTGTAGTGAGTCCTCACCCAACTCCAACATATCCCCTAAAACAAGTGCTTTACTAGGGGCTTCTTTTTTAGCAAAACTTTCCAATGCAGCGTTCATGCTCGTCGGATTTGCATTATAAGCATCTAAAATAAAATGATACTTCCCTTTTTGGAGTTGTTGCGACCGATTACTGTGTGATTGAAAATGGGTAATGGCTCGTTTAATTTTAGGTAGCGGAATCTTAAACTGAGCTCCTAAGGCTACTGCAGCAGCTATGTTTTGAAGATTATAGGCGCCATACAGACTGCTACATATTCTAGTTTTTTGATAGGTTATACATAGGCCATTGGTTGTTTCTTTTTCATAGTGAATAGCATGATCATTCTTATTGCTTGACCCAAAGCGAATGACAGAATAATTACCTACGGCCTTTTCTTGTAGGGGATCATCAGCGTGAACGAGTATCTTTTTTTTGTGCTTCATCAAATATTGATAAAGTTCAGTTTTACCCTTAATGACACCTTCAATGCCACCAAAGCCTTCCAAGTGGGCTTTACCGAAGTTGGTGATATAGCCCCAATCGGGTTCAGCTATTTCACATAGGGCAGCAATTTCACCTTGATGGTTGGCACCCATTTCAACCACAGCCATTTCGGTATTTGTTTTTATAGACAGCAAAGTGAGGGGTACCCCAATATGATTGTTGAGATTACCTTCCGTGGCTTGACAAACAAATTGTTCGGTTAATACAGCTTTAAATAATTCTTTTGTCGTCGTTTTACCATTACTTCCTGTGAGGGCAATAACAGTTGCTTTGCATTGGTTTCGGTGAAAGTTTGCAAGGTTTTGAAGGCTTTTTAATACATCGTCAACCCAAAAAAAACGTGCGTCTTTTCCTTTGAGTGAGGGACGATCAACCACGGCAGCAATTGCTCCTTTTTCTATTGCCTCTTCAGCAAAATCGTTGCCGTCAAAGCGTTCGCCTTTGAGGGCAAAATAAAGCGTATTGGATTTAATTTTTCGGGTGTCTGTTGCCACCCCATTTGCCGATTGAAAAAGGGTATGTAGCGCTGAAATTTCCATGGATAACCACGCTAAACCGCAAGGGAACTAGCTTCTTTTTCTCTTGTGACGCGCCGTTTTCTTCACCTTGCTTTTTGATCCCAAACGAGACATTGCACAACGGAAGCCAATGTAGTCAGTGGCCATATATTGAGGTAAATAACGTCTTTGTGCCGGATCTAACCAGTAAGCTCTATCGCGCCAAGAACCTCCTTTATATACACGAACTTCATCAGAAACCAAACTCGTTCTTTTGTTTGATTTGTCAATATTGGCCACAAGGTTGCCCTCTTCGTCATAGGAGGCTTGGGGTGTATTGGGAGAATCATACATCGCTGCAGTTTCAGGTCGTGTGCTGTTACTTTCGCTATTGCTAGCATTACCAAAATTTCTTGAAGATTCAACATCGCCATCTCTAAAATTGCGATTGTCGCTCTCAGAAAAATTTTGTCTTAAGAAGGTTTCTTCTTCGTCTATGGGCGCTTCTTTTAATTGCCCAGGAAGTCTTTTTAATAAAACCTTACCATTGGGTAGGGTGTCAAAAACGAGTTGATCGGGTGAGATCACCTCGGCTTTTCCAACTTCCCCGAGGACGCTGTGGAGATATAGGTTGGACCGGTCAGAAT
>CAZTYX010000023.1:0-18269 GCA_964617385.1 uncultured Flavobacteriaceae bacterium | reverse complement strand
ATCTTTGATTGCTTTTTGTTTTCAGGTAACTTTATGAACAGTTGGGGAATACATTATAAAAAACGAAACCCCATTTTTGTACTTCGAAACTAGAGCATCTAACCTGCTCTTTGGTAGGTTTGGATTATATTTTTGACATTTTTGGACGAAAACTAAAACCCCATACTATAATAATTACAGCATTATTTTGCTGCCCTATTATATATTTCATTTAAAGCATAATAGTCTTTCCCGTTTTTACAGACTCATCACAAGCCAAGGCGATTTGTAAGCTTCTAACGGCTTCTTGTAAGTGATCTGTTAGGTCTATATTTTGAGTAATACTATCGAAGAAAAATGCTTGTTCATTATCGCAAAGTTCTTGGTGGTCGGGGGCATTGTTAAATTCAATGTATTTGTCTTTTTGAAGAAATTCGTTTTGATCGTCAATTGCACTATTGTGTATGAGTATTTGATCGGTTTTGGTATGTCCGCTGATATCATCTGATCGTTTGTTTTCTTGCGAAAGCGATACGGATCCTTTAGGTCCAAAGACATCTTTTACAAAAAATGCTGTTTCGCTCACCATTGGTCCCCATGCAGCTTCATACCATCCTACAGAGCCATCATCAAAACGAATTTGAAGCTGACCATAGTTATAATTGGTTTTTGGAATTTCATCGGTAAGGCGAACCCCAATGGCCGATACGCTTATGGGTGTAGCTTTGGTCATTTGACACATAACATCAAGGTAATGGACACCACAATCCACTATGGGGCTTAAGGATTGCATAAGATTTTTATGTACATCCCACATGTAGCCTTTACTTTGTTGATTGAGATTCATTCGCATTACCAATGGTTTGCCGAGTTTCTGGGCTTCTTTAATAAAACAATTCCATATAGGATGGTGTCTTAAAATATAACCTACAACTACTTTTTTTTGTATTGTTTTTGCTTTTTCAACTATACGAATTCCACCTTCTACTGAAGTAGCTATGGGTTTTTCTAAAAACACATGACATCCCTTCTCTAATGCCTTGAGGGCATAAGCTTCATGCGTGTCAGGATAGGTCGAGATACAAACTGCATCGGGGTTACTGGCTTTTAGGGCTGTTTCAAAATCATT
Source organism: uncultured Flavobacteriaceae bacterium (assembly GCA_964617385.1). GTDB lineage: Bacteria > Bacteroidota > Bacteroidia > Flavobacteriales > Flavobacteriaceae > JADHMP01. The sequence goes on along the minus strand of CAZTYX010000023.1, from coordinate 17,161 downwards.
AAATAGTAGGTAATCTCCCCTTAAGGATTCATTTAACTTTTCTTTGCTAGGTCCCCGGGATACCAATCCACAAATCGTAAAACCAGCATGATTCTCATAGGCATGCGCATGGGAAATTCCCATATTGCCACATCCAACAACCAAAACGCGTATGTTTTTATGGTGCATAAATATTTTTATTTAATGAGCACATTTACTTACTAAATCAACAAAATTGTAGATCGTTTCATAATTAAAGTACATCTATTCTTTTTCTGTTAAAATCAAATATTTAATAAAAATTAATTCATTTCATACAATTTTCGATCATTTTTGGTCATTTTTTGGTGGTTTTGAATAAAAACTAAAACCTCCAATGTTCTAAAATTACTTCAGATTCTAGCCTATTTTCAATCTCATCTGGGAGCTCATGAAAAAAGTCAATTCCAGTTATTGATTCAATTGAGTCTACACTAACTACAAATAATTTCAAAGCAGTGAATAAATACTTATCTCCAATCATGCTTCTAAAGTAACAAAAGATGAGGTTGATTAAGTCTTTTAACCTGTTCAGATTTGAAAATATTATTCTGTATGATATGAGAAATGTTTACCTCTTTATTTCTTGATTAGAGATAATGTTTTCGTTGTCTGTGTCTGATAAATTAATCATTGTAGGTAAACGATCAGTTTTAAAATATAATTTACTTTTCTAGCCATTCCATTTGAGGATTTTTGTGTTTCATTTTTAATTTCTGTAAATTGTTTTAACTACAACTATAAATTATTTAAAATGAAAAAAGTATTTATTCTAACGTTCTTGCTCTTGGGGGTTGTTTCTTATTCCCAGGTTACCGTTTATCACACAGTTTATGTCAACGTTGCAGATCAAGCTAAATTTGAATCTGTTGAAAAAAACTATATGTCTAAAATGGCGCAAACTGCCGTTAAAGAGGGAAAATTTGCATATTGGGCATTAGAAAAATTCATTCACCCTATGGTTCCCATTGGAGGTAAATTGAATTCTGCTTTGGTAGGCAACTGGTACCAATTTGTAATTGTTTATCCCGATGTAAAATCTTATTTAAATGCGGGCGCCTGGTGGGCAGGAGCAGGTGAAAAGCTTGGGGTTTCTCAAGAATTACTATCCTATAACGTGGAGCAAGGTGGCATGTATGTTTGGACTATTGAAGACTCTGCTTTTGGATCGCAAGTGGCCAAATATAGTGTCTATAATTTTGGTTTTGCCGAAGAACCTCAAGTGTTTTTAGACAGTCAAAAGCCCTATAAAAAGAATTTTGAAAACCAAATGAAAAAGAATGAAAACGGAAGAGCCGGTTGGGTTGTTGGACACCGCATTTCGCCCAAAAATTTTGGTGAGCATAACGTGATGACTTGGGACGGTTTTCTCACCTTGGAAGATGCTGTTAATCATCTAACCTATAAAGAATCTAAAAAAGGATATATGACCCAAGGTATGTCGGGCGGATTTGATTTTAAAGTGGTGGCCGAAAAAATTGCAGAGACCACAAACTAGGTTTAAAAATAAAACGCTTTTAACCCTCCCTAGTGGAGGGTTTTTTATTCCTTTTTTAACCGTTAAAAGCGAGAAAATCAAAGGTTTGTTTAGGGGGTTGTAAGTACTTCAGTTAGGTTTAAATGGGGCACTAAAAGGCCTTGTTGATCTAGGTTTTTTACCACTGCTTGGGCCATTACACGAGCTCCCCATTCAGAAAAGTGTGTATTGTCTTTTTTGCCCTCGGGAAAGTAGGGATGTTCTCCTTTTTCAAAATGTAAATGCAGTTTTTTAGACGCTTCCAGACCATAAAGCAATTCGATGTGTTCAGAGAGTGATTGCATATCCACTAAGGCAATATTTTGTTTTTGTGCCACTTGATGCACAATAACAGGATAAAGCCCATGGGTGTCAACCAGGGTACCGTTGGCATTAAAATTGCGCCGCACCACCGATGTAAATAAAATGGGAGTGGCTCCTTTTGCTCGTGTTTCGGAAACAAAACGAATCAGATTTTGTCGATAGGTTGTTGAGGGATTGGTATATCGGGAAGGATCTTGATCTTTTTGATCGTTGTGTCCAAATTGGATAAAAACAAAATCTCCTTTTTCCAATTGCTTTTCAATCACATCCCAACGCCCTTCGTCAATAAAACTTCTTGAGCTCCTGCCATTAACAGCATGGTTCTCAATTTTAATCGAATTCTTCATATAGAAAGGCAATGCCTGTCCCCATCCCCACTCAGGATTTTCCAAGGGATTTTTTTTATTGGCCATCGTCGAATCGCCAATGAGATATAAGGTGGGTTGTCCAAAGAGGCTCCAGCATAGTAAACAGCTAAGGAGTAGATATTTCTTCATTATATGTTGTTTTAATAAATTTTTCAATTAAATCGAGTGTGGGGCTAAACCATGGTTCCAATAACCAAAACGAATGTGGAGCTGCGTCAAAGGTGTGCACCTCAGAGGGGATGTTGAAAGTTTTCATGATTTTAATCATATCATCTCTACCGGCATGAAAACGCAGTTGAGCACTATTTATAAAGAGGGTTGGAGGCGTGTCTTTTCCAACATAGGTTAAGGGAGATGCAGCCACCCATGTTTGTTTGTGGGTAGCAGGGAAACCACCCAACCAATAGGCTGCATAGGTACCCTCTTCTGATTCGGGATGAATAAATGACAAAATTCCGTCAATATTTATTAAACCCTGCACGGCCACATTTTTGTAATCTTTTTTCCCAAAGGGGTGAACGGTTGAAGTTACAGCCACCAAGGAAGCCAGTTGTGCTCCTGCAGAACACCCTAAAATGATTATATGATGGGGCTTATATCTAAATTGATCTGCTTGCTGTTCCAAAAATAACAAGGCTTGTTTAATATCTAATACACTGGCGGGGTAGGGCGCTTCTGTACTTTTCGTATAGTCCATATTGGCCACTGCAAATCCACGGTTGGCCAGGCCTTCTGATAGGGCCTCCAAATTGGCTTTGGAGCCTGAGACCCATCCGCCGCCATGAATTAATAAAACAATGGGCGGAGGCACTGTTTTGAGGGGTATATAAAGGTCTAGTGTTTTAGCTACCGGACCCGTAGATCCATAGGCTATATTTTTTTTAATCTCCACGCCGGCATGCAAAGAAATCACAGGATAACGAACTTGAGAATATTCTTTAATGAGCTTTTTGTAGGTCGTTTCTACCGTATATGGACTGGGATTAAAATCTTCAAATTGTGCGTGAATAGAAACCCAAAGAGAAATTATACCCCATAAAAAAAGGAAAATAAAATTTTGTCGAATTGAAATATTCAAAATTTAATTATATAAACAATGCATTTTCTAATATACTGAGTTTACATAAGAGTTTTATATTTCTTTGGGGTGATTATAAAAAAGATGCCTTTTGTAGCCCTTATTACAAAAAGTGTTTTTTCATCCAAATCTTAATCAGTTTATATGAATTATGATATATCAACAAGTCTAAATCATCACCCTATTTTTAATTGCACAATCAATAGTGGCCCAAATCCAAAAGCATTCTTTATCAATTGTGAATCTATTGGTAAAAAAGTAAAGTTGCACGCGATGCATTTGGGGACCTAAGAAATCTCCGATTTAACCCCTGTTTTTTAGGGCGTACAAAGCACTATCAATGTGCACTCTTAGAGTCCGGACAGCAAAAAAGAGGCTATTGTTAGTTAAACTATACGTCAATAGCAATGCTTACAGAGCAGCATTAAGCAATTGTCCTGAAATACGGATGAGTTCGATTTCGGCAAGTTTTGCCTGATATTTTGCAACGGCAGCTTGGTTTTGGGCATTGCGAAGATTCACTTGCGCTTGGCGAAATTCAATGGCGGTTATGGCACCAATTGCATATTGAGCTTCTGACCGTTCAAAATTATAAGACGCTGTTTCCACTTGGTTTTGTTGAATGGAATAGACCTGTTGCGCATTATGATAACTTTGTTCTGCATTTTTGAGGTCTCTATCAAACGTAAGGAGAACTTGTTCGGCCATTAAATTTTGATTTTCAAGGGCAATTTTGGCATTTTGAACCCGTACAGATGTTCGGCCTCCATCAAAAATATTCCAGCTTAAACTAGCGCCCAATCCCAATGAATAGGAGGTGTTATCGGTTCCTGGAAAAAAGGCAGAAGGCGGGCTTTGATTTAAATTCCAACCATAAGACCCAACCAAGCCAAGGGTTGGCAAATAACCCGATTGGCTCACCTTCACATCATAAGCGTTTATTTCAACATTTTTTCTTTGTTTAAGAAGGGCCACATTGTTTGCTGGTGCGGAGGCCTTCCAATCTTCTAATTGTAATGCGGCAATAAAATCTACCGAAGTGTCCACCGTAAATTCAAAATCCATCGATTGATTCATCAACAGATTCAAATCCCGTTTGGTATTGTCTAATTGTTGAGCTGCTTGCAGCAGATTAATACTATCGTTGGTCACATCCACCTGGGCATTTAATACGGCCAATTTATTGGCTTGACCATGAAAAAAAGCGCTTTCTGCGCGTTGCAGTCGCACTTGAGAAACTTCTAATGCTTGTTCAAATATGGCTTTAGTTTCGGTCAATTGCGCCACGCTAAAATAAACGGTGTAAAGTTGAACAATCGTTTGTTCAATGGTTTCACGCAACTGTAATTCACTAAGGGCATATTGTTCTTTTAATTTTTGATAATTATATTTTCTACCCAACCCATCAAAGAGAATAAAATTGACATCCACTCCGGCATTGTAACGTTTCGATTCTTGATCGTTTAAGGAGCGGTTCGGTCTTGGGGAGCCATCTTCCAAAAATTGACCGGGAAAAGCAATTTCAGAATCGGAGGCTGAAAAATTGCCGCCACCGCCCACCGCCACGTTAGGTAAATAGCCCGCATTTATAATGCTACTGTTGTTTTTAGAAATTTCAACATTGTTTTTGGACATCAAAATCCCAAAATTTTGTTCAAGGGTAATGGCCAATGCCTCTTCTTTGGTGAGGGGGGTTTGCCCAAAAAGGGGGAGGCAAAAGGCAAGTAGTAGAAAATTTAGAATGCGGTTCATTTTTTGTTGGATTTAGTGGTTTCCTCCAAGCCCATCATATGGCGTTCATCTTCTTGTTCCATCAGCGCTCTTTCTACAGCTTCTTTGGTTGGAAATTGCCCCGTTTTTAACCATTTAAAATAGACTTTTAGTTGGTTGTTAAAAGAAAGAAATATGGGTAGGGCAATAAGTGTTAATAAGGTAGAAAAGGCAATTCCATAAGATACAGAAATGGCCATGGGTTTTAAAAATTGAGCTTGACGGCTTTTTTCTAATAAGAGTGGCATGAGCCCAGCTACTGTGGTGATTGAAGTAAGAAAAATGGCTCTAAAACGAGATTTTCCTGCATCCAAAAGCGCCTTGTCAAAAGGGAGTCCTTCACGCAAATTATTGTTGAATTTACCAATGAGCACCAGCCCATCGTTCACCATAATTCCAATCAATGCAATAATTCCCAAAACGGAAGTTATGTTAAGTGGAAATCCGTGAATCCAATGGCCCCAAGCCACTCCTGTGATGCTCAAGGGCACCAATAAAAACAATAAAACCGGTTGGGAAAAACTCCTAAACGTAAAGGCAATGGTCATATAAATCAAAATCAAAATAGGAATTCCAGCGCCGGCTAAAGAATTAGAAAGTTTGGCAGCTTCTCTATTTTGTCCTTCGTATGAGGCACTCACAGAGGGATATTTTGCTTGAATTTGTGGCACTATATTGGTACGAAGATCACTCATAATATCAGTTGCGGAGGTGCTTTGGGTGTCTTTAATATCAGCAGAAACTTGAATTTCACGCCTTCCATCAAGGTGGTTGATGGCCACATCTCCTCGCTTAATAGTATAGGTAGCCACTTCTTTAAGGGGCACACGTTGTCCATTGGGCAATCCAATTTTCATATCTTCCAATTGGGTTATGGACGAACGGTCTTCTTTTTTATAGCGCACCCACACGCGAATTTCATCCTGCCCTCGTTGAAAACGCTGTGCTTGCACGCCAAAAAATCCAGCACGCACTTGGTTCATCACATAAAGCAAGTCCAAGCCAAGGGCATAAGCGTTGTCTTTGAGCTGAAGGGTAATTTCTTTGATTCCCGCAGGATCATTATCAGTTACATCTTTTAGTAAGGCATTAGAGAGTAGAATTTGTTTTAATTCAACTTTAGCCGCTTTAAGTTCTTCTATGTTGTTGGACAACAAAGAAACAGACACGGGATTTCCTCCAAAATTTATTCCTGCACCATATACGAGGCTTTCAACACCAATAACGGGCCCCACCAACTCAGCCAAACGCGATGAAACCATATTGGCGCGAATGACATCGGGGCGTTCTTCTCCGGGCAGCATGTTGAGGGTTAAGGTGGCTCGAGCAGAACCGTTGCCTAGGGTTTTTATAACATTAACAAAAAGGGTTTTACCAGTGCCTTTAAGATATTTTTCATTCAATTCCTCTTCCACAATTATTGACTTCTCTTCAATGAGACTGATGATGGAATCGGTTACTTTTTCATTGGTGCCGTTAGGCATGGTGAGGGTCACTTGAACACGGTCACTGGCCAAGTTGGGGAAAAAGGAGGTGCGCACCACACCACCGCCAATGGAACCAAGGGTGAGAAACATGGCTGCTAAAAAAAGGGCCAGGGTTAAAAAGCGATTGCGCAGGGAAAAGGCAATGATTGGAGCATAAAGACGATCTCGCATGCCTTTCATCAACCGGTCGCCAAAGCGATTGATTACCCGTAATTGTGCAAAAATCTTTTCTTTTGTAGAAACAGCCTCTTGGCGGTGTTTAACTAATGCTTTTGAATGCGCTAAATGCGCTGGCAATATGATGAGGGCTTCTACTAAAGAAACCACTAATGTGAGAATAACAATAACGGATACTTCGCTAAAAAATTCTCCAATACGGCTTTCTAAGAATAGAAATAATGAAAAAGCTAAAACGGTGGTAATGATGGCAGAAACCACAGGGGGAATTACTTCCATAACGCCATCAATTGCAGCACGATAGGGCGACTTTCCTTTTTCATATTGCTGGTAAATGTTTTCCGCAATCACGATGCCATCATCCACCAAAATACCGATCACGATAATCATTCCGAAAAGTGAAAGTACATTGATGGTTACATTGAATAGAGGGGCAAAAATAAACATCCCTAAAAAGGCAATAGGCAACCCAAAGGCTACCCAAAAAGCCAATCGCGTATTGAGAAAAAGCGATAAGAAAATCAAAACCAACAACATGCCTTGAAGGGCATTTTTGATGAGCAGGTCGGTGCGCTGGTTCAACACCTCAGATTGGTCGTTTAAGAGTTCAATTTGGAGGTTGGTGTGGCTGTCATTAAAAGTTTTAATGTAGGCTTTTACTTTTTTGGCGGTAGAGATCAAATCTTCTGTATTGGTAGAATTGATTCCGATATTAACCGATAGTTTTCCATCAATGTAGGTGGCGTTTGGTGTTTCCGAAAAGCGGTCGCTCACCTGAGCCACATCTTGTAAATAAATGATGGTGCCATTGGGTTGGGCAGCCACCACAATGCGATTTAATTGATCCGCGTAATAATTTTTGTTTTTTGCACGAATTAGAAATTCTTCGGCGTCGGTTTTTACTTGCCCGCCGGTCACAATAATATTGGCTTTGGCCACGGCTTGTGCCACGGTTGTGAAGCTTAGACCGTAGGCCAAAAGTTTACTTTCTTCTACGGCAATTTCTATTTCTTCTTCAGGATATCCTGTGACTTGTATCTGTGAAATACCATCCATGGCACGGAGGTCGTTTTCTACTTGCCGGCCAATTTTTTTTAGGGTGAGTAGAGGAATGTTTTCTCCGTTTAAAGCAAAATTGATTGTGGGTCGAATTTGTTCTTGTTTTGATACCACAAGGGGTTCCATTCCGGTGGGATAACCTGGCACACGATCTACTGCATTTTTCACTTGCAGCAGCATAAAATCGACATTGCGTTCTTCTTCAATTTCTACGGTAATGGAACCGCTATTTTCTCTGGAAATGGAAGTAACACGATCCACACCCTCTAGCCCCTTTAAGTTGTCTTCAATTTTTAAGATGACCCCTTCTTCAATTTCGATGGGTGAGGCCCCAGGATAAACAACGGCAATTTGAATGATGTGCGATTCGGTGAGGGGGAAAAAGGAAGATTTTAAAGAAGAAGCACCAATCATTCCAAAAAGGAGAAAGGCCAAAATAACCACATTTACAGCAACGTGATATTTAATAAAATAATTAATAATTTTTCTCATGTGGCGGCTTATGGATTTGTTGTGCGTGTTTGCGGAGCCACCAACATTCCTTCATAGGCGCCAATAAGTGGTTGGGCAACAATTTGTTCGTCATCTTTTAGGCCGCTCACAATCGCAAGGGTTTCGGTAAAGTGAATGGCTTCTACTTGGCGCAATACCAAAGCATTGTTTTCCACCACATAGACTTGTTGGTTGCCATTCAAAAGGCCTCTATCCATGGCAAACACGTTTTCAAAAGCAGTTGCCTCCAGTTGTGCTTCCAAAAACATGCCTTCTTTGAGGGTGTCATTTTCAACACGAATATACACTTCAACCGATTGGGTTTGTGTATTGACCTTGGCATTGACCCGAACAACAGTTCCTTCATACAACTGATCGGTATCAATAGAATGAAGTGCTACGGTGGCACCCACATCTATGTGTTGCACATACGATTTGGGCAGGGCCACCATAAGTTCATAAACCCCAGGGGCAATAAATTCTCCCAAGGCTTGTCCGGGACGAATCAATGAGCCTTCCGTAACATTGGAAGCCACTAAAATGCCATTAAAAGGCGCTTTGATGGCATAATATGTTAAGGTTTGTTCTAAGTTTTGGAGGGCAAAATAGTTGGCAATTACACCACGGCCAGATACAAAAAGACGTTCTTTTTCTTGCATTTCAGGCAGCTGGGGTGTGGGTTGATTGAGATCAAAATTTTTTACATAAGCACTCCATATTGGATAGGCTTCAGGAAAATCCAATTGCAAGTCTGGTAATATGGAGGTAATTAAATTGGCTAAAGAGGCACGTTGGGCTTTAACGTTGGCGCTAAAATCGGTGGGGTCAATTTGCACCAAAGTTTGTCCTTTGCGATAAGGCTGTCCCGTTTTGAACAAAGGGCGAATGGTTTGCATCACGCCTTGAACTCGAGCGGTGATTTGAATTCTTTGATAGGCATTAAGCACCCCTTCTGCTGGAATTTGAACTTGATACCTTCCGTTTTTTACAGTTGTGGTATAAACCTCCTTAACCACATTTTCTGCCTTTTTACGGGGAGGAGGATTGCTGTTGGCAATTTTTTGTGAAAGTGATATGGAAGCCGCAATGACAATGGCTCCTAGTGAAAATAGCAACCACTTTCTTATGTTTTTTAGATTGGATGTTGATGACATATTATTTTCGAATTAAAGGTGCCATAAAAAGTACTTTTAAAGCACATTAAGAATCTGTAGATGTTTTTGTTTTATAGCAAATAGTATAAAGTGCGTATGGCACCATTGATTTTAATTCTACTTAAAAACAATTTAGACAATGCTAATCGTAAAGGGTTTAATTGCTGCAAAGGTAATAGATTCCTCTCGTTTTTTTGGGATTAATTTTACCCCCTGAATGGGATGGAAATGATATTCGAAAATGACACGCTGAGCCTCTTGCTTTTTGATGTTTTGTAGATTGAAAGAGACTATGAATTATTCCCTAAACAATACCGTGGAGACGGAATCATTTTGCACAATGTGAAATTCATTTTTAGAAATCCATTTTATTTGCGCTTCCTTATAACCGTTAAAAATTCCAATGGTTTTTTTATTTCGGTCTATAGAAGTAATGGTCCAGTTTGAGGTGCTTTTAACTTCATCCTCTCGGGTTATAACGACCTTAATAAGGTCCTCTCTTTCTGCAATTCCTGAAATCTCCAAGCACTTGTCGTTATTTATAGAATCACACCATTTGCCGGTTAATGCTGCCTTGTCAAAGGGCGTTTTATGTTCTAGTTTTTTCCATAAAAATGTTGCTGTGCATAAAACAGCAATACCCATAGCAAGTATTTTAAATCTTGATTTAAGGTGCTTTTTCATCACTATTGTAGTTAAGGTTTTATGGACTGATGATTATACAATCGTTTTCACAATTTCGGTCAAAAAAAGGGTATAAAGTTACAAAACCCGCCTAGGCAAGTCAATAGGAATAAATCAAAAGTTAAAAATAGAGGGCACAAGGGCAAGTTTCCCAGCGAGGGATGAATGCCTCGTTTAAGGGTGCGTTGAGAGCAAAATCAAAAGCTGCCGCTGTAATGTTTGAAACACACCAACCCGAAAGGTCTGGGGTCATATCCCGTTACGGTTGCGTTCTATTTTGTCAATGCAATTGTGGCGTTGCCAACACCACAACCAATGTCCAAAACAGTGTAAACTTTTGATGGCTAAGGCTACGGGCCAATGTCAACTCGTGCAAGGGAGGTCTATAGGACTTGTAATGATGTGCGGAGTCATCAATATAAACGTTAGTTGTTTTTGCCATTGAACTAAATTAATAAAAACGTTCAAAGGGAAATCATAAATTGGGGCGTGCCCCCAGACGTATACCAAATTCTGGGATATTGTTTTTAGGGCTGTTGGTTTTAAAGTTTAGGGGCAAGGGGCTTCGCCAAATAAAATCGGCTCTAAAAAACTTAAGGTTTCCAAACCCTATGTTTTCAATACCAAAACCGTATTCATAGTAGGGTTTTTTGTCTGGCGCATTATAATGAATGCTAGATAGGTTTCCAGAAATTTGTGCGTCAGAAATACTTCCATAGGCAAATCTAAATGTGACCAAAGCGCGCCATTTGAGTTTTTCAAGTAGCGGTATTTTATTCAACAAATACCCATTAAAATGGTGTTCAAAATGACCCATAATGTAATTGTCGCTCACCCAATCATAATAATTAATGAGCGAAAATGTTCTGCGTTGTAGTGAATATCCTTGATTGGCGGGAAGGGCCGTAAGTAGTGCAATGGGCACCGCATCAAATGTTTTGCCTAATTCTATATTGCTTTCTAAAACCCCTAAAAAACTGATGCGAATGGGGTGGTTATACGAAAATTGCAATTGGTCATAACTAAAATCACCATTTAAAAACCCTTTTACCCCTTTTGAATATTTGAGGGAAAATGAAGCAAACTGATTTCTACCTCGTTTTTGATCAACGCCATAGCCATAAACATTTCGTTGGGGTGTAAAAGTGAGATAGCTGCTAAAAAGGGTGTTGTTATATTGCCTTACTTTTTGGCCTTCATATCGGTAGGCGATTGAAAAATATTCTTCATTGGCAGGGGCGATATGTTTGGTTTCTAAATTGCCCCCCCAATGTACGTTTTCCATAATTTCCCAATCTACTGAGACTCCAAAGCTTTCTATAGCAGAGAAAAAATAGTTAGAACCACGCGAAAGTAAATTTTTTCTGGTTTCAGGTTTGCTATCCAACAAGATGCCTGTGTGGAAAACAGAACCTCCCAGCAGTTCAAAATCATTAGAATAGACAGCCCCCACCACAATTCGTGGTTGGTGATTTAATAAATAGCGACTATCAATTCCGTATTTAATTTCTTGATCTTTAAATCCATAGGCCCAATAAGATGTAGACCTTAATCGGTCATCTATAGATCTAAATGTTCTGAAACCTAAGTTTAGTCTCAATCCTTCAATGTCGTTATAGTTGAAAGAATCCCACCATTTTCCATACTGAAGCCAAGGCGTGAGTTGTTTATATCCACTGGTGAGAAAATCAACCGTATGGGTGATGGACTTGATTTTTCTATTTTCTTTCAAGTTATAGAGCAATGCCCTTGTTTTTGCAGTTGGATCTTCCTTCTCCACGTTTAACCAATATGCTGCCGGTTTATTTAGGTCAGCATTTGAACGGATTTCTTTTTGTTGCGCATAAAAATCTGTGGCTTCAGGCTTGTTTAAGACAAAATTGCGAAAGGTTTCATTTTTAGTTAAATACAAACCCTTTTCGACATCCTTTTTGGTGAACACCGTAAAATCGCCTTTGTAGCTGCTTTTAGTGGGTAAAAATATGCCGGGGGTAATTTCTTCAAAATCTTGACTGATATTTATGTCTCGTACAATGTTGAGGTTGATGTTTGGGTTGAGATACATTTCGATATGCTTCACGGCATAAGCTGGACTCGATACAGTTAAATGCCCCTCAAATGCCCAATCACCTTCTCTTCTTGGAAAAAAATAGATGTTGTATTCTTTTCCTTTTGTGGTTTCTAAACTATCCACCAGCACATAGTCGTAATTGATAAACCCTGTTTTGGCAATAGGGCTGGCAAAAGACTTGTCGGCCACCACCACGGTTTCGTCCATCACATTGACATGCTTAAATACATTTTCTACACGGCTAAAGAAAAAGCCGGTGGTTTCAATGCCAGAAAGGCGTTTGGCTATAAGATCAGACCGTTTCAAGTTTTTGCGGTTGTTGCCATACACTTTCCAAGATTCTTCTTTAAGGTGAAGGGGGATATAAAAGTGCTTATTTTTTCGGTTTTGTGAGATGATGTCTAGTACAGAGTCTAAGCTTTTCATTAGAAATTTTTTCATGAAAACGGTGTCCATATTGTTAAGTCCCACCTCCACACTCACATATTTGTCAAGGGCATAAGCATCAAGTTGTGCTAGACCAATATTTGATTTGCGCGCCCAAACCTCTTTTAATATACGATAGGCCGGATTTTCTTTTTTCTTCAATCTTTTTTTAGGCTTTTGGACCACCAAAACTTCTTGAAGTTGCTCCCCTTCGATCAAGATAATTTTCAGTGGCTTTTGGGTTTCATTTAGCTGCACCACTTGGGTTTGATACCCTAAAAGCTGAATGGTGATTTCGTGTTCATTAGGGCCTGAAATAAGTTCAAAGTAACCGTCAAAATCGGTTAAAGTACCCTTGGTTGAATTTGAAAATAGGACGTTGACAAAAGGAACGGGTTTGCCTTGCTCATCCACCACCTGCCCAGAAACATTAACTTGGGCAGTTGCATATTGTAGTGCGAACAAAAAAATTAGAATGAATGGGGGCTTGTTTTGATACATGTTTACTTTGGGGTTTGTTTTGTGTTCATCATGTAGCGCGGCTTGCAAATGCTAAGTGATTAACCTAACAAGCAACTTTTTGCAGTACACGATTTTTTTTTTTTTTCGCACGCTAGAATTGGGCGTGCTTCAATGGTAGGGAAAACATTTATTTAAGTAGGTTAATTTTAATGGAATGTAAAAATAAAAAAAACAGCTAGACTAGAAAAGCATAACCGTATGATCATTTAATGTTGCTTCTCTTATTTCTAAACGCTGTAGCCAAATTAATTTTTATTGCACTGCCAATAAGATTAGCTGAATTTAGCAGGAGTATTTATTTGTAAGTATCGTTTTTATATGCCGACACAGTGGAAGGCTCAATTTCTATTTTGACTAACCAAACAAACAATTCTCCTGAGCTTTGAGTACAAGAAAAGTTGATTGTAAATATTAAAACTAAAAGAAGTAAAAATATTTCATGTTTGATTTAATAAAAAACGATTTACTTAAAAAGTATAATCGCTGATTCATTGGATATAACAACTTCTTTTAGCATTAATCCTCTTTAAAGTATTTGTCAGCTAAAATCCAAACAACTTCATTGTTTTTTTGAGTTAAATAATAAACATTGCCTGTTAGTTTATCGTGTTTTATTGTTCCAAAGAGATTTGTGTTACCAATAACAGAATATCGATTTCCCAAAACGTAAATAAAAGTTGAAATAATGATTGCAGCTGCTAAAACGTAATTTTTCATTTTTTTCTTGCTTAAATTTAATTTAATGATTTTTTGTTCGATTCTTGAAGAGTTGTTCTATTCGTTTTTTTGTTGGGTTAGAAATTTCTGAACTTAATAAAAAGGACATGTAGATGATTTAAAAAGATATGCCCAAACCAATATTTCCAATAAGTAAACCGTTAGGGCTTACACCCGGAATAGATGGAATTTCTTCTGAAAATGATTCTGTTATCCCATTGGAAGTTGCAGTGAAATTTAACCTATTAGGAATAGTCCCCATTCCATATCCAACTTCAGCTCTTAAATAGATAAATCCTCCTGTTTTAACGCCTAATTTTAGGTTTAACGAATTTATATCTAAACCAGTCGTTGCGGACCCTTTTTGTGAAACTCCATTTTCTTCGAAAGTCAAATTATTAAAGGTGATATCAGTATTTAGTTGACCTATTCCGGCGCTAGCATATAAACCTTTTCCATTATTTCCGAAATAAAAATTCAATCCATATTCTGAATACTTTAAAGAAGTATCAGTGCCATCAAATTCTAAATCAAATGAACCATAATCAATAAATGGTGCTAGATGATTTCCTAAAACGGGAAGTATTATTTCCCCATTAAATGAAATTACATTTGGAACGCCAAATTTCATCCCAACAGAAATTAATTTTGATTTACTTTTATCATTAATTGAGTCATTTACAATTTCTTGAGAAAAGGATATCGTTGTAAATAATAGAAAAATTATGAGGATTATTTTTTTCATTTTTAAATAAATTTAGATGTTTTGAAATTCTGTGTATTAAAATTCTGTATAGTTAAATAAAACCCCTAAAATAAAACCAAGCAGGAGGTAAATAATAGACTTAAATTTAAAGAGTATGCTGGCCTTTTCCCACTTATCTGGTATTTGATTTTTGTTTTGGTCTACAGCAAAGCCACTTTTTGTAGAGTAAGAGGCATACCAAAATAATATTGATATAACTCCCGTTAAAACCAATACTAAATAAAATAAGTAGTTCATTTATTAAAATTAATAAATTATTGTGATTTTAATGCTCCATAAATTGAAATATAAAATAAGCCGAATACTGGCGTTATAGTTAATATCATTAATGCGATTAGAAAAAATTAAAACATTACGGTTTGGCAAGATTCATCAAATCGTGGATGGAATTTCAAGGGAAGTTCTTACTGAACAACGTAAGGCACTCGAGCATGATGGATTAATTGTCAGGAGAAAATACGAGGAGATTCCCCAAAGGGTGGAATACGCCCTCACTTAAAATCTAAAGGACTCTGCGAAGCTTTACCGGCTCCCCCTATTATTCAAAGTTGCACAGATAATGCCGGAAACTATGAAATTTTTACACTCGTCATACTTAAACTGCCGGCAACAAGTTTGTCGTTAAACAATGTCAAAGACTCTCTCTTTTGATGTAACCCTAAAACATAAATCAATGGCAAATAATGATCTGGGGTTGGCACTGCAAGATCTATTGCTTTAGATATTTTATCATAATTTATCAGAGATTTAAAATCCCCATCCATCAATAATTTATTTAAAATATACCTGGCTTCGATTGCCCAATCGTGACCATGGTCATCTTTTTCAAAATTTTTCCAATCAACAAGGGATAAATTATGAACAATATTTCCACTACCTATTATCAATATACCCCTATTTCTTAGTGCGTTTAATTTTTCAGATAGTTCATAATGATATTGAGCGGGTTTGGTATAGTCAATACTCAATTGTACCACGGGAATATCTGCATTGGGGAACAAATGTTTAATCACACTCCATGCACCATGGTCAAGGCCCCATTTTTCATCTAATTCAACAAGTGTTGGTTGAAGTAAAATTTTTGTGTCTTTTGCCAGTTCAGGACTTCCATTAGCTGGGTATTCCACCTCAAAAAGTTCCTTTGGAAAACCACCAAAATCATGAATTGTTCTTGGCATTTCCATTGCGGTTACTTTTGTCCCATTTGTAAACCAATGGGCAGATATACAAAGTATTGCATTTGGTCTTGGCAACGTTTTAGCAATATCTCTGAACCCTTTCACAAATTGATTTTCTTCAATGGCATTCATTGGACTTCCATGTCCTAAGAACAAAACAGGCATTTTTTCTGAAAGAGAAAACCGCTGTAAACTATGATTTAACTCGTTTAAATTCATTGAAATATCAATCTCTCTATAACTTATAGCTTAAAATTACCTTCAATATTTATTACAAAAATAAAAAACTACTATACGATTCGAATCTTAGGTGTATACTTTTACACCCTATCTACCCTGTAATTTAAAGCTGCCATACTACTCAGTTTTTTGATTTAATTATTTTAAACAATTTCTCTTTTTTTTATAAAAATTATTGTTTATCAATAAATAATTTATCTTTATCAAAAAAAAAAAAAAATGAACAAAATTTCTATTCTCTTTTTACAATTTGTGATTATTATTATCGGAATTCTTTCACTTTTTATTTTAATACGTTTTCCTATGTTAGAAGGAAGAGCAGTTAATTTAAATCTCTATGAAATTTATGCCGATCCTTTTATCATATATAGTTATTTGTCTTCATTTTTTTACTTTAAAGGACTATATCAAGGCTTTATATTACTTAGTCAGATTAGTAATGATAATTTGTTTTCGGCAGGCTCTGTTCGAATTGTAAACAAGATTAAATATTGTTCTTTTCTACTTGGCATACTTATAATTATAGGTGCTATTTATATTAGATTTTTTAATCACCCAGAAGATGATCCAGCTGGATTTCTGGCATTAAGTATGATCATGACGCTAATTTTTACAGCCATAGGTACAGCAGCTTTTCTTTTTGAAAGAACCATTCAGAAAGCAGTTGAAATAAAAAGTGAAAACGAATTAACGATCTAATTATGGCTATAATTGTGAACTTAGATGTTATGATGGCAAAACGTAAAATGTCATTAAATGAGTTGTCAGATAAAGTGGGACTTACCTTATCTAATCTTTCTATATTGAAAACTGGGAAGGCAAAGGCAATCAGGTTTAGTACTTTAGAAAAAATATGTGAAGTTTTAGATTGTCAACCTGCTGATATCTTAGAATTTAATTCTAAAATAAAGGAACAGTATAAATAAAAAAGGGACGACTAAAAAGTAGGATCTTTTTATACTAACTTAAATGCTTCCCTATTGTTATCAGCTACAATTCAATTAAATTAATCTCTTTATGTACTTCGTTTGAGGAGCCAAAAATAGGGGATCAATAATAAAAATCCTAGTACAAAAGAAGTAATAGTGAGCCATACTATAGATAATTCGAATAA
>CAZTYX010000022.1:0-18550 GCA_964617385.1 uncultured Flavobacteriaceae bacterium | reverse complement strand
CTCATTAAAACGTGATATGACAGGTTCTCCCTACGTGCCCTCACAAGGGTATCCGGTGGAAGCCTTGAAAGAGCATCCCAATGTGTTAAAAGCAAATGATTGGAATACCCTTGAAGTGAAGGCCGAGAAAAATCGTTATCAAACCTGGCTTAACGGCGTTAAGGTGTTAGATTATACGTTAGAAAATGCTAATCTAAAAGGGCCTACAGGCCTTCAATTGCATCCCGGACGTGACATGAGCATTGCCTTTAAAAATATCTATTTAAAAGAACTCTAACTAAAATCAGTTTTTTAATTTAGTTTCTTACGGAAACAAGTCTTTACACCTGTCCAAATGAATAAGGAAATTGGAATCAAAGAAATTGCAGAATTGGCAGGTGTTTCTATTGGTACGGTTGATCGGGTGATTCATGAACGGCCTGGTGTTTCTGAAAAGACAGCAATACTCATAAAGAGTGTAATTGAAAAAACCGGCTACAAAAAAAACAATGCGGCCAGTCGTTTGAAATTGGCCCGGAGCAAAACCATTCGCATTGCTGTTTTACTTCCTATAGAAGCCCGTTTAAGCGATAATTATTGGAATTTACCCTATATGGGCATTCACCGTGCAGTGGATGAATTAAAAGATCTAGGGATAACCTATTCGCTATTGACTTTTAAAATGTCCAATGAAAAAACGTTTGTGGAACAATCCCAACTCATTTTTAATGGTAATTATGATGCTATTATCACAGTGCCCTATTTTTTTGTTCAAAGCCAATCACTTCTAAAAAAAGCACAAGAGAAAAAGATCAAAGTGGTATTTATTGATACCCACCAAGAATTTTCTGAGCCCCACTACTCTATTCATCAAGATTCTTTGCGCAGCGGTTCTGTTGCAGCACGTTTATTACATCATGTGGTTGGCAATGAAGGAAATTATTTGGTCGTGAATTTGATGAACAACATCGGTAGCATTCAAAACAACATGAAAAATAGGGAATCTGGTTTTCGATCTTTTTTTAAAAACCGCTCCAACGAATCATCAAACAATATTAAAAGTGTTGTATCTACCTCTAAAAATTTAAGTGTTGTTCGCAATCAATTGATTGGGTTATTAAAACAAAAGAAACCCATTGGGGTGTTTGTTACCAATTCTCGGGCCCATTTGATGGAACAAGTTTTAAAGGGCCTAGACACCACCCTTATTACTATTGTGGGCTATGATTTAAATGAAAAAAACAAATCGTTGCTTGACGATGAAAAAATTCATTTTTTACTTAACCAGCAACCGCAATGGCAAGGATATAATGCAGCTAAAGGCATTTTTAAACTCCTTACCGAAGGTGAAGACAAAGCGCTTCATTTAGACATTCCAATCGAAATTATCGTTAAAGAAAACGTATAATAGATCTTCTAAATGTTTGCTTTTATCGCAAAATAAAAGTAAACCTTTACCAACTTTTCTTACTGAAGTTTTTTGATAAATCAATAAACTAAATACCCTACGAATTAAGTAAGCATAAAAAAAAGACCGCCAAAAGGCGGTCTTTTCAGAATGAAAAATGTGCTATATATGGTTATTGTGTATAGCCAGGGTTTTGTCCATAACCTCCTTCAGTACGATCAATTTGATCTAGAGGAATGGGTCTAAGCGCATGGTGTGCTTGAATGTTTCCAGCCGCATCAGCATTGTGGGCTTTCACTCTTTCAATCAATTTACCATTGCGCACAAGGTCAAACCAACGGTGGCCTTCACCCACTAACTCACGGGCACGCTCATCTAAGATGAAGTCGATATTCACATCAGAAGCAGCAATTTCCATAGCAGCTTCTTGGCCATCCCATGCGGCTCTTCTTCTGATGATATTAAGGTCATCAGCAGCAGCTTGGTTGTTTCCTTGTTTGTGGTTAGCTTCTGCACGAATTAAATAGGCATCTGCTAAACGCATCAAGATAAAGTCACGTTGTCCTTGCGTGTGTTGACGGTTTGGACGCGTGTTATCAATCCATTTGTTCATAGAAGGGAACAAACGTTGGTTGTATTGGTCTGTAGTATATACTTGATAGATCACAGCATCTTTGGCCGCTTGGGACCATTTAGCATCTTGGTCTACACCGTTTTTATCTACATTAGGACCAGGGATATAAAGGGCAGTATCACCCACGCTTTGTCCGGCCACTGGATTGTTAGCATACCAAACGTGCTTATATCCTTTGTCATAACGTGCATCTTTGGTTCTATCCCAAAGATCCAAAAGGAATCTTGTTGGAGCAAAACGTTTCCAAGGACGTCCGTTTTCTGTATCACGGGTAATTACAGGAAGTTTATCATATTCCATCAAGAAATAGAGGTGACCACGGTGGCCATAGCCATCCAAGCCTTCATCTACTTGTTGCTTAGAGTTAATTACAGTCCAAACCACTTCAGCGTTTTCTTCGTTGTTGATATCCCAAAGGTCAGACCAATCGTCTAACAAAGAGAAACCGTAATTATTAATTACGTTAGTCATCAATGAAACAGCTTCAGCAGGGCTTCCTTGAGGTGCGGTTAAGTGTACCTTAGCCAATAAAAATTCAGCAGCTGCTTTTGTGGCACGACCATAGTCTGACTGGCTTGCAGGTAGATTACTAACAGCAAACTGTAAATCAGGAATAATGGCTTGACCATAAATTTCAGAAGCAGATGTTCTGTTGGCTTCTGTTTCTACACCTTCTGTTTCTTCCAAAGAAAGGTGGATGTCACCGTAGTAACGCACCAAGTTGAAATAATAGAGGGCACGTAAGAAACGTACTTCTGCCAAACGCGTGTTTTTCAAAGCAGGATCCATTCCTTCAATAGATTCTGCACGGTTAATTACCGCATTGGCTTGGTTCACACCACGATAGAATATTCTCCACGTATCTCTAAAATAAGGCGCAGCAGAGTTGTGCTGTGAGTTATACCAGTTTAAGTATTTGTGGCCTCCATCAGCCCCATTGGTATAAGTGTCTGTTCCAAACACGTTCATAGAGAAACCTAGCTCCGTACCATAAAATTCTTTCATGATTCCGTAAGTAGCTTTCACTGCATCTTCCAATCCTTGAGGAGTGGTGTAGTAGGTGCCCGCAGACACGTCTCGGATAGAAACTTCATCCAAGTAGTTCTCACAAGAAACAACTGAGATTGCTCCTAGAACGAATAAGCTTTTAAGAATTAATTTTTTCATTTCTTTTATAATTTATTGATTCAAATTAAAATCCGGCTCTGATACCAAAGGCTACTAACTTTGAGCTAGGCGTGGTTCCTCCTCCAATAGAAGACTCACCAATTTCCGGATCAAATGTATCATATTCTGAACTAAACCAAAGGTTTTGTCCCTGTACATAGGCTCTCAAGCTAGATAATCCCATTCTTGAAGCCACATCATTGTCAAAATTATAACCTAGGGTTACATTTCTCAGTTTCACATAACTACCATTAAAGTAAGTCAACGTAGATCCGTTTTCAGGACGCTCTTGATTCAACTGAGGTCTTGGGTAGGCATTGGTTGGATTGTTTGGTGTCCAGTAGTCTACATCCAAGTTGTTATAACGAGACTGTAATGTATTGTTTCCTAAGTGGAAGTTACTTTGAATCATATGTCCTTGACGGAAATATAGGAACGCACTCAAGTCGAAGTTACCAAAAGTAAAGGTGTTTGTTATACCACCAAAGTAGTCAGGCACATCTGTTCCTAAAATACTTCTATCATTAGGTGTGATTTTACCATCACCATCTAGGTCAGCCAATTTAATGTTACCGGGAGTAGTTCCTTGAACAGAAGCGGCTTGTGCTGCTTCGCCTGTTTGCCAGATACCCGCTTTGGTGTAGTCATAAAACACTCGGATAGGCTGTCCGATGAACCAGTTGTTACCGGCATCATCCAATGGGTTTCCATTGGCATCTTTAAGTGCAAGTTCAACAATTTGCTCGTTGTATCCTGAAATGTTAAAGTTAACATCCCAAGCAAAACTATCTGTTTCAACAAGAGCAGCGTTTACGTTAAATTCTACCCCATTGGTTTTGGTTGCTCCCACGTTTTGGAATACGCTAGTATATCCAGAAGTGTAAGGTAAGTTACGTGCCAAAAGAAGGTCTGTGGTGTTGGTTACATAATAATCAAAGGCACCAGAAATTCTTCCGTCTAAAAGGCTATAGTCAAAACCAAAATCTAAAGTTTTAGAAATTTCCCAACCTAAATCTGGATTAGGAATATCATTTAAACGATATCCAAATGCAGGTGTTTCATCCCATGCATAAGTAGTACGGGCTAAAGCGCCTTGGGTTTGGTAAGGAGAAATGGCTGTGTTACCTACCTCTCCATAAGAAACTCTCAATTTAAATTCGTCAAAAGTGGCGTTGTCAGGCGCAAGATCTTCTAACATTCTCCAACCTGCAGAAACCCCTGGGAAGTATGCCCACTTGTTTCCTGCAGCCAAACGTGAAGATCCATCCGCACGAAGTGACGCTTGGAATAAATATTTACCATCAATATCATAATTCAAACGACCCATATACGATTGCAATTGCCACTCTTGAATACCAGAAGAAAGGTTACCCTTTACCTCAGCAGTACCAATGTTGTAGAACAATTGAGAATCATAAGGCAAGTTAAGTACTTCTGCCTTAGCAAATTCAGTTGTATATTCTTGAACCGATTGTAGTAAAGTAACTTTTAAGTTACCAGGTCCTAACTCTCTGTTATAAGTAAGAAGGTTTTCTAAAGTAAAACCAAATTCTCTTTTGTGTTCTACCTCAGCATCGGCAGGTCCACCACGGTTATCATTGGTTTCTCTACCTCTAAATTCTCCGCGTCTTCTAAAACGCATGTCAGGACCGAAGGTGGTTGTGAACTGCATGCCATCCATAAGGCTAATTTGCAAATACACAGGTGCAAATAAACGTGTAGATAAACGCTCATCAACATAAGCACCAGGCACTAATTCACTTAATGGGTTGGTTCGGATACCATCATTTGTGGGTAAGAAACGAACACTACCATCGTCATTATAAGGTTGACCCAGCGGGTTGTTACTTAAAGATTCACCCACAACAGCTGAAGAACCCCAGTTGTTTTCTGAATTACTCAACAACATAGAAATACCGAACTTAAAGGTATCATTAATTCTATGGTCTAAGTTAATTCGACCTGTGATTCGTTCAAAATCCATAAGGTCAATAATACCATCTTCTTTAAAGTATCCTAAAGAAACGTTGTATTGTGTATCTTCAGAACCACCATTGGCAGAAATTTGATGACTGTTTTGGAACCCTTGATTTAATACCGCATCCAAATAGTCAAAAGAACGACCGCTTTGTATCGATTGAATTACAGTGGCATCACCATCAAATACAATATCATCTCCAGGAATAGTTCCATCATATGCATAAGCTCCATTTTTTTGTCTAAAGGCTTCTCTACGCATGTTGGCAAACTCTTCCCCATTCATCATATCGGGCATATTGGTTACAGAAGTAACACCATAATAGCCAGAATAGTTGATTTGTGTTTTACCAGTACGACCTCTTTTGGTGGTGATTAAGATTACACCGTTTGCCCCTCTAGACCCATAGATCGCTGTTGCAGCCGCATCTTTTAAGATCTCCATAGACTTAATGTCTTGGGGGTTAATGTCAAAAATGGCCCCGTCTCCGGTGCTACTGGTTTGTGGAATACCGTCAATTACATATAGAGGATCGTTAGACGCCGAAATAGAACGACGACCACGAACACGCACAACAGGGTTTTGCCCTGGGCGCCCTCCACCTGAAGTGATATCAACCCCGGCCACTTGACCTTTTATGGCATCTACCCCACTTCCGGTAGCAATTTTTTCGATGTTTTCGGCATTCACAGTCGCAATAGAAGCAGTTACTTCTCTTCTACTTTGCGTACCATAACCCGTAACCACAATCTCATCTAAGAAATTGGTGGAAGGCTGAAGTGCCACATTGAGTTGATCTCCGCTAACAGTAACGGCTTGTGTTTCAAACCCAAGGTAGGAGAATTCCAAAACTTGACCGTCAGCAGCACTAATTTGAAAGTTTCCATCAAAATCAGTAGATACTCCTGTTGTTGTGCCTTGAATTAAAACATTCACCCCAGGAAGCGGCGTGCCTGTTTCTCCATCTGTCACAACTCCACTAACAGTGCCTTGTCCATAAAGCATTACAGCTCCCAGAAAAAGACACAAGTGAAAAGTCTTTAAGAATAAATTTTTCATTTGTTTGTTTGTTTAAGTTTATTTTAATTATTTTCGTTAACGTTAACGATTTAATAAAAAATGTTATTGGCGATAAAATTATACTAATTATTTAAAAAACAAAAATAAATGTTAAATTTTTAATGATTACGATCCAACGAGTCTTTGCTGAAGTTTATTTACTGCAATTGCTCCATTAGAATTGAAGACATTTTATCCTAATAATGACACCTTTTATAAACAACCATTTTTTGCTCCAAAACAAAACAGCAAAAACACTCTATCATGACTATGTTGAGAAACTACCCATTATAGATTATCACAACCATCTGCCGCCGCAATCCATTGCAGAAAATAAGCAATTTGAAGACATTACGGCACTGTGGTTGGAGGGCGACCACTATAAATGGCGCGCCATGAGAACGCTGGGTGTAGATGAAAAATACATCACCGGCAATGCTTCATCGCTTGAAAAATTTAAAGCCTTTGCAGCCGCCACACCTTCAATGATTCGCAATCCGCTTTATCATTGGTCACACCTAGAATTGGCACGCTATTTTGATCATTTTGAATTACTCAACGAAAACAATGCGGAAGCCGTTTATGAAAAAACCTCGGCCATGGTGCGACAAACTGATTTTAGCACACAGGCTTTATTAACCAAAATGAATGTGGAGTCGCTTTGTACTACAGAAGACCCCACCGACAACTTGATCCATCATCAACAACTGGCTTCATCCGATTTTTCCATTCGAGTGAGTACGGCGTTTCGTCCAGACAAAGCCATTTTGATTGACACACCCACTTATAATCAATATATAGACCAACTGGCCAAAGCGGCGAATCTTGAGATTAACACCTATCAAGACCTTTGCGACGCCCTTGAAAAAAGAATGCAATTTTTTCATGAAAACGGCTGTCGTCTTTCCGACCATGGGTTGAATTTCATTCCTTATCGTGAAGCGTCAACAGCAACCATCAAAACCATTTTTGCAAAAAGAAGACAAGGGAAAGAGGTTAGTCTAGAAGAATCGGAACAATTTCAAACCGCACTTTTGGTCTTTTTAGGAAAAGCCTATCACCAAAAAGGATGGGTGCAACAATTTCACCTGGGAGCGATGCGCAACAACAACAAACGCATGTTTGAAAACCTTGGTCCAGACACGGGTTGGGATTCCATTGGAACCTATCCAATCACTCACGCCCTTTCGCGTTATCTTGATCAATTGGATCAAAATAACCAATTGGCTAAAACCATTTTATATAATCTAAATCCTGCAGATAATGCCGTGATGGCGAGCATGATTGGTAATTTTAATGATGGTTCTGCCAGAGGCAAAGTGCAATGGGGCTCCGGTTGGTGGTTTTTAGATCAGTTGGATGGAATGACTGAGCAAATGAACATCCTTTCCAACATGGGAATCATTAGTTGTTTCGTAGGAATGCTCACCGATTCTAGAAGTTTTTTATCCTATCCTCGACATGAATATTTTAGACGTTTGGTATGCAACCTCTTTGGTACCGATATCGAAAATGGACTTTTACCCAACGACCCAGAATGGATTGGAAAAATAGCTGCAGATATCTGTTATTATAACGCAAAAAATTATTTTAGCTTTTAATTAGTATTAAAATCAAATTTGAATTAAAACATGCAACAAGTTGTAACTTTTGGCGAGATCATGTTAAGACTGGCACCGCCTCAATTTCTTCGCTTCTCTCAAGCACAATCGTTTGATGTGGTTTATGGTGGGGGCGAATCAAACGTGGCCGTTTCATTGGCCAATTACGGCGTTCCCGTTAGTTTTGTAACACGTTTACCGCAAAATGATATTGGCGATTGCGCCCTTATGGAAATGCGTAAGCGAGGCGTAAATACCCAACACATAGAAAGAGGAGGCGATCGCCTCGGGATCTATTTTTTAGAAACGGGTGCTGTTAGCCGTGGAAGTAAAGTGGTCTATGACCGTGCGCATTCAGCTATGGCCAGCATTCAGCCTGGCATGATTGATTGGAAATCGGTTTTTGCCAACACCAAATGGTTTCATTGGACAGGCATTACCCCTGCTATTTCCCAAGGCGCAGCAGATGCTTGCTTGGAGGCTGTTAGAATTGCTAGTGAGATGGGCATCACCATTTCAACGGACCTGAATTACAGAGCCAAATTGTGGAACTATGGCGGTGATAGAGAAGCCATAATGACCGAATTAACCTCCCATTGTGATATTATATTAGGTAATGAAGAGGATGCCGAAATGCACTTTGGTATTAAACCCGAAGGTCTCGATGTGACCAAACATGGCGATCAAGTGAAGGCTTCAGCCTTTTTGTCGGTTTGCCAACAAATGATGCAAAAATTTCCAAAAGCCAAAAAAGTAATCACTACTTTAAGAGGTTCCATTTCGGCTTCTCACAACACTTGGGCTGGGGTGCTTTATGACGGTAAAAAAATGTATGAAAGCAATCAATACCAAATTACACACATTGTGGATCGTGTGGGTGGTGGCGATTCTTTTATGGGCGGCTTGATTTATGGACTCCTCACCCACCCTGAAGACGATCAAAAAGCATTAGACTTTGCTGTGGCTGCCTCTTGTTTAAAACATACCATTAAAGGTGATGCCAATTTAGTTACAGTGGCCGAAGTAGAAAAATTGATGGGTGGCGATGCCTCCGGAAGAGTTGCACGATAAATAAAAATAAAATATGGCACAATACACAAGACATCAAGTGGTTAGTGAAATGCATGAGAGCAGTCTAGTACCCTTGTTTTATCACAAAGACCCAACCTTATCAAAAAACGTGCTTGCCGCTTGTTATAAAGGAGGGGCACGTTTGCTAGAATTTACCCATCGAGGAGATTTTGCTCATGAAGTTTTTCGCGAGCTTATTGGCTATGCATCTGCGGAGCTGCCCGGAATGATTTTGGGTGTGGGCTCCGTTACCGATGCAGCCTCAGCGAGCTATTACATGCAAATTGGAGCTAACTTTATCGTTACACCCGTATATCGAGAAGACATTGCC
Organism: uncultured Flavobacteriaceae bacterium; assembly: GCA_964617385.1. GTDB lineage: Bacteria > Bacteroidota > Bacteroidia > Flavobacteriales > Flavobacteriaceae > JADHMP01. Next base: position 9,322 of record CAZTYX010000022.1, on the reverse strand, counting down.
GTGGTGTGCAACAGAAGAAAAGTGTTATGGTCTCCTGGTTGTGGCACGCTCACAGAAATAGCAAAAGCAGAAGAAATGGGGGCAGAAATTGTCAAACTGTTTCCAGGCAACATTTATGGTCCCGATTTTGTCAAGGCCATTAAAGGGCCACAACCCTGGACCAGCATAATGCCCACGGGGGGGGTGAACACCGATCCCGATAATCTCAAAAAATGGTTTGACGCTGGTGTAACTTGCGTTGGAATGGGCTCTCAACTGATTTCTAAAACCGTATTAGAAACGCAAAATTTTGATGCTTTAGAAGAAACCGTGGCGCAAACCATAGCCACCATACAAAAACTTAAAAACGAATCATGAAGCGCTTCTTTAATTTGATTGCATTATTGTCATTATTGAGCATAACTGCCTGCAGCACAGTTAACAATAAAAGAATCATTCGGCTGGGACACGGATTGGATGTAACGCATTCTGTGCATCAAGCCATGCTCAAAGCAGCGGGTTATTTAGATGAAATTTCAGCAGGAAAAATGCAACTTCAAATTTACCCCAACCAACAGTTGGGTAGTGAACGTGAGTGTTTAGAATTATTGCAAATTGGAAGCTTAGATATGACGAAAGTTTCTGGTGCTGTGATGGAAAATTTTGCTCCTAAATTGCGCATTTTTGGTTTGCCTTTTTTGTTTGATAACAAAGAGCACCTTTTTCGAGTACTAGACGGCCCCATTGGGAGAGAATTGCTCAACGAAGGGGAAAATTTTTGGCTCAAAGGTTTGGGCTATTACGATTCTGGCAGTCGAAGTTTTTACACCCGAGAACGCCCAGTGGCTACTCCAGAAGATTTAAGTGGTTTAAAAATAAGGGTGCAAGAAAGTGTTTCTGCTTTAGAAATGGTTAAACAATTGGGAGGATCACCCACACCCATTTCCTGGGGTGAACTCTACACCGCCATTCAACAAGGGGTGGTTGATGGGGCAGAAAACAATCCACCAAGCTTTTATTTATCTAGGCATTATGAAGTGTGTAAATATTATATTATTGACGAACACACCATGATTCCAGACATCCTATTGGTAAGCACACATCTTTGGAACCGATTAAACACACAAGAACAAGAATGGCTGCAAGAAGCCATCACACGTTCCATTCCCGACCAAAGAGAATTATGGATACAATCCGAAAACGAATCACTTCAAGCTGTGATTGATGCGGGCGTTGAAGTGAGTTATCCCGATAAAAAGCCTTTTCAAGAGGCAACACAACAAATGTATGAGGCCTTTAAAGAAGATCCTGAAATGGCCCGTTTAATTGAACGCATTCGCAATGAATAAATGGAGAAACACTATTGATAAAGGCGTAGAAAAAACACTTGTTTTTATTCTGTCAGCCATGGTAATTAACGTGCTTTGGCAAGTTTTTACTCGCTTTTTTACAGATTCACCCAGTTCATTTACTGATGAATTGGCACGCTATTTAATGATTTGGCTCGGTATTTTGGGTGCCGCCTATGTGGCTGGAAGAAATGAACATGTGGCCATTGACGTTCTTCTTAAAAAAGCCCGTCCACAACGCCAACAGTTTTTAGTACAATTCATACGCTACAGTATTTTAGCTTTTGCTTTTTTTGGAATGGTGCTCGGTGGTGGTCGATTGGTATATATCACCTTTAAATTACAACAATTTTCACCCGCATTACAAATTCCTTTGGCCGTGGTCTATGCCGTAATTCCACTTAGTGGCCTTCTCATTGTTTTTTATAAAATAAGCCAACCAAAATCATAAAAAATGGAAATACTCCCACTACTCATACTCGTTTTTAGTTTCATATTTTTTATTGCCATTGGCACACCAGTGGCTTGGAGTATAGCCATTTCGGCTTTACTTACCATAATCACTTCGTTGCCCGGAATGGCCGCCGTGACAACCATTGCCCAACGGATGGGAACGGGATTGGATAGTTTTGCACTACTTGCCATACCGTTTTTTATTCTTTCCGGCCAACTCATGACACATGGAGGCATTGCCGATCGGTTGATTGGTTTTGCCAAAACGTTAGTAGGAGCCTTACCCGGTGGATTGGCATTAATTAATATTATTGCAGCCATGTTGATGGGTGCTATTGCAGGTTCAGCAATGGCTTCAGCCTCTGCAATGGGAAGCATTTTGGGGCCCAAAATGGAAAAGGAAGGTTATTCTAAAGAATATGGTGCAGCAGTTAATATTACCTCCGCCACCATAGGGTTGGTTATTCCACCTAGCAATGTTCTTATAGTATATTCCTTAGCCAGCGGTGGGGTTTCTATTGCTGCGCTTTTTTTGGCAGGTTATATTCCTGGTATCCTGACCGGGCTTTTTCTGATGATTGTAGCTGCCATTTGGGCCAAAAAAAAGGGATATAAAACTGCAGGAAACAGCAGCTTTAAAGAAATTTTTAAAACCTTTATTGTAGCCTTCCCAAGTTTGTTACTACTCATTATTGTTATCGGTGGCATTGTGGGCGGTTTCTTTACGGCCACCGAAGCATCAGCTATTGCGGTGCTTTATACCCTCATTTTAGGGTTCATTTATAAAGAAATTAAATTTAAAGACCTACCCAACATTCTATTAGAATCATCCAAAACCAGCGCAGTAGTTATGTTACTCATTGCCGCTTCGATGAGTATGTCTTGGATTATGTCTTACGAAAACATTCCCCAAAACCTCAGTGATTTGCTGCTCAGTATTAGCGACAATAAAATTGTAATCCTTCTTATAATCAATTTGCTATTACTCTTTGTGGGTATATTTATGGATATGACCCCTGCTGTATTAATTTTTACACCCATCTTTTTACCCGTTGTAACAGCACTTGGAATTGATCCCATCCAATTTGGTATCATTATGGTGCTTAACCTGTGTATCGGGCTTTGTACTCCACCTGTTGGATCCGTTTTATTTGTGGGTATTGGCATTGCCAAAACATCTATCGAAAAAGTGATAAAACCCTTACTTCCCTTGTTCTTTGCTATGATTTTAGCCTTGATCTTAATCACCTTTTTTCCACAAATCACATTGTGGTTACCAGGCGTTTTTGGGTTTTAATAATACACTAATATGAACCAAGAAACAGAAAGAAAACCAAAACTGCACCAGAAAAGCGCGTCCCCCGTTAAAGTAATTCAATTTGGAGAAGGCAATTTTTTAAGGGCTTTTATTGGTCATACCTTACATAAATTAAACGAACTTAAAGGCGTGGATATGGGCATTGCGGTGGTGCAACCTATAGAGCATGGAATGCTTGACATTTTGGAAGCACAAGGGGGTGCTTACACATTGTTTCTTAATGGATTGTCTAACGGTAAAGAAATACAAGAAAACATTCTCATTCAAAATATTGTTTCGACACACAACCCCTATCAAGATTTTGAAAACTACCTCCATTTAGCCAAACTACCCGAATTAGAGTTTATTATTTCAAACACCACAGAAGCAGGTATTGTTTTTGATTCATCAGATCAATTCACAGACCAGCCTCCAAAAACATTTCCGGCCAAACTAACCCGCCTTTTATGGGAGCGCTATCAACATTTTAGTGGAACAGCCGATTCTGGCTTACACTTTTTGCCTTGTGAGTTAATTAACCACAATGCCGACACACTTAAAAACTGCATACTACAATACGGGAAGCATTGGGATCTCGATGACGCTTTTAGTCAATGGTTAGAAACGGAAAATTATTTTCACAACACCCTAGTAGATCGCATTGTGCCGGGATATCCTAAAGAAAACACAGCTGCCTATCAAGCACAACTGCCCTATGACGATCAACTTATGGTGACTGCAGAACCTTTTTATTTATGGGTTATTGAAGGGGATGAAGAACTCACAAAAAAATTCCCTGTCAATCAAATTGACTTGAACGTTCAAGTGGTAAAAGACATGCAACCCTATCGTACCCGAAAAGTGCGTATTCTGAATGGTGCCCACACAGCACTTGTGCCACTATCCCTACTCTATTGCCACCAAACAGTGAGTGATATTTTTACAGATTCTTTTACCGATCAGTTTTTAAGACAATGTGTTTTAGATGAAATTGTGCCTACCCTAGATATGGACGCTGCCGAATTAAATGCATTTGCTGAGGCTGTTTTTGATCGGTTTAAAAATCCTTTCATAAAACATTACTTAGGAAGTATTGCCCTTAACTCCATTTCCAAATTTAAGGTGCGGGTGCTTCCCAGTCTTTTGGCCTATCAGAAATTGCACCACAAGCTCCCCCCCCATCTCACCTTTTCAATGGCGTGTTTATTACGTTTCTACAAAGGCACATGGAAAGGTCAAAAACTTCCCATTCAAGATGACTCAGAAGTGGTTTCGTTTTTTGAAAATGCTTGGGCAAAAGATCATCTTAGTGACACAATTCAAACCCTACTGCAAAACGAATCTTTTTGGGGGGAGAATTTAAGTGCCAACAGAGACTTGATTATACAACTTGAAGTATCTTTGAAACTAATTGAAGAGCGCCCTTTAAATGAAGCTTTTTCAAATTTTTGTGCTACTAATTAATAAGTAAAAAATGAGTGCCTATTTAAAAATAAATGATTCTGATAATGTGGCGGTCGCTTTAGAAAATTTAGCCCCAGGAAGTGCCATTGAAGAAAATGGAAATGCGTTGCAAATCAAAGAAACCATTCCACAAAAACACAAGTTTGCCCTTAAAAACTTTGCGAAAGGAGATTCCCTCTACATGTATGGTGTTTTGGTTGGAGAGGCAACTCAAACTATTGAAAAAGGAAGTCTTATTTCATTAAAAAACACAAAACACAAAACACAAAAGGTGGTGGGTAAAACAGCCGAATGGCAATGGACTGCCCCAGATGTGAGCCATTGGAAAGACAAAACATTTATGGGCTATCACAGAAAAGATGGCCAAGTGGGTACAGAAAATATTTGGCTCTTTTTTCCTTTGGTGTTTTGTGAAAACAGAAACATCCAAACTTTAAAAAAGATATTTGATAAAATAATACACCCCACACCACCCGATCCTTTGGAAGAATTACTTCAAGATTTGGTATCGGAACCTCTGGCTCAAAAACAAAGCCAACAACAGGCACAACAATCGCCTTTTAAAAATGTGGCAGTTCGGTTTTTAACCCATCAAGGGGGCTGTGGAGGCACACGTGAAGACGCACAATCATTAGCTGCTTTATTGGCTGGCTATGTAAACAACCCCAATGTGGCGGGAGCTACTGTATTGAGTTTGGGCTGTCAAAATTTAGAAATATCTATTTTTAAAAATGCCTTAGAAAAAAATAATACAGAAAAACCTGTACTTATTTTTGATCAACAAAGTGAAGGCACCACAGAACAATTTTTAAAACACATTATAGAAGCCTCCGTCAAAGAAATTAAAAAAGCAAACAACATAACCCGACAACCTGCGCCTTTAAGCAAACTAACCGTCGGATTAGAATGTGGCGGTTCGGATGGTTTTTCTGGCATCACAGCCAATCCTGCTTTAGGGTATGTGTCAGATCAAATTGCAGCGCTTGGAGGTAAGGCCGTATTGGCGGAATTTCCTGAACTATCAGGTGTAGAACAAGAACTGGTGAACCGATGCAGTTCTAAAGCGGCTGGTGAAAAGTTTTTAACCCTTATGCACAGTTATGAAAAAGCAGCCAAAGAAGCTGGCTCTGGCTTTGACATGAATCCCTCTCCAGGAAACATTAAAGATGGATTAATTACAGACGCCATGAAATCGGCAGGAGCGGCAAAAAAAGCAGGCAACGCGCCCATAGCATCTGTTTTGGACTATACTGAATATGTTGATGCTCCAGGCATTTCATTGCTCTGCACCCCAGGCAATGATGTAGAAAGCACCACCGCCTTGGCAGGATCGGGTGCCAACCTCATCCTTTTTACCACTGGATTGGGTACCCCTACCGGAAATCCAATTACCCCGGTTATTAAAGTAGGCTCAAATTCTGCACTTATGGAACGCATGCCAGACATTATTGATTTTGATTGTGGCACTATGATCTCTAAAAAACATAGCCTTGAAACTGTTGGCGAAGCATTGCTCGAGCATATTATTGCTGTGGCAAGTGGAACCATACAAACCAAAGCAACACAATTAAACCAACACGATTTTATTCCTTGGAAGCGGGGTGTTTCTCTTTAATCTATGCAACACTTAAACATCGGAATTATTGGAAGTGGAGCCATTGCAAAAGTGCATGCACGCTGTGTACAATCCCATCCAAAGGCAAAGCTACTGGGCATGGTTTGTTCCGATGAAAAAAGAGCTAAAACCCTTGGAAGTGAATTTGACATACCCATTTTCTCAGACGAAGAAAGTCTTTTAGAAATTCCAATTGATGCTGTTATTGTTTGTAATGAAAGTGGCAAACACGGCCAAAGCAGCATGAAAGCTGCTCGAGCCAAAAAACACATTCTTTGTGAAAAGCCTTTAGAAATAACCTCACAAAAAATTGATGCTATTCTCGATACTGTTGAGGCGAACAATGTTTGTCTTGGAGTTGTTTTTCAAAACCGAACACACCCCGAATATAAAAAGTTTAAAAAAGCTTTAAAGGATGGGGTTATTGGCACTCCTCTTTTGGCTCAAACGCAGATCAATTGGTATCGAGATGCAGCTTATTATGAAAGCAATCCTTGGCGGGGTACCTTGCAATGGGATGGTGGGGCTGCATTTATGAATCAAGGCATACACACCATCGATTTACTACTTGACCTGCTCGGTGATGTTGCTTTGGTGAGTGGCACCATTGCAACAACCACACATGCCATAGAAGGAGAAGATTTGGGGGTGGCACATTTAAAATTTAAAAGTGGGGTGCTAGGAACACTCAGCGGAGGCACTGCTCTATATCCAGGTTTTCCGGAGCAAATTGCCCTCTACGGCACCCATGGAAGAATGATCTTTGAGGCTGGAAAAATTATAGAAGCGCCTGATGCAAACCTTATCTCGCCTACAAATCCAAATGAAAATAATAGCAATGCAACAGCTAAAATTAAAAATGATAGCTTACATTTAAACATCCTTTCAAATTTTATTGACGCAGTCCTAGAGCAAAGACAACCTTTGGTGAACGGCACTTCGGCAAGAAATTCAGTGGCTTTTATAGAAGCCCTTTACGAAGAAAATGAAACAAAAAACAAATTAAAAAAAGAACATATATGAAACCCACCTTTTACTTGTTATTGACCCTATCGTTAGGCTTTATGGCTTGTCAACAAAACACACAACTTGTTCCGCTAGAATCTGACTTTACAATAGATGCAGCAACATTGGCCTCTGCTACGCTACCTAAAGAGAAACAAGGACAAACGTTTCAAGTGGTCCATCAAAGTGCTCCCACAGTTGCCATTCCTCATCAAATTTCGGGCGATCAAATTTTTTGGACCGTAACACCAGAAACCCAAAACGGTAACTTTGAATTGAAGTCCGTAGAACGTGAAACCCAAACCGATTCTAAAATAGAAGCCAAAGAAGAAAATGGGCAATGGTCCATATCCATTAATGGCCAAAAAGTTTTGGGCTATCAAATGGCCATTACAGAAGCTCCAGAGGGTGTTAATCCTGCTTATCGCCGCAGTGGCTATATTCATCCATTCAACACCCCCGCCGGAAAAAGATTGACTCGCATACAACCCAAAGACCACTACCATCACTATGGTCTTTGGAATCCATGGACGCATACCCTCTATGAAGGAGACACCCTTGACTTTTGGAACCTCTATAAAGAACAAGGAACTGTGCGTTTTGCTAAAATGTTATCACAACAAACGGGTCCTTTGTTTTCAGAATATGAGGTGTTGCATGAACACGTGGTTTTAAAAGACGGTAAAAACGAAGTTGCACTTAATGAAATTCAAAAAGTTAGGGTAACTCCCGTGAGTGAAAATAGCTATCAACTCGATTTTGAAATTACCTATCAATGCAATACCGAAAGCCCCTTTAAGATTATCGAATATCGCTATGGTGGTTTTGGCTGGCGAACTACAGAAGAATGGGACAATCAAAACAGCCGAACAATTAGTTCTGAAGGAAACACACGCAAAGATGCCGACGGAAGCACAGCACGTTGGTGCATAGTGGATGGAAAACTAGGCGATGGCATTGGAGGTGCATTAATGATGTCACACCCCGATAATTTTAACCACCCAGAACCCCTGCGTATATGGCCTGAAAATCAATACGACCGTGGCGATCTTTTTGTCAATTTTGCCACTACAAAAAATACTGATTGGATTTTTGAACCCAACCAAACCTATGTACTCAAATACCGTCTTCTAGTTTATGACGGAGAAATGAACACAGCCAATGCTAATGCGGCTTGGGATGCCTATGCTGCCCCTCTAAACTATAACATCAAATAAGTAGAAAACATGAAAAAAGCGAAACTCAACCGAAGAAATTTTATTAAAAAAACAACAGCAACAACCTTTGCAACAGTGGCATTACCTTCCATTGTTCCAGCCTCTGTTTTTGGGAAAAATGCACCCAGCAATAAAATTCAAATTGGCCAAATTGGCTGTGGACGTATTGCTCGTGTACACGATATGCCAGGCACCATGCAACATGATGTGGCCCAAATGGTAGCGGTTTGTGATTTGGATCGTAACCGAATGAAAGACGGAAAAGATTTAGTGGATCAATATTATGGCGACAAAGGGAAAAAAGTGAATACAGCCATGTTTGAAAGCTATCAAGAAATGATTGCCAGCAAAGAAATTGATGCCGTTATTATTAGCACACCCGACCATTGGCATTCGCAACCCGCCATTGAAGCGGCGCTAGCCAACAAACACGTGTATCTTCAAAAACCTACTTCACTTACTGTTGAAGAAGGACGGTTGTTAAGCAACATTGTGCAACAACAAAATGTGATCCTTCAGGTGGGTACACAACAACGGTCTTCTAAACAATTTAAAGATGCTGCCGAATTGGTTCGTAACGGTCGCATAGGAAAAATACACACAGTTAAAGTAGGGCTACCAGGGGACCCCGGAGGACCCACAGCCGTTACAGAAGCCGCTCCAGAAAACTTAAATTTTGACGCTTGGTTAGGTTCAACACCCGATATGGATTATTCTGAAATGCTTGTACATCCAAAACAAGGATATAGCCGTCCAGGTTGGTTGCGTGTAGAGCAGTTTGGTGCGGGTATGATTACCGGTTGGGGGCAACATCATTTTGATTCTGCCGCTTGGGGAATGAACACCGAATATACAGGACCTATTAGTGTAGAAGCCGTAGCTGAGTTCCCAAAATCAGGAAGTTGGAATGTACACGGTGATTTTATGGTGAAAGCAGAATATA
>CAZTYX010000021.1:0-19596 GCA_964617385.1 uncultured Flavobacteriaceae bacterium | reverse complement strand
TGGCACAATTAAAAATTGATAAAAACAACGGCCATATTGGAAACGTTCCTTTTAAGGCACCTCCAGGTATAACTGATCTCTATATTGAAGCGCAAAATAAGGGGTTAGCCCCTCAAACCAATACAAGTTATTTATCGTGGTTTGCTTTTTTACCTGAATTACCTGGCAAAAATCAAAAAGGCTATTCCAAAATGAATCAATATTGGCAAGAATTGATCAATACTAAAGTGGATAAAACTCCAATTCTTATCGAAAATCCTCCCTTTATGCAAAGAACCACCCAACGTTTTGAGCGAGGCAACTGGGAAGTAAAAACAGATACGGTGGCGCCCAAAACACCCACTGTCCTTAACCCCTGGCAAGAAAAATGGGAAAATAACCGCTTAGGTTTAGCACAATGGTTGGTGAGTAAAGAAAACCCCCTCACCGCAAGATCTTTGGTGAATCGGGTGTGGCATCAACTTTTTGGCACTGCCTTGGTAAACCCCCTTGAAGACATTGGCTCTCAGTCTGAGCCTCCCACCCACCCCCACCTCTTGGATTGGATGGCTGTAGAATTTATGGATACCCAACAATGGCAATTAAAATCATTGATTCGTTCTATTGTATTATCGGGTACCTACCAACAAAGCAGTTTACAAACGACAGAAAAAAAAGCCCTCGATCCAAAAAATACGTACTATGCCCGTGGCCCGAAAATGCGCTTAAAAGCAGAACAAGTCCGTGATCAAGCCCTATATGTTTCGGGTTTGCTCAGTCAAAAAATGGGTGGCCCGGGAGTAATGCCCCCACAACCCAAAGGGATTTGGGCACACGCTTATTTAGGTGATTTGTGGGTGGAAAGTAAAGGAGAAGACCGCTACAGAAGAGCCATTTATACTTATTTTAAACGCACCAGTCCCTACCCGTCTTTGGTTACTTTTGACGCCGGCAGTAGAGAAGTCTGTTTGATAAATAGAATGCCTACAAACACTCCTTTGCAAGCTTTAGTAACCCTAAATGACCCCGTTTATTTGGAAGCCGCCATGGCTTTGGCAAAACAAGAAATGCATCATGCAGAACCATCCAAGGGTATTGCAAATATGTTTGAAACGGCACTTTATTATACCCCAGATCCAGAAAAACTTAAACCCTTAGTATCGCTTTACCAAAAAGCGCGTACCTCATTTAAAGAAAATCCACAGGCTCTTCAGTCATTTTTAAACCAGAAACAACCCACCAACGAACATTTGGCAGCGCTCACATTGGTGGCCAATGCCATCATGAATTTAGATGAATTTTTAACTCAATCGTAATGGCTATGGACCCTCTTTTAAAACTACTTCAGGAGTATAAAACCCAACGCGCACAAGACAATTCCAGACGCCATTTTTTACACAATTGCACTTTGGGATTAGGAGGTATTGCCCTAGGAAGTCTCATTAACGGCTGTCAAGGGCCACAAAATAGTCGCCCGTGGTATGATGCCCAACGGGCCCTCAATCCGTTGGCAACATTACCCCCACCTTTCAGTCCAAAAGTAAAAAGTGTGATTTACCTCCATATGGTGGGAGCTCCCTCTCAATTGGAAATGTTTGACTATAAACCCGAATTACAAAAACTACACAACCAACCTTGCCCAGATTCGCTTTTGGAAGGGAAGAAATTTGCCTTCATTCGTGGGCGACCTACCATGTTGGGCTCACAAGCGCAATTTATGCGAGCGGGCCAATCAGGCAATTGGGTGTCAGATTATTTACCCCACTTTCAAAAAGTGATTGATGAAGTAGCCTTTTTAAAAGCTGTACAAACCGATCAATTTAATCACGGTCCTGCGCAATTATTAATGCATACGGGCACTCCCCGTTTTGGACGTCCCAGTTTAGGGTCTTGGGTAACCTATGGCTTGGGGTCTGAAAATCAAAACCTTCCAGGGTTTGTGGTGTTGTCTTCGGGCGGCACACCTGATGCTGGAAAAAGCGTTTGGGGAAGTGGATTTTTACCGTCTGTATATCAAGGGGTACAATGCCGCTCTAAAGGAGATCCAGTTTTATATCTAAAAGACCCCAATGGGGTGAGCCGTGATCTTAAAAAAGGAATAATAGATGCCATTAACGATATTAATTTTAAAACCTATGCCCAACAAAATGACCCTGAAATTTTAACCCGCATAAATCAATATGAAATGGCCTATAGAATGCAAATCACTGTGCCCGAAGTGATGGACATTCAATCGGAACCGGACTATATTAAATCGCTCTATGGTGTGGAACCCGGAAAAGAGTCGTTTGCAAACAATTGTCTTTTGGCCCGCAAAATGGTGGAAGAAGGGGTACGGTTTGTGCAGCTTTATGATTGGGGATGGGACAGTCATGGCACAGACCATTCCACCGCAGTAGATTTGGGCTTACGCAATAAATGCCGTGAGATTGATCGTCCCATAACGGCGTTATTATTAGATTTAAAACAAAGAGGATTATTGGATGAAACCCTTGTGGTTTGGGGGGGTGAATTTGGGCGTACTCCTATGCAAGAAACGCGGGAAGGCAAAACGATGAAATACAAAGGCCGAGACCACCACGGCGAAGCCTTTACTATGTGGATGGCTGGCGGTGGCATAAAAGGAGGTGCTGTGCATGGAGAAACAGACCCCATAGGCTATCAAAGCATCGCGGGCAACGTTTCTGTGCATGACATTCAAGCCACTATCCTACACCTCTTAGGGTTTGACCACGAACAGTTTACCTATGACTTTCAAGGGCGCCCCTTCCGTCTAACTGATGTGCATGGCGCTGTGATTAATGAAATTTTAGCCTAAGCAATGGAAGTTATTTTCGAACTTTTTGGTCGTTTTCACCCACTAATTGTTCATCTTCCCATTGGTTTTATTTTAATGGGTTTACTGCTTTTATGGTATCACCACAAAGTGCACCCCATTCAAAAGGTGCTCCAATTTCTTTTTTTGTGGGCCTCACTTAGTGCTGTTTTGGCTGTTTCAAGTGGCCTAATGCATTATCGTTTGGAAGGTTATAATTTCGAAAAGATACATCTTCACCTCTTGTTTAGCGTGCTCACCACCCTACTTTGTTTGTTGTTCTATATAAAGTTACGTTATGCTCTTTTTCCAAGAATTAAAACTATATTTTTTAGCTCACTACTTTTGCTCCTCCTTTTTTTGTCGGGGCATTATGGGGGCAACCTCACCCATGGCGAAGATTTTCTCATTGAACCGCTGCCAGAAGAGTTCAAAGCTCAAATGGGATGGGAGTCGTCTCAAAAAAAAATAGAAATAGACCCTGATAAAATTAAAACTTTGGTTTGGTATGAAGATTTGATTAACCCTTTGTTGCAGCAAAAATGTGTGAGTTGTCATGGTCCACAAAAAACAAAAGGTGAGCTTCAGCTTCATCGCTTTGAGGCAGTCTTAAAAGGAGGTGAAAATGGCACCGCCATAAACTTAAAAGTACCGGAAAAGGGTTTGCTTTGGCAACGCATACATTTGCCCAAAAAGGATAAAAAACACATGCCTCCATCTTCAAAAACACAATTTACCAAAGCTGAATTAGCCATCATGGAAGCTTGGCTCCAGCAAGGAGCACCCAAAGAAACTACATTAGAAAACCTCCCTAACGCCCACCAATTGCTTACACCTTTTTTTATCACCACACAAGAAAAGCTTTTTCCAGAGGAAGCATTGCCACCACCACCAGCGTTGGCCCTACAAAAACTTACTGACAAAAATATTTTAGCACTTCCCCTTCACAAAAAATCAAATTGGTTGGAAATTTCAGCTGTAAATTACACCTCTTTTTCTAATGATGATTTTATTGATTTAATGCCCCTTGCGGCTTATATTGTGTCCCTCGATTTATCTAAAACCCAAGTAACTGATGCTGTCTTTGAAAAGTTGACTGCCTTTTCAAATTTAGTTATACTAAAACTAGATTACACTAACATTACAGGCCAAGAAATACAACACCTTAAAACACTAGAAAGACTGTCTTACTTACACCTCACACACACGCCCTTTGAAGTGGGGTCTATAGAAAAATTATACGAAATTCCTGCAAAGGAAATTTATCTCTTCAATTCAAAAGCAAGTGCCAGTAGTGAATCTTTATTTCTTCCAGACGAGCAAAAAAAGAAGCTGAAAATAGGGAAATTTGAGTTGCCTAAAATTGCTTCTGACGCAGTGGTTTATTAGGCACTAATTTTTATCAGCATCCAATAGTACAAACAATTGCCTAGACAAAGGGATGATTGTTAAGATGGCAATAAAAAACAACACAAATGCATATTGCAATTTGAACAAGTGTGCAATATAGCCAATCAATGGTGGGCCAATGAGCACGCCCACGGTGGCATAGGTGGCTACTAAAGAAATGGCCACGCCAGGGGCATATTTTTTAGATTTACTGGTCATGGTGAAGGTCATCGGAAAAATGGCTGCAACACCAAAACCAGCAATGGAAAAACCGATGAGGGCTGGAACATAATAAGGAAATAATATCACCATAGCAATACCCAAAAGCCCCACAGAGGCCGAGAGGATATAATATTTAGATTCGCCTAAACGGTCGATAAAACGATCTGAAATAAATCGAGAAAGCGTCATGGAAATCATAAACGCTAAATAGCTGAGCGTAAAAAGTTCTACACCCACCACCTCTCTAAAATAGACACCGCTCCAATCATACATGCCTCCCTCGCAAATAGCAGCAAAGAAAACTAACAAACCTAAGGTTAATATATATTTATCGGGTTTGCCAAATATGATTTTATTTCCTTCTGTCTGACGGTCATTTTTAAGCAAAAAAGGAAAAGAAAGAAAACACAACACCAGTGTAAAACTACCCACAGAAAGTAAATGAGGAACAAGCCCCATTTCTAAACGTACCATAAGTGTAGAATACAATATGCCAAAGAGACCACCCATACTCCATAATCCGTGCATGAGACCATTGATTTTTTTTGGAAATATTTTCTGAAAAACGAGTGATTGGGTGTTCATAGCAATGTTGATGATGCGCATGCTAAAAGAAAATAAAAAAACCGCCAAGGTGAGTTGGGTAATGGTGGTGGCCAAAGCAATAGCAAAAAGACCTAAACAAAAAAACACAAAGCCCACCAAAAGGGGATATCGACTATCATATTTGGCTACAAGCCAACCTGAAAATGGCAAACTAATCAATGAACTTATGGGCAAAACAAAAAGCAAACTACCCAACTCCGCTTCATTGAAAGAAAACGTTTCTTTGATGGTTGGAATTCGAGAAGCCCAGCTAGAAAAACAGACCCCCGACAGAAAAAAGGAAAGGCCTAGTGCTACTTTGATTTTATTATGAATGGGTTCCATCTTTATTTAAATGGATGCAAATATCTCATCAAATTTTAAATAATTGCGCATTTCTTTGGCGCTGTTTCTAAAAAAAAATTACTTTTAAGTATTCCAGTAAAATCGCATCATAATGAAAGCTAAAAAAAATACGCCCCAAACCAGACGTCATTTTATTAAAACAACAGCTGCTGCAAGTGGATTATTTATTGTTCCACGACACGTGCTGGGTGGGCCAGGATATATTGCTCCAAGTGACCAATTAAATTTGGCCGCCATTGGTTCGGGTGGAAAAGGAGCTAGTGATATTAGCAATGCCTCCGTGCAAGGGAGGGAACATGTGGCTGCCCTTTGTGATGTAGATTTTTCTGGCAGTGCAGCAAATACCGCAAAAAAATTCCCCAAAGCAAAGCAGTATGCAGATTATAGAGAAATGCTCGACAAAGAGAAAGACATTGATGCCGTCACCATTTCAACGCCTGATCACGTGCACGGCCCGGCCGCTGTTTTTGCAATGGAACGAGGTAAACACGTTTATGTACAAAAGCCCATGACCCATAACATTAGAGAGGCTCGTTTGCTTACAGAGATGGCACGAGAACAAAAAATTGTGAGTCAAATGGGAAATCAAGGCGGCTCAAATCCTCTACTAAACATGGTGCAACATTGGGTAGACAGCGATACAATTGGCCCCATTTCTGAAGTAAAAATTTGGACAAACAGACCCGTTTGGCCACAAGGTGTGGCTATGCCACAACCCGATCCGAGCCAAAAGCCAGAAGCCCTCGATTGGAATTTATGGCTAGGGCCCGCCCCAGAAAAACCCTATACCCCCAAAATGCATCCTTTCAACTGGAGAGGCTGGTGGGATTATGGCACCGGCGCCTTGGGCGATGTAGGCTGTCACCTTATTGACATCCCATTCCGCACATTAGGTCTTAAATATCCCACCGATGCTGAATGTAGTGTAGGAAGTGTTTTTAGTCAAATGTGGACCCCCGATTACCACCCCGAAGGATGCCCCTCAGCATCTTTAGTAACCATCAATTTTGAAGCCACAGAAAAAAGCAAATCACCCATACAAATGACTTGGAGTGATGGAGGCATTCGACCACCACATCCTGCCATTATTCCGGCAGACCATGATATTGGAGGACCCGACAGTGCCAATGGCGTTCTAATTATAGGTGAAAAGGGAATCATCTCAACCAATATCAACGACAGCTCACCATTAACACCAAAACTATACCTCAACGATGGCACCACAGAATTTGGCCCTGAAGTAGAAAAAATGGCCGAGCCTGAATATGGCCACCAAAGAAAATGGGTAGATGCATGTAAGGCTGGTTTTGGAAGTAAAGAACACCAAGCGCTCACCTCCTCTTTTGATTATGCGGGTCCAATGACTGAAACAGTCTTGATGGGGAATTTGGCCATTCGAAGTTATATGCTTCGCCGAGAAAATAAAAATGGACGAATGGAATATTACGGTCGTAAGAAATTACTTTGGGATGGAGAGAATATGAAAATCACCAACTTAGAGGAAGCCAATCAGTTTGTTACACGCAGCTACCGAAAAGGGTGGGAAGTATAGCGTTTTAGTTCTGATTTTTCTCTTGCCCTTCAAGATAAAGCTGTAACCATAGTCCTGTTCGGTTTTAAAGCACTACTTTTGCGGGCATAAATCAACGTATGACCACTTTCCAATCCTTAGGTCTAGCACCTGAGTTAATCCAAACCATAGCAGCTTTGGGTTTTGAACTGCCCACCCCTGTACAAGCAAAAGTTATTCCTGTACTTCTTGATCAACCCACTGACCTAGTTGCCTTAGCCCAGACGGGAACAGGAAAAACAGCAGCCTTTGGTTTTCCATTGCTTCAAAAAGTTGATCTTAAAGAAAGAGAAACCCAAGCGCTTATTTTGGCTCCCACACGCGAGCTTTGCTTGCAGATTACCACAGAAATGGAACGCTATAGTTCTGGTATGAAAGGACTGGGAGTAGTGGCCATTTATGGAGGCGCTAATATTAATGAACAAGCCAAAAAAATCAAACGAGGGGCCCACATAGTGGTGGCCACCCCTGGACGTTTAAAGGATATGATCCGTCGTAAATTAGTTAATATTCAACATATTAATCACTGTGTTTTAGACGAAGCTGATGAGATGCTTAATATGGGTTTTTATGAGGACATAAAAGATATTTTAACCCATACTCCCAAATCCAAAAACACCTGGCTTTTTTCTGCCACAATGCCCAATGAGGTGCATCGCATTGCACAAAAATTTATGACTTCGCCCGTTGAAGTTGAAGTAGGTGCTCGCAACACAGGCACCAAAATGGTGGAGCATCATTATTATTTAATTAATGCACGAGAGCGATACCAGACGCTTCAAGTATTAATCAATCTCTATCCAGACATTTTTGGTTGTATCTTTTGCCGAACCAAAATAGAAACCCAAAAGGTGGCCGAACGCCTCCTGGAAGACGGGTACAAAGCTGCTGCGCTTCATGGTGATTTAAGCCAAAACCAAAGAGATGCTGTGATGCAATCGTTTCGTAAGAAAAAAATTCAGCTTTTGGTGGCCACCGATGTGGCGGCTAGAGGTATTGATGTGGAAGATATTACGCATGTAATTAACTATCAATTACCCGATGAAATTGAAGTCTATACCCACCGCAGTGGACGAACAGGAAGAGCTGGAAAAAAAGGGATATCGATCATCTTAACACCCAAATCACATTTGCGAAAACTCAAGCTGATTGAGAATAAAATGCAAGTAAAAATTAAACCTATGGAATTGCCTAAGGCCAATGCCTTGTTTAAATTGCAACTTGACCATTGGGTAAGAACACTCCAAGAAACCCCTGTTAACGGAGATTTACACGAACACTTTGAAAGCCTCAACAAATCGTTTGAAAGCTATTCGAAAGAAGACCTATTGGCACTAATGCTTTCTAAAGATTTGAAACCGATTAAGCTTGAAAAACGATCGGAGGACATAGGATCCATCGAATCTTCGGGTAAAAAGGGCAGAAAAAAACAAAGCGATCGCTATTTTATCAATGTAGGCGCACGAGATCAATATGAATGGACCACATTAAAAGACTTTTTAAGAGCTTCTTTGGCCGTTGATCGTGACGAAATTTTTCAGGTAGAAGTAATGAAAAACTTCTCTTTTTTCTCTATGCCTCATGGATATAAAGACTTGGTATTGCAAACCTTTGAAAATTTTATGCTAGACGATCGTCGCCTTTCTGTTGAGCTTACCAAAAAAGAAAAGCACGTGCCCGCTCCTTTTAAAAAGAAGAAAAAACGCGCAAAATTTAAAAAATAGCGCATCGCTTTCTAATTTACTTCTACGCTTCATTCCATCGGTTTTAATTATATTTGAGAATCACGAAAGGATTAAAACCGTAGCATAACATAAATGAAATTTGATCTTTCCCAAAAGGGAGCCCTTATCACTGGAGCGGCTAGTGGCATTGGTCGAGCCATTGCCCTCACATTTGCAGCGCAGGGTGCCACCGTTCATTTGTTTGACCTCAATAAAGAAAAACTAAATACCTTAGCGCAAACAATTCAAGAACAGGGAGGAAAAGCGACACAACACTTGTGTGATATACAAGACGGAAAAACCTTTCAAAGCCTTGTCAAAGATTTATCTCCCCTCAATATTTTGATTAACAATGCAGGCATTGCCCATGTGGGCAACCTCGAAAATACAGACGAAGCCACCTTAGACAAGCTCTATGGTGTCAATATCAAAGGCGTGTTTAATGGTACCAAGGCCGTATTGCCTCATTTTAAAAAACAAAAAGGCGGTTGCATTCTTAATGTAGCTTCTATTGCTGGCTCTGTTGCGGTGGCCGACCGATTTGCTTATTCGATGACCAAAGGCGCTGTGTTGGCCATGACCTATTCTACCGCCAAAGATTATGTGGCCTATGGTATACGATGCAACAGCATTTCGCCAGCCCGTATACACACACCCTTTGTGGATGGTTTTTTAGCACAAAACTATCCCGGCAAGGAAAATGAAATGTTTGAAAAATTATCTAAAACACAACCCATAGGACGCATGGGAACACCACAAGAAGTGGCCGATTTGGCCCTTTATTTGTGTTCCGACGAGGCCGGTTTTATTACTGGAACCGATGTGCCCATTGACGGTGGTTTTATTAAATTAAATGGTTAAATGAAATTAATACGATTTGGAAAACCGGGAGAAGAAAAACCCGGACTTTTAGTGGCCAATGAGCGATATGATGTATCGGCTTTTGGTAGTGATTATACGCGTCATTTTTTTGAAAATGATGGTTTAACAAAACTCAAAACATGGTTTACTCAAAACCAATCACAATGTCCCAAAGTAGATACTTCAGTGCGTTTGGGGGCTCCCCTAAAAGACCCGTCAAAAATTGTTTGTGTGGGTTTAAATTACAGTAAACACGCTAAAGAAAGTGGCATGCAAAT
This sequence comes from uncultured Flavobacteriaceae bacterium, assembly GCA_964617385.1. Taxonomy (GTDB): domain Bacteria; phylum Bacteroidota; class Bacteroidia; order Flavobacteriales; family Flavobacteriaceae; genus JADHMP01. The sequence continues at coordinate 9,807 of CAZTYX010000021.1, read as the reverse complement.
TCCAGACGAACCGGTGCTGTTTTTTAAAGCCACTACAGCCATTTGTGGCCCCAATGATGAGGTGATGTTACCTAAGAACGGTGACAAAACAGACTGGGAGGTGGAGTTGGCAGTGATTATTGGTAAAAAAACTTCCTATGTGTCTGTGCAAGAAGCTATGGATTATGTGGCAGGATATACACTCCATAATGACATCAGCGAAAGGGGTTTTCAATTGGAACGGTCTGGACAATGGGTGAAAGGAAAAAGTTGTGACACTTTCGCACCATTGGGCCCTTTTATTGCTACAAAAGACGAAATTGATGATCCGCACAATTTAAATTTATGGCTTAAACTAAATGGCAACTTATTACAAGACAGCAACACCTCTGATTTTGTATTTAATATACCCACGGTGGTGAGTTATATCAGTCAATTCATGACGCTCCTGCCTGGTGATATCATCTCTACTGGAACCCCCTCAGGGGTAGGCCTAGGCTTTGATCCTCCCAAATATCTACGTCCCGGCGATTTGATGGAATTGGGCATTGATCAACTAGGCACTTCAAAACAAGAAGTAATTGCATTTAAAAGATGAATATCGTAGACAGTCATCAGCATTTTTGGCAGTTTGATCCAAAACGGGACCGTTGGATTGATGACACGATGCAGATTTTACGACGCGATTTTATGCCAGAAGACTTATCTCCCCTCCTAATGGAAAACAACATTCAGGGGAGTATTGCTGTTCAAGCCGACACCTCGGTTGAAGAAACTGCTTTTTTACTATCACTGGCTAAAAAAAATACAAGTATTTTAGGTGTGGTAGGCTGGGCCGATTTTTGCCAATCGGATGTTGCACATACCTTAGCTCAATTTTCAGATCATCAGGCATTAAAGGGTTACCGTCATATTGTACAAAAAGAACCTCAAGGGTTTTTAGATCGAACCGATTTTAGAGCTGGTATTAAACAATTGGCAACTTATAATTATTCCTATGATTTACTTTTATATCCACATCAGCTCGAAGAAGCCATTCGTTTTGTGAATGCTTTTCCAAACCAACGCTTTGTGGTAGATCACCTAGCCAAACCATACATCAAAGCAAAGGAAATCAATCTTTGGAAAAAACATATAAAACAACTAGCGGCCTTTCCCAATGTGTACTGTAAATTATCGGGTATGGTAACCGAAGCCGATTGGGAACGCTGGCAATATTCTGATTTTGTTCCCTACCTTGATGTAGTAACAGACGCTTTTGGCACTAATCGATTGCTTTGGGGATCCGATTGGCCAGTGTGCCTTTTGGGTGGAAGTTATCAAAAAATACTTCAGTTGGTGCAGCGGTATTTTAACACCTTTAGCCCCACAGAGAAAGAGGCCCTTTTTTATAAAAACACACTTGATTTTTATCATATATACACCACATGAATTTAGCATTAGAAAACAAAGTGATTTTAGTTAGTGGTGGTTCCAAAGGAATTGGTAGAGCTATTAGCGAGTGTTTAGCCCAAGAGGGGGCCATCCCTTATGTAGTGAGCAGAAACAAAAATAGCTTAGCTGAAATGCAACGTAGCTTTGATCAAAAAAATTGGACAATGGGCAGTTTTCAAGCAGAATTAACGGAGCCCGATGCCTGTGGGCAGGCAATTGCGCAAGCGGTGACCGATTTTGGACACCTTGATGGATTGGTCAACAATGCTGGTGTGAATGACTCTGTAGGATTAGAAAAAGGAAATTATCACGCTTTCGTGCAATCCTTGGAACGCAACATGATACATTATTATCTGTTGGCGCACCATGCGCTGCCCCACCTAAAAAAAACAAAAGGTGCCATTGTAAATATTGGTTCCAAAGTAGCCACAACCGGTCAGGGAAATACATCGGGCTATGCTGCTGCCAACGGAGGACGAAACGCCTTAACAAGAGAATGGGCGCTAGAATTGTTGCCTTATAGCATTCGCGTAAATGCCGTTATTGTTGCAGAATCTTACACCCCTCTGTATGAAAAATGGATTCAAACTTTACCCGATCCAGAAAAAACCTTAAAAAAAATAACAGATAATATTCCGCTCGAAAATCGTATGACCGAACCCATGGAAATTGCAAATATGGTTGCTTTTCTGTTGTCTGAACGATCTAGCCATACCACCGGACAGCTCATTTATGTGGATGGAGGCTATACCCACTTAGATCGTGCACTTTAAAAGCTAAAACGATGAATACAAAATCAACCACGGCCCCAACCCTTTCAAAACAAATGCGCCTTCCATTTATTATGGTCAGCGCGCTTTTTGCACTTTGGGGCTTTGCTAACGCAGTTACGGATCCCATGGTACAGGCTTTTAAAAAAGTTTTAGAACTAAGCAACAGCCAGGCAGCTTGGGTGCAAATGGCTTTTTATGGTGGGTATTTTTGTATGGCCCTTCCCGCCGCAGTGTTTGTTCGTAAATATACCTATAAACATGGCATCATTGTGGGATTGGCGCTCTATGGCATTGGCGCTTTGTTATTCTATCCGGCCGCACTCACCGAACAATTTTGGTTTTTCTGCTTAGGACTTTATGTACTCACTTTTGGCTTGGCTTTTCTAGAAACCACTGCCAATCCCTACATTATTGCCATGGGTGATCCTGCCACCGGCACAAGACGGCTTAATTTTGCACAAGCGTTCAATCCAGTGGGTTTGTTGTTGGGTTTGCTTGTGGCACAACAATTTGTGTTGAAAAATTTACAATCAGATGATATAGCCTCTTTTGATGCTTTAGACCAGATGCAAAAAGTTGCCATTCGCACCGCCGACCTTTTGGTTATTCGTGATCCCTATGTTGTTTTAGGCCTTGTGGTGTTGGGCTATTTGGCGGTAATAAGTGTGTTGAAAATGCCCAAGAGCAAAAATACAGAAGCCTTACCTCCATTGGGAACCACCTTAATGAATCTATTGCGAAAAAAGTTTTATCGCATGGGTGTTTTGGCACAAGTTTTTTATGTGGGCGCTCAAATCATGTGTTGGACTTATATTTATCAATATGCCGAAGCTCAAGGCATTGGAGCCGATGTGGCGGCCAATTATCAATTTGTGGCGTTCATTTTGTTTTTAGTAGGTCGCGCCATTGGCACCTACTTATTAAAAGACTTTAAAGCTCCAGTCATGCTTCGTGCCTTTGCAGTATTTGGTGTGCTGAGCACTTTAGCAACCATCATTTTTACCAACCAAATAGGATTGTATGCCTTGGTTAGTATTTCCTTATTTATGTCATTAATGTTTCCTACCATATATGGAGAAACCCTGAAAGACCTGAACGCCGATGACACCAAAGTGGGCGCCGCCGGTTTGGTTATGGCCATTGTGGGAGGTGCTTTAATGCCCAAATTTCAAGGAGATTTAATAGACATTGGAGGCAATGGCGTGGCCGATCAATTATGGATGGGTATTCCGGAGGTAAATTGGTCTTTCTTCTTACCCCTACTTTGCTTTGTTTATATTTGGTATTATGCGCATCAATTAATCCGAGAATGAAACAATTTTATCTGGCTTTAGACTTAGAAAACGACCCAGAAAAAATAGCCGCCTATAAAAAACACCATCAAGCGGTTTGGCCTGAAATTTTAGAAAGCATTGGGGCTAGTGGTATTTTGAGTATGCACATATACAATGTTGAAAATCGGCTGTTTATGGTGTTAGAAACCACAGATGATTTTAGTTTTGAAAAGAAAGCCCAATTGGATCAGAACAATCCTAAGGTGCAAGATTGGGAAACATTGATGTGGAGATTCCAAAAAGCCTTACCCAACAGTAAAACCGGCGAAAAGTGGCGGTTGATGAGAGAAATTTTTTCTTATAAAAAATAAGGGGAAGTTTCCTCCCCCTTACATTTCTTTTCTGGTTGTATACCCTCCTAAAGTTTACGCATCCAAATATTGCGATAACTCACATGATTACTATGGTCTTGCAACAACAAATAGCGCTCGGTTTTGGTGTTATTTCCATAACCTGGCATTTCATCACGGCCTGTTTTAGGAGCGCCAATATATTCTGTGGTTCCTAAAATTTTAACGTTGTTTTGAACCAACACACCATTGTGGAATACCGTAAAGCTTCCATGGGCAGTCATTTTACCGCTGGCATCAAACTGAGGGGCGTTAAACACAATGTCATACACTTGCCACTCCCCCGTAGGACGCATCGCATTTACGAGCGGTATGGATTGCTTGTAAATGGAGGCCGCTTGCCCGTTTGAATAGGTTCTATTGTTATAACTGTCTAAAACCTGGACTTCATATCGGCGCTGAAAAATGATTCCACTATTGCCACGTCCTTGTCCGTCACCTGTAATTTCAATTGGTGATTTCCACTCAATATGCAATTGTATGGAGCCGTGTTCTTCTCGGGTAACGATATCGCCTGTGCCTGGGTTTACAGTCATGCTACCATCACCATTAATAGTCCATTGAGCGGGGCCATCATTTCGTTCACTTTTCCATTTCGAAAGATCGGTGCCGTCAAAAAGAACAATGGCATCACTGGGAGCACTATTATAGTAGCCAGGGCTCACCAAGCGTGGTTCAGGTTCCCATACTTCTGTTTCTTCGGGTTTAGGTCGCTCTTGTGCAAAGGCGAGTTGAAGGGCAAAACCAAAAAGGATATAATACTTAAGTGTTTTCATTTTTAAAGAATAGGTAATTTATAATTATTGTGATATTGATTCATTAAATACTTGTTGTTGATCTTTTGATCGGTAAATTGCTGTGCCTGTGCATCCCAAAATATTTTCTCTTGGGTTTTATAGGAAATATTTCCCATTTGAGCCACAGTGGCCACATGGGCACCGTCTTGAATACTACAGTTCACAGCATTGGGTTCATTATTTCGAATGGCCGCCACAAAATTTTCGGTATGCTTGTCTAGACCATTATCAAGTGTTGTTTCTAAAGGTTTGGCTATTTTATTTTCACTGCGGCGTTCTTCAATCACTTCCCAACCTCCTCTATTAAGAACTAAGGTGGCATTATTACCTATGTAGGCAATCCCATGATCTCGACCATAGGAGCCATTATCGATGCCCATGGCTGAATCCCAAACCAAATTAAACCCATCAAATTCATAGAGCGTGGTGAGTGTATCGGGAGTTTCTTGACTTAAATCAGGATAGGCAAAATGGCCGCCTACACCCACAATTGACTTGGGTGCAGCTGCTTTCATGCCCAAGAGGCCATAGTCTAACAAATGGACTCCCCAATCGGTCATTAAACCACCAGCATAATCCCAAAACCATCTAAAATTGAAATGAAAACGGCTGGCATTAAATGGTTTTGTGGGGGCTGGCCCCAACCAACTTTGATAGTCAACACCTGAAGGAGGTGCGCTGTTGGGTACTTTTTCTGCCGGACGCATCCACCCCTGATAGCACCATACTTTTACGGTTCGTATGGGGCCCAAAGCACCACTATCTATAAAATTTAACGCATTTCTAAAGTGCTGTTGACTGCGTTGCCATTGACCCACCTGCACCACATTGTTGTATTTTTCTTGAGCGGCCACCATGGCGTTGCACTCCCCAATAGAATTGCCGATGGGTTTTTCTACATATACATGCTTTCCAGCTTCACAGGCATGCATCATCATAAGGGCATGCCAATGATCGGGTGTCCCAATTACAACAGCATCAATATCTTTTTGATCTAAAAGGTCTCGATAGTCTGCATAAACCCGAACCTTTTTTCCAGCTTCACCTAATTCCTCTTTCCGCTTGGCAATCACATTTTGATCCACATCGCAAATGGCCACCAATTCTATACCGTCAATTTTAAGCAATGATTTAGTGTCTGACCAACCCATTCCGTTAATACCAATGGCACCAATACGCAACCGATCATTGGCGCCTAAAATGGTGCCCGTTAGTGGAAATTGATGCGGAACAAAAGTTGCTCCCCCCAGTGCTAATGAGGAGGCTTTTAAAAATTCTTTTCGTTTCATTCTGTTTGTCATTTTTACCGTTTAAACTTACTAATTTCTTACTTAGTCTCTTGTGCTTTGTAGGATTATTTGGACAAATTCTGATTTAATTTTTACATTTATCTAAAAATTGGATTCAATGGAGTTGATTATAGCGTATTTTGAAACAATCCCCTCATTACACAGAAGTCTTTTATTAGTAGGTGGTTTAAGCTTTTTCTGGTTATTAGAAAACCGTTTTCCGCTCCAACGTTTTGGATATAAAAAATGGAAACATGCACTACCCAACCTCTTTTTTACAGCCACTACGGTGATTATCAATTTTTTATTGGCTTTCCTTTTGCTCAGCACATCTGATTGGGTCGTATCCCGAGAATTTGGTATGCTTTATTTAGTACCTGAATTGCCTTTATGGTTGCATGTGGTTTTGGGATTATTGCTATTAGATCTCGTGGGTGCTTATTTACCCCATTGGCTTGAACACCAAATCAAACCGCTTTGGATGATCCATTTGGTACATCACAGTGATCATAAAGTAGACACTACAACCGCCAACAGACATCATCCTTTAGAAAGTTTAGTTCGATTCGCCTTTACATTGTCTGGCGTTTTTGTTTTGGGCACAGGCATTGGCATCGTCATGTTGTATCAATCGTTATCGTTAGTGGCCACTCAGTTCAGCCATGCCAATATCAAATTACCTAAAAGATTGGATCATTTTTTAAGCTATTTAATTGTTTCACCAGATATGCACAAAGTGCATCATCACTATGTGTTGCCATATACCGATGCGAACTATGGCAATATATTTTCCCTTTGGGATCGTTTGTTTGGCACCTATATGCAGTTGGATCGAGAAAAACTAGTGTATGGCGTAGATGTCTTTTTTGATGAAGAAGGCAATGGCAAAATAAATACCTTGTTGAAACAACCGTTTCAGCCCTATCGCAAACCAAGCACAGAAAACTAATCTGCTATTGGAATAACTCCAATACATCAGCCATTTTGTGGGTAGATTGTTCACCCGTTAGCATGTCTTTAAGCACAAATGTTTGATGTTCAAATTCTTCAGACCCAATCAAAACTACTTTTTGAATGTCCTTTTTGTTCGCATAAAGCATTTGCTTTTTCAATTTTGCTGAAGTAGGATAGAGCTCTGCACTGATGCCTGCACTGCGAAGTTGATTGACCAAAGAAAAACTTTTGGCCGTGGCTTGCCCGCCAAAATTGAGAAATAAAATCGGTTTTTGTGCCTCTACAGATTTGGGAAATAAATTCAAGCTTTCTAAGACTAAATAAATGCGTTCAAAACCAAACGAAATGCCAATACCCGACATGTTTTTAAGGCCAAAGGTTTCGGTGAGGTTGTCATAACGTCCACCTCCACCAATTGAACCCATTTGTACAGATGCTGGCGGCATAACTTCCAATATCATCCCGGTATAATAATGAAGTCCTCTGGCTAAGGTTAAATCAAAATCAAGCTGGACAGAAATGTTCACCGATTTGAGTTGCTCAAAAACAAAGCGCAACTCCTCAAGGCCAGATGTGTCCAATTGATGGGCTTCAAAAAGAGTTTGTAACTGATTCAGTTTTTCTTTAGCGGAGCTCTGTTCTTCCAACAAAGGAAAGAGGGTTTGAATGGCTGAAGCAGAAAAACCTTTATTAACCAATTCATCTTGCACACCAGCCTTTCCAATTTTGTCCCATTTGTCTAGTGCCACTGTAAAATCAGTGAGTTTGTCTGCAGCGCCCACATAGTTTGCCAAGGCTGCCAAAAGAGCTCTGTGATTAATCTTAATGGTGACAGCTTCCAAACCAAGGGCTTTAAAAGCAGTATCATACAAGCAGATCATTTCAATTTCTTGCCATAACGAACGTTCCCCCACAATGTCGGCGTCGCATTGATAAAATTCTTGAAAGCGACCGTGTTGAGGTCTGTCGGCACGCCAAACGGGTTGAATTTGATAGCGACGAAAGGGAAAAGGCAACTCGTTTTGGTGCTGGGAAACAAAGCGCGCCATGGGCACGGTGAGGTCATAGCGTAAGGCTTTTTCCGAAAGCGATTGGGCGAACTTTTTGTATTCGCTAGCCTCCAGTGCATTTAAATCTGCCTTTTTAACTTTTTCTCCAGAGTTTAAAATTTTAAAAATAAGTCGATCACCCTCTTCACCATATTGCCCTGAGAGGGTTTCTAAACGCTCCATAGAAGGAGTTTCTATGGGGTTAAAACCATATTGTTCAAAAACGGTTTGCAAGGTGCCTTTGAGATAATTACGACGGGCAATCTCATTCGAGTTAAAATCTCGCGTTCCTTTTGGTGTTGCTGGTTTAATTGCCATAGTGTAGAATTAATACAAATATCCTTTATTTTCTTGAATCTATAAAATAGATTTCCATTGGCGGTAACGATCTCCATTTGTAATAACGGCACCTTTTTTAAAATAATCGTAGAGAAACGCATTTCGTTTGTCAGGATATTTTTTTTCACTTTTAAAAAATGTGATTTTTGGGTTTTCCCAATGAGTTGCCAACCAAGACCATGCATCATTTTTAGTGAGGTCTATTGTTGAAAGTTCATTTTGAATAACAATTGCTGAAACAACTTCTTTTTGAGTATGAAAAAGAAAGGCTTTATTGGGTGTAATAAATTCTAAAAATGCTGCCTGATCAAACAGTTTTTCAAAAACAGCATCACTAAAAGCATCTAGAAGAAATCCAATTTGAGATGTGTTTTGTTTTTTGAGTGCATCCCATTCATTTTTATCAATTCCTTGCGTAGCTAAAAACTGTGCAAATTCAAAGTGCAAGGTGTGTAATTGTTCTTCCGACAGACGATGATATTTAGCCATAGTGCAGAAAAAAACCCGCCTTCGGGCGGGTTTAGAGGCTTATTCCGAAGCCTTTTCGGGAATCACTTCAAAAGGAAATTGGAATTGCACTTCACGGTGCAATCGAATGGTGGCTTCATATCTTCCAGTACGTTTAATTGTTTTTCCTGGAATGCTCACCCCATTTCGATCAAGTTCTTGTCCTTGGGCACCAATAGCGGCAACCAAATCGGCATTGCTAACAGAACCAAAAAGTTTATCTCCTGAACCTACTTTAGCTGTAATTTTAATTTCTAACGCTTTCACGCTATCGGCAACTTTTTCGGCGGCTTCAATAATTTTCTTTTCTTTAAAAGCCCTTTGTTTGAGGGTTTCTTCCAACACTTTTCGGGCCGATGCTGTGGCCATAATAGCCTTTCCCTTTGGAATTAAAAAGTTACGACCATAGCCGTTTTTAACTTTTACAATATCGTCTTTGAACCCGAGGTTTTCAATGTTTTCTTTTAAGATAATCTCCATAATACGTTCTTTTCGATTATTTTAACATATCACCCACATAAGGCATCAAAGCCAAATGGCGCGCTCTTTTAATGGCTACAGAAACCTTTCGTTGATATTTCAATGAAGTTCCTGTGAGTCGGCGGGGTAAAATTTTACCTTGTTCATTCACAAATTTCAATAAGAAATCTGGGTCTTTATAATCCACATATTTAATACCGCTTCGTTTAAATCTACAGTATTTTTTTTGTGTGTTGGTGTCAATATTTAGCGGGGTCAAATAACGGATTTCTCCTTCTTTTCTGCCGGAATTTTGTTCTTCAATTTTAGACATCTTTTTAAGCTTTTTGGTTTATTCTTTTCATTCGTTTTTCGGCCCATGCAACGGCGTGCTTGTCTAGCTTCACAGTGAGATAGCGCATTACACGCTCATCACGACGAAAAGTCAACTCTAGTTCGCCAATGGTTTCAGCCGAGGCGCTAAATTCAAAAAGATGATAAAAACCGCTTTTTTTGTTTTGGATTGGGTAGGCCAACTTTTTA
>CAZTYX010000020.1:0-20818 GCA_964617385.1 uncultured Flavobacteriaceae bacterium | reverse complement strand
GCCATTGAAAATCCTAATCAAGACACAGCACAATCATTGATTACGACCTTGTCTCTTGACAATAAGGCTATTGACACCTCAGGCAACTACCGTAAATTTAGAATAGACCCTCAATCAGGGCAGCGTTTTGTACATTCTGTAAACCCCCTCACCGGATTTGCTTTGCCCTCTCCAGTGCTTAGTGCTTCTGTCTTGGCATCCGATTGTATGACGGCTGATGCCTGGGCCACTGCCTTGATGGTGATGCCGATTGAAGAAAGCAAACCTCTTATTGAAAAAATTCCCAACCTAGAGGCCTATTGGATTGTGGCCGATAGTACGGGCTTTCAAGAAGTCTCTACAAGAGGCTTTTTTGAGGCCGAATCACGTTAAAACGACTTCCCTTTACATTCTTTTTTCGAGTCTATCCTTTGAGAGCTTTACTTAATGAACCCCTCTAACAAGAGGGGAAAGCACAACTTTGTTGAGCAGGGGTGTGTATTTTTCATTTTCGGGTTTTGGGTTTAACACCCCCCTGCCCCTTTAATATGGGGGAATAATGCTTCCCAAACCCTTTTTACTTCCCCTCTAACAAGAGGGGAAAGCACAACTTTGTTGTGCTAGGGGTGTGTACTTTTGAAACAGAAAAAAACTTGATAGTACACCCCCCTTTGACCCCCTTGTTAGGAGGAAATTTTCTTCCTCACCGCTAACAAGAGGGGAAAGATTTTGTATTACAAAATCAGGTTTACCTACCGTTGGAGGGGTGTGTATTTTTATTTTGTGGCCACCGGAATTTTTTCAAGAGGTGGCAAAGCGTAACGAGTTATTTCCTGTGTGTTTAACTGTTCTTGAATAAAAACAGCTTGGGTAGAAAATCCGACTTTTTGTAAACGCTCATAAAAATCCAACCCATAAATGCGCACATGGTCGTATTGTCCAAACGCTTTGGCTCTAGCTTGAGATTCAGTGATGGAAGGGTCTTCATAGGTTTGTGTTCGTGAAGCATCAAGTGGCACTTGGGCAATCAAGGTGCCTCCTTTTTGCAACACCCGATAAAGTTCTTTAATGGCTTTTTGATCCTCCGCAATATGTTCTAACACGTGGTTACAAAAAATTAAATCAAATTGGTTGTCTTTAAAAGGTAAATCACATAAATCGGCCTTAACTTCAGCCAAGGGGGAGTGCAAATCTGTGGTAATATAGCGCCATGATTTTATAGCCTTAAATGTTTTATAAAACACTTGTTCTGGAGCTACATGCAATACACTAAGCGATTGGGATAAAAAAGGGGTGTGATTTTTTAAATACAACCACAATAACCGATGGCGTTCTAAAGACAATGTGCCGGGACAGAGGGCATGAGGTCGTAGGGTTTCTCCGTAGCCGTAGGGTAAAAATTTTCGATAGCTACTGCCATCAATGGGATCGGTAAATGTAGTGCCCTTATACCACCATTTCAATAAGGGGCGAAACCGTAAACTCAAGCGGATGAGTAGAGGGCGAGGAAAAAAACGGAGCAACCATTTCATGCTTTGTACAAATAGGGTTCTTCTTCGTTTGAAGAAATGCCGAGGGCTTCATAAATAAAGCGAAAGGTGGAGAGCAAGCGTGGCGCTCCATTAACTAGTGCCACATTGTGTTCAAAATGGGCGCTGGGTGCTCCATCTGCAGTTAAAATGGTCCATCCGTCGGGGAGTTGTTTTATTTTTCGGGTACCTTGGTTAATCATGGGTTCCACGGCAAGAACCATCCCATCTTGAAATTTTTTTCCAAACCCTCTTCGTCCATAATTAGGTACTTCTGGGGCCTCATGCATTTCTCTGCCGAGACCGTGCCCCACCAATTCACGTACTACTCCATAACCAAAAGATTCAGTGTATGATTGTATGGCATGAGCAAGATCTCCAATGCGTTTACCCGCTTGAAATTGGGCAATGCCCTTGTAAAGAGACGTTTTAGTAACCTCTAATAGTTGTTTTGTTTTGGGTGCAATTTCGCCCACTGCAAATGTATATGCATGATCGCCATAAAATTCATTTTTATAAGCACCGCAATCCACCGAAAGAATATCGCCCTCTTGAAGAGGTGTGTTGTTGGGTATGCCATGCACCACTTGTGCATTGGGACTCACACAAAGGGTATTAGGAAAATCATAAAGCCCTAAAAAGCCCGGCTCAGCTCCGTGGTCGCGAATAAAGGCCTCAGCCAATTGATCCAATTTTAGAGTGGTGACACCCGGTTTAATTTCACCGGCCAACATGCCCAAAGTTTTAGAAACAATTTGGGCGCTTTCATACATTAGTGCAATTACTACCGATGTTTTAAGCGTCATGCTGTGGAATTAAAAGTCGTAGGCGGTTTGGTAGGGCATTCCCGTTAAGATTTTTTGCATATCCTCGTGCAACGTTTCTACAGGAAGTTCTACGATACGATTAATCTCAACGCCTTCTTTTTTGAAAATAAGCGTAGGTATATTGATAATCTCATACGGTTTTTCATATCCTTCAGCACTGTTTTTGTCTTCGTTGAGGGCATACATACTAATTTGTTCCTCCGAAATTTCTAGGGCATCAATAAGTTTAAACATTCCTCCTAATTCTCGTTGGGTATCTTCGCACCATGTGCCCATAAAAATGATCAATTCTAAATCTTGGACGGTTGTTTTTAAGGGTGCCGCCCAGCCCTCGGGAATGCGATAAAAATTGTAACTCTCTTGAAACCAAGCCTTGTATGTTGAATCGGCAAGGTTTGCTCGGTTAATGGGACCTAACAACATGGGATCACCTTCTTCGGTGAGGGCTTGTTTGGCCGGTAGAGGTTGTAATACTTTTTTAGATCTATTTTGTTGACAATGGGTGAGCAGTGTTAATGTCAAAACAAGAAAAATGCTTTTTTTCATGATTGTAAGAGCGATTTTGCATTCATTTCATCCGGTTGGGCAACACCCATAAGTTCCAAAAGCGTGGGTGCCACATTGGCTAAAACACCAGCATTTAACTTGCGTTTCTTGGCATCTACCAAAATAATAGGCACCGGATTGGTGGTGTGTGCGGTGTTGGGGCTGCCATCGGGATTGCGCATCGTTTCACAATTGCCATGATCGGCAATAATAAGACAAGCATAATTTTTTTCGAGAGCTGTTTCTACCACTTCTTGCGCACATTGATCTACAGTTTCACATGCCTTGATGGCGGCTTGGAGATCACCGGTGTGGCCCACCATATCGGGATTAGCAAAGTTTAAACAGATAAAATCTGGTGGGTTTTGTTGCATGCGTTCCACGATGGCATCACGCACTTGTGGCGCACTCATTTCGGGCTGAAGGTCATAGGTAGCTACTTTGGGAGAGGGACACAAAATTCTGTCTTCGCCTTCAAAGGGAGTTTCTCTTCCACCATTGAAGAAAAAGGTAACGTGTGGATATTTTTCTGTCTCGGCAATGCGCACTTGAGTTTTTCCCGCTCTAGAAAGGGTTTCGCCCAACGTACCGGTCAAGTTGTCTTTGTCAAAAATGACCCTAACACCTTCATAAGATTCATCATAATTGGTTAAAGTAACATAATGTAAGGGCAGGGGTTCCATTTGATATTCGGGAAAAGCTTTCTGAGAAAGTACTTCGGTCAGTTCTCGACCACGGTCGGTTCGGAAATTAAAAAAGACTACCACATCATCTGCGGTGATGGGAGCCACAGGGTTTTGATTTTGATCGGATAGAAAATGAGGTTCCACAAATTCATCCGTTATGTTGTTCTCATAGCTGGCCTTTAAACTAGCTACTAAGTCTTGGCTTGGAGTTCCTTTGCCATGCACCAGAAGATCATAAACTTTTTGAATACGTTCCCAACGTTTGTCTCTATCCATGGCATAATAGCGCCCCACAATTGAGGCCAAGACACCGCCTGTTTGTGCCATTTTATCTTGAATTTGAGCTACAAATCCTGCTCCAGAATGAGGGTCCACATCCCGTCCATCTGTAAAGGCATGAACATAAAAATCTTGAACGCCGCTGGCTGCGGTGGCTTCCAATAAATTTTCTAAATGATTTATGTGTGAATGAACACCTCCGTTGGAGAGCAAGCCTAAAAAATGAATTTTTTTGTTGTTTTGTTTTGCATAAGACAAAGCTTCTTTTAAAACGGGCTCTTCTTTGAGGGTGTTTTCTTTGACCGCCTTATTGATTTTAGCCAAATCTTGATATACGATGCGCCCGGCCCCCAAATTCATATGCCCCACTTCGCTGTTTCCCATTTGTCCGTTGGGAAGCCCCACATGTTCTCCGTCGGTTCGGAGGGTGCTGTGTGAATAGGTTTTATATAAATTATCAATAAAAGGTGTTTTTGCTAAATCTACGGCAGACACCTTAGGGTCGGGAGCATTTCCCCACCCATCTAAAATCATCAAAAGGGTTTTTTGGGCCATCAAATTCTTTTTTGCAAAGATACAACTTAGCCCCTGTTTTGCCCACTAAATGGGGTTAATAAAAAGTGAAATAACTAAAAAGTAGTTACTTTGTAAACCATATGGAACAAGGTGTTGTTTATCGATCTACAGGGAGTTGGTATAGCGTTAAGGCTCATGATACGTTTTATGACTGTCGATTGGTGGGCAAGTTGCGTTTAAAAGGTATAAAAAGTACCAACCCTGTGGTTGTGGGTGATCATGTAATGTTTGATATTGATCCAAAAAGCCATCCACCAAAAGGAACTATTAAAGCCATTTTAGAACGCAAAAATGGAATAGTGAGAAAGTCGGTTAACCTCTCCAAACGCACGCATATCATTGCTGCTAATATAGACCAAGCCTTTTTATTGATCACTTTAAAGGAGCCGCCCACCCTAACGCCCTTCATCGATCGATTTTTGGTGGCTGCCGAAGCCTATCAAATTCCAGTGGTTTTAGTTTTTAATAAAATAGATACTTACACGCCTAATGAGCTTTTGGAGGTGGATGCGCTTCGGGCCGTTTATAAAAAAATTGGATACACAACACTCCAGCTGTCGGCCACGCAGCAAAACGGAATGGAAAAAGTACTACAGCTCATGCAAGATAAAGTGAGTATGATTTCGGGCCACAGTGGCGTTGGAAAAACTACCTTGATTAATGCCATTGCCCCAGGTTTGCAATTAAAAACAGCCGCCCTATCAAAACAACATATGCAAGGTCAGCACACCACCACTTTTTCAGAAATGTATGACTTAGACGCTACGATTAAAATTATTGATACTCCAGGAATTAAAGGGTTTGGTATTGTAGATCTGGCGCCAGAAGAAATCACTCATTATTTTCCAGAATTTATGACGGCGGCCCAAGGGTGTAAATATCATAATTGCCGTCATGTTCAGGAGCCCAATTGTGGGGTGCTTAAAGCGCTTGAAGAGGGCGGAATTGCGGCATCGCGCTATGCCAGTTATCAACAATTATTAGAAGAAGATTCAACATATAGGATGTAAAATGCGCATAGTTATTCAACGGGTTTCGAAGGCAAAAATTACTATTGACCAGCAAGAAGAAAAAAAGATGGGAGCCGGTTTGGTGGTGCTCTTGGGCATCACTCATGAAGATACTGAAGAAGATGTATTTTGGTTGGTAAATAAGTTAGTACACCTAAGAATTTTTAATGATAATAAGGGCGTAATGAACTGCTCGGTGAAAGAAATGGGCGGGCGTGTTTTAATAGTGAGTCAATTTACATTGATGGCGGCCACCAAAAAAGGAAACCGTCCCTCCTATATGGGTGCAGCAAAACACACACATGCAATTCCGTTATATGAATTGTTCCTTGATGAAGCTTCAAAAAGTTTAGCGCATGAAGTATTATCGGGAACGTTTGGTGCCGACATGCAAATTGAACTCGTTAACGATGGCCCTGTGACGTTAATTATCGATTCAAAAAACAGGGCGTAAATTAAAATACATTCACTTCGCGTTCAAGTCTAATGCCAAATGCGTCTAGCACCTTTTTTTCTATGGTTTCCGCCAGTGTTAAAAGATCAGACCCTTTGCCCTCGCCATAATGCACTAACACGAGTGCTTGTTTTTCATGCACTCCCACGGCTCCCTGGCGGTATCCTTTAAACCCTAGTTTGTCAATCAACCAAGCTGCAGGCAGTTTATATCCGGTGGTATGATCATAATGCGGAATGTTTGGATGTTCTTTTAATAACATTTTAAAATGGTTTTCCGCAACCACTGGATTTTTAAAGAAACTACCCCCATTGCCCAAAATTTTAGGATCAGGAAGTTTTGCTCGGCGTATATCCATAACGGCTTGTGCCACGTCATGAATGGTGGGGTTTGCAGTTTTAATATGATTTTTAATAGCCCCATATTCCAGATGGAGGGGGTGGGGGGCTTTATGTAACTCTATTTGGACCGAAAGAATTATAAATTTTCCTTTGGCGGAATTTTTAAAAATCGAGTTGCGATAGCTTAGGTTACAATCTTCTTTAGATAACTTTACTATTTCAAGGCTGTTGCGATCAAGCACGGTGCATGAATGAAAAACGGATTCAAATTCTACGCCATAAGCCCCAATGTTTTGGATGGGTGCGGCACCAACTTGTCCGGGAATTAAAGCTAAATTTTCGAGTCCACCATAGTGATGTTCTAAACTCCATAAAACCAACGCATGCCAATTTTCGCCCCCTTGAATCTCCAACCCAATTTTAGTATCGGTTTCCCAAATTTTTTGAATGCCTTTGTTCGCTAAGTGCAGGGTGAGGCCATCAATGTCTTTGGTAAATAAAATATTACTTCCTCCACCAAGTATAAAAAGGTTTTGAGTCGGATTTGAGCCAATTAATTCGGGCAGCCCTGCGGTATCTGTTATTTGTGCAAACCCTTTGGTTTTGACATCCATTCCAAAGCTATTATACGCTTTTAAAGAATAATTATTTTGGATGGTTGTCATGGATTTACTCATTTAGGAGGTAGTGGAATTGTACTGTTCTAAGGCTTTTTCTAAAATATGAGCGGCGCGAATCAATTTATTGACTTCTAAAACAAAAGCGATACGCACTTCGTTTTGACCCAAACCTGGGGTGGAATAAAATCCTTGTGCAGGAGCGAGCATGAGTGTCTCACCTTGATCTGAAAAGTCTGTAAGTAAAAATTTAGAAAAATCTTCAGCGTTTTTCACTGGGAGTTTGGCCATACAATAAAAAGCGCCCATGGGGTGAGATACCTGCACCCCCGGAATTTTCTCCAAGGCTTCAATCATCACATTGCGACGGTTGCGATATTCTTTCACAACATTTTCAAGATAGCTGTCTGGAGCATCCAAAGCAGCTTCGCTAGCAATCAGGGCATAGGCAGGGGGAGAGAGCCGCAGTTGGGCATACTTTAAGGCTTGCTTCATAAGCTTTTTATTACGAGAAACCATGCAGCCCACGCGCGCTCCGCACATGCTGTAGCGTTTGGAAACAGAATCGATCATCACAGAATGCTCTTGCCATAATGGGTTGCAAAGCACCGAATAATGGGCGTCTCCATTATGGATAAATTCTCGGTATACTTCATCAACGATTAAAAAAATATCTTTTTCAACCACCAAATTCCCTAGCGCTTCAATATCTTCTTTCCCATATACATAACCAGTGGGATTGCTGGGATTGCACAACAATATGGCTTTGGTTTTGGAATTGATTTTTTCTTTGATTTTTTCAATGGGGGGCAAACCATATTGGTCAGCAAAATCTGACACCACAGGAACCACATCCACACTTGCTGTACTAGCAAATCCGTTCTAGTTGGCATAGAATGGCTCGGGAATAATTACTTGGTCACCAGCATTACAAATCAAATTTAGACAGAAATAAAGGGCTTCGCTTGCTCCGGTGGTCACCAATATGTCATCTGGAACAATATTTATTTGATGCTTTTTGTAGTAATTACAGAGTTTTGTTCTATAACTCAATGACCCCTGGGACATGCCATAGGGAAGTAATTTCAATTGGGCCTCCAAAACGGCTTTCATGGCATTTTCTGGTGCTTCAATATCAGGTTGGCCAATATTTAAATGAAGCACTTCAACTCCTCTTTCTTTGGCTGCATCGGCATGAACCACTAATTTCCTGATGGGCGATGCAGGCAATTCGAAGCCTTTTTTTGATAACTGTGGCATCCTATTGAATTAAAGATGCAAAGGTGCTAAATTTTTTAGAAAATGGAGTTATGCCATAGCTATTTTAGTCAGCTTAAGGAAGCACATTTCCCTTTATTTTGAGTGCCACTATGGGGTTGCTTTCAACATTGGTTGTAATGCTTATGGTTTTTCTAAAGGGACCTACACGATTGGTGTCATAGCGTACTACAATTTCTGCTGATTCTCCAGGAGCAACTGGATTTTCTGGTTTTTTGGGAACCGTACATCCGCAAGAAGATTTGGCATCTGTAATTTCTAGGGGCGCATCACCTGTGTTGGTAAATTTAAAAATACGTGTGCCATCGCTACCCTTTGCCACTTCACCATAGTCAATGGTGTCGGATTCAAACGTGATGGCTGGACCACTTTGTGCCACAAGCGAGTTCAGGCTAACAACAAAAAGCAAGGAAAATAATAGTTTTTTCATGGGGTTTTATTTTATATATGGATAAATGTAAGTATTAAAAAAGGGTTTTACAAGTCTTTCTTTTTATTATACGTTTTAGCTGCGTACTTTTGTGTTTTAAAAAAATTTTCTTCTATTCAATGCAACTTCCGTCTAAGTTTAACGCCACAGAAGTAGAATCCAAATGGTATTCTTACTGGCAAGAGCATGATTATTTTAATTCCACACCAGACGCACGTGAGCCCTACACTATTGTGATTCCACCACCAAATGTAACAGGTGTTTTACATATGGGGCACATGCTCAACAACACGCTACAAGACATTCTAATTAGAAGAGCCCGCATGCGGGGGTATAATGCGTGTTGGGTGCCTGGAACTGATCATGCTTCTATTGCCACAGAAGCTAAGGTGGTGGCTAAACTCAAAGCTGAAGGCATTGACAAGAGTAGTTTAACTCGTGAAGCCTTTTTAACCCACGCTTGGGAATGGACGCATCAATATGGAGGAGTGATTTTAGATCAGCTAAAAAAATTGGGATGTAGTTGTGATTGGAACCGCACCAAATTCACCCTTGATCCTGATATGTCAGCAGCTGTTATAAAGGTTTTTGTTGACCTATATGAAAAGGGTTTGATCTATAAAGGCTATCGTATGGTGCATTGGGATCCCAAAGCCCAAACCACTCTATCTGATGAGGAGGTGATTTATGAGGAAAAACAAGGTATGCTTTATCATATAGCCTATCCGATTAAAGACAGCAAAGAAAAAGTGATTATTGCCACCACTCGTCCTGAAACCCTTTTGGGAGACACTGCCCTTTGTGTGCATCCTGAAGATGAGCGTTATAAAAAACTCCATGGCAAACAGGCTGAGGTGCCTTTGGTGGGAAGAGCCATTCCAGTGATTGCAGACGCTTATGTAGATCAAGAATTTGGAACAGGTTGCTTGAAGGTGACCCCCGCCCACGATCCAAACGATTATGCCCTCGGGCAAACGCATGGTTTAGAAATTGTCAATATTTTTAACGCCGATGGTTCTCTAAACGAAAATGGATTGCATTATCAAGGGAAAGATCGTTTTGCTGTTCGAAAGGCCATCGTTAAAGAGCTAGAAGAAAAGGGGTTTTTGGTTAAAAAAGAACCCCATATGCACAAGGTAGGCACCTCTGAAAGAACCAAAGAGGTTATTGAACCGCGTTTGTCAGATCAATGGTTTTTAAAAATGGAAAGCCTGGCTCAACCGGCTATAAATGCAGTTTTGGAAGAGAACACCATTGCTTTGGTTCCCGATAAATTTAAAAGCACTTACCGCCATTGGATGGAAAATATAAGAGATTGGAATATTTCTAGACAGTTATGGTGGGGTCATCAAATTCCAGCGTATTATTATGGTACAGGAAATCAAGAATTTGTGGTAGCAGAAAGTAGGGAAGCTGCTCTTGAAAAAGCCCGTCAAAAAACAGGAAATGCTTTGCTCTCTGCAGATGATTTAAAACAAGAAGACGACGTATTAGATACATGGTTTTCTTCTTGGCTTTGGCCCCTCTCTGTTTTTGATGGTATTTGCAAACCCAATAATGAGGAAATCAACTACTATTACCCTACACAAGACTTAGTTACCGGTCCAGATATTTTATTCTTTTGGGTAGCGCGAATGATCATTTCTGGGTATGAATTTAGAGATGAAAAACCATTTTCAAAGGTTTATCTTACCGGATTAGTTCGTGATAAACAAGGCCGTAAAATGTCAAAGCAATTGGGTAATTCCCCTGATGCACTGAAGCTAATTGAAGAATTTGGTGCCGATGCTGTTCGGGTGGGATTAATGCTCAGTGCCCCAGCGGGCAACGACTTGCTTTTTGACGAAAGTCTTTGTCAGCAAGGAAAAAACTTCGCTAATAAAATTTGGAATGCCTTTCGATTGGTGGAAGGCTGGGCATTGGATGATAAAGTGGCTATTGACCTAGCGGCCGAAGAAGCTTTGGGTTGGTATGAACATCAATTTCAACACACTCTAGCACAAGTGGATGCCCATTTTGAAAAATACCGTATTTCGGATGCCCTCATGGCGGTTTATAAATTGATATGGGATGATTTCTGCTCTTGGCTATTAGAATTAGTTAAACCCGAATATGGCCAGCCTTTAAATGCAGAAATTGGGCAAAAAGTGAAAACCCTTTTTGAAAACAACCTTCGCTTGCTGCACCCATTCATGCCCTTTTTGACGGAAGAATTATGGCAAGCCATACAGCAAAGAAACCATGAGGAAGCCTTGATTGTTTCCCAGTGGCCTATATCTACACCAGTAAATCATTCCCAATTGGAGGCCTTTGAAACCGCAAAGGAACTTGTGGCTGGCTTGCGTCATTTTAGAAAAGAAAAACAATTGCCATTTAAAGAAGTCATTACACTTCACAATACTTCAAAAACTGTTGACATTCCTTTTCAAGCCAGTATACAAAAATTGGGTTTTGTTAATGCCTTTCTCGGCCCACAAACCGATGCTGCTGCTGAGGGGGGTAGTTTTAGAGTGCAACAAATGGAGTTTTTTGTGCCTCTAAAACAGCAAGTAAATGCCGCTGCAGAAAAAGAAAAATTAGAAACTGAATTGGCATATGCTAAAGGGTTTTTACAATCGGTAGAGAAAAAATTGCAAAACGAGCGTTTTGTGAATAATGCTCCTGAAAATGTGATTGCCCTTGAGCGTAAAAAAGCCGCCGATGCTCAGGCTAAAATTGAACTGCTTGAAAAAAGCTTAAAATCGCTCTAATCTAAACGAGCAATGGCGTCAATGCCGCCCTTAACTTTTTGGTTTAAAGACACAGCAAGTGGTGTGTTTAAGGGAAGAAAAAGATCAATGCGCGAGCCAAATTTGATAAAACCAGCGTCGGTTCCTTGCACAACTTCTTGGTTCACTTCAGCATAATTTACGATGCGACGTGCCACCGCTCCAGCAATTTGACGATATAAAATGGCTCCAAAAGAATCGTTTTCTAAAACAATAGTGGTGCGCTCGTTTAATTCGGAAGACTTTGGATGCCAGGCCACTAGATATTTGCCTGGATGGTATTTGCTAAACAACACTTTGCCGCTCATCGGATAGCGTGTTACATGAACATTTAAGGGACTCATAAAAATGGATACTTGGAGGCGTTTGTCTTTAAAATATTCTTTTTCAAACACTTCTTCAATAATCACAATTTTGCCATCGGAGGGGGCTAAAAGATGATTTGTATCTAGTGGGGTATTACGTTTTGGGTTTCTAAAAAATTGTAAGATTAAAACAAGCATTACTAAAACGGCAATTTGGAGGAGGCTTTGGATGAGTCCTGTAGGAAGAAAATAATCAAGCCCCAATACGGCGAGTGCCGAAAGTAAAAAGCTCGTTAGTATAATTTGATGGCCTTCTTTATGAAACATATCGAACGAGTATGAATAGGGCATAGACTATGGGAGCACTAAAGAGCACGCTGTCCATGCGATCAAAAAAACCGCCATGTCCTGGAATAAGAGAGCCACTATCTTTTACAGCCGCAAGGCGTTTAAATTTAGATTGAATTAAATCGCCTAGGGTGGCAAGAATAGAAATCACACCGCCAAAGCCAAGAAAAAACCAAATGGAAAAATGTGATTGTCTCATAAAAACTAGATAACTCAAAAGTAAGGTAAAAATGAAACCACCCCAGAATCCTTCCCAAGTTTTTTTGGGTGAAATGGAGGGAAATAGCGGGGTTTTGCCAAAACGACGTCCACTAATGTAAGCAAATGAATTATTTACCCAAATGGCAGCATAGACAAACACAACGGGTGCCATGCCAAGGGTAGGT
The DNA here is from genome assembly GCA_964617385.1 of uncultured Flavobacteriaceae bacterium. GTDB lineage: Bacteria > Bacteroidota > Bacteroidia > Flavobacteriales > Flavobacteriaceae > JADHMP01. The sequence continues at coordinate 8,459 of CAZTYX010000020.1, read as the reverse complement.
TCTACTTTTGTGAAGCCTAAAATAAAATAGCTGCTTCCTGTAATATAAAGGAGGGCGGCCCAAAACGAAAACCCTTTTGAAAAAGCTTGATTGGGTCGACGAAAGAGCGCTATAGCCAATGAAGTGTTAATTCCCACCACAGCAAGAAGTAGTACAATTGTAAAAAAAGTAGGCAGCCATTGAAACACGCTTTGCATCCACAACAACATTAGAAAAAGATAAGGAAAGGGGCTTGTTACTTTTTGAAGCCGTTGAAATTCCAAAAGTGCAAGACCCGAAAAAACAGAAATGATACTTAAAAAAAGCGTCTCCGAAACCCATGCAGAACCTAGAATCAAAAAAACGTATAACAGCCCTGAGAGACTACGAATAACAATTTCTTTCATTAAAGAGAATGATCTTGTAACAGTAAATATATGTTTTTAGATGAATTTTGGAGGGAAGATGGACCTTCATTTTGTTTGTCTTCTTGACAATTGATAGCGCTTATGTTTGTAGGAATTTCTTTATTGTATTTATTTTTTAGGAGGGTCATGCCCTCACTCACATCAGAAACAAATTGTTTGGCACTAGCGTAAACGATAAGTGTTTTTGGAAGTTGATGCATTTTAAAATGCTTTATTTGATGATGACAAAACAATATGCTGCCGGTGTTGCTGATGAGGTATTCACATATAAAAAGCCCTGCCTTAAAAGTCTTATTGGTGGTTTCTGTTTTGGTTAGAGGAAGATCAAAAACAGGAGCTAGATTGGAGTCAAAACATAAAATATCCTCAGGAGTCCAATGGTTTTCTTTAAGGATTTCAACAAAGTTTTTAAGGATTTGTTTTTTGTTTTCGCAAAAAAGGAAAAAGCCTCCATTATTTGTAAAGTTTTGTGCAAATCCAACGTCTTTTGAAACTTTCTCTTCAGGCAAATAGCGGCTTTTCTCTGGCTGATCAGATTTTTGTTTGCCAAAAAGTTGGTCCCACCACTTCAATACATTTCTATTCTTTGGGCGTTCCAGCCGTTGTTTTCTTGGTTTTGGGCTTCTTTTCAGGAGATTCTTCCTCGGTTTCGAAGGGTCGTTTTCCTAAGATGCGCTCCAAGTCGTCTTTAAAGATAACTTCTTTTTCTAAAAGTCGTTCTGCCAGAGCGGTTAATTTATCTTTTGATTTTTTAATAATGTCGATAGCCCTTTCGTATTGAAGTTCAATAATTTTTGAAATTTCTTGATCAATTTTTTGTGCTGTTTGTTCTGAATAGGGTTTGGTGAAATTATAATCCGCCTGTCCAGTGGAGTCATAATATGTAATATTACCTAGGGTATCGTTAAGACCATATACAGAAACCATGGCCCTTGCTTGTCGAGTAACTTTTTCAAGGTCACTAAGTGCTCCAGTGGATATTTTATCAAAAATCACTTTTTCTGCGGCACGCCCTCCAAGGGTGGCACACATTTCATCTAGCATTTGTTCGGTTCTAACAATTTGTCTTTCTTCAGGCAAATACCAAGCAGCGCCTAAAGATTGCCCACGAGGAACAATGGTCACCTTAACGAGAGGGGCAGCATATTCTAAAAGCCAACTCACCAACGCATGTCCAGCTTCATGAAATGCTATGGTTTTCTTTTCTTCGGGGGTAATTATTTTATTTTTCTTTTCAAGACCTCCCACAATACGGTCCACAGCATCTAAGAAATCTTGTTTGCCTACCGATTTTTTATTTTTTCGGGCAGCTATAAGGGCCGCTTCATTACAAATATTGGCAATATCGGCACCTGAAAAACCAGGGGTTTGTTTTGATAGAAAATCGATGTCTAAGGTTTTAGTCACCTTGAGGGGTTTAAGGTGTACCTTAAAAATTTCTTTACGTTCTTTAAGATCGGGTAGGTCCACAAAAATTTGACGATCAAATCGGCCTGCGCGCATTAGTGCTTTATCCAATACATCAGCTCGGTTGGTGGCAGCAATTACAATCACATTGGTGTTGGTACCAAATCCGTCCATTTCGGTGAGCAATTGGTTTAAGGTGTTTTCTCTTTCGTCATTTGAACCTGTGAAATTACTTTTTCCACGGGCGCGGCCAATGGCGTCTATTTCATCAATAAAAATAATGGATGGCGCTTTGTCTTTGGCTTGTTTAAAAAGATCGCGTACACGCGAGGCACCCACTCCCACGAACATTTCAACAAAATCAGAGCCAGAAAGTGAGAAAAAAGGCACCTTGGCCTCACCCGCAACAGCTTTGGCTAATAGGGTTTTTCCTGTACCTGGTGAGCCCACCAAAAGGGCTCCTTTAGGAATTTTTCCACCTAAGACGGTGTATTTTTTAGGGTTTTTTAGGAAATCAACAATTTCTTGTACTTCCTCTTTTGCCCCTTCTAATCCGGCTACATCTTGAAAGGTTATTTTTACATCGGTATTTTGATCAAAAAGTTTGGCTTTCGATTTTCCAATATTGAAAATTTGTCCCCCAGGACCACCAGCGCCTCCGCCTGACATACGGCGCATTAAAAACACCCATACCGCAATGATGATGATGATCGGTAAAAAGCTAACAAACACATCCATCCATCGGTTTTCTATGGTTTTGAAATCCCACCGAAAATCGACGCCTTCTTTACGTGCTGCTTCTAGTTTTTCTTCAAAAAGCTCTAAGCTGCCCACTTCAAATTGATAGTGGGGTCCAGCCAAATTCTCTTGGCCCAAAAAATTGGTTGCCCTTGCATTGCTGTGTTCTTGTTTCGATAGTGCTTCAGGCTTTAGGGTAACCAAAACGCTGCTTTTGTTGCGTATGATGAGCACTTCTTTTACATCACCGGCATTGAGAAAATTTTCAAAGTTGGAGACATTTATTTTTCCTGCACTTGACATAGAATCGGTTCCTCCAAAAAAGAGTGAGCTCAATAAAACGGCTACCACCAGTCCATAGAACCAATACATATTAAATTTAGGTGCACTCGGTTTTTTTTCTTTTTCCATAGTTTTTTAATAGTTTGAAGCAATTTGGGTGGTTTTGGCATCTCCCCATAAGGCTTCAAGATTATAGTAGTCACGAATGTGTTTTTGAAAAACGTGTACTACCACATTAACATAATCTAGCAAAACCCACTCCGCATTTTCTTGTCCTTCAACATGAAAGGGTTTTTCTTGTATGGCCTTACTAACTGTTTTTTGGATAGATTGTACAATAGCATTCACTTGTGTGTTAGAATTTCCATTACACACAATAAAATAATCACAGGGTGTGTTGTCAATGGCTCTTAAATCTAAGAGTTGAATATCTTCCCCTTTTAGATTTTCAATTCCTTCAATAATGTGGGTAATTAAGACATCTGCACTTGAATTGTTTTTTGCCATTAAATTCTTCTACTTTTATACAAATTTATTAGTTTTTGCCTTCATATTGTCATACGCGATGTACAATTTCAATATAATCAAACTTGATGCCATCCCTTCCACCAACGATTATTTAAAAGCGAGACATCATATAGGAAAAATAAAAAATGACGATCTCTGTTGGGCAGCACTTCAGAGTGAGGGTAGAGGGCAGCATCAAAACAAGTGGCAGGCGGCTGCTGGCAAGAACCTCACTTTCAGTGTTTATAAGACTTTTTCATCTTATGCAGCAACCGAATCTTTTTTGCTCAATACTGCTGTTTGCACAGCGTTGGATAAAGCACTTTTTGACCTTGGACTTTTTGACATTAAGATAAAATGGCCCAACGACATCTTGTCAGATAACAAAAAAATTGGGGGTGTTTTAATTGAAAATATAATTCAATCGCAAGCCATTGTTGGCTCAATAATCGGGATTGGATTAAATGTTAATCAGACCCAATTTGATGGCCTGCCTCATGCTGGATCTGTTCAATCAAATTTAGGTGAAACAATTCCTGTGTCAACTGTTTTGTCTCATGTGCTTTTTCAACTCCGAAAGGTTTTTGATGTTTTTGAAAAAGGAGGTCGCACTTCTTTTTTAACGGCATATAATGCATCTTTATGGAAACGAAACGAAATGCATTCCTTTTCACGAGCAGAAGCGTCTTTTATGGCTGCTCTTGTTGAGGTGGATCAATCGGGTTGGGCGCACATCAGAAAACACAACCAACAGATTGAAGCTTACTCTTACGGGGAACTGAAAATGAGTTATTAAATTTTAGGATTCCATTGCGCTGGATTTTTGCGCCACGATTGTAATAATGATAAATCCTTTTCTGGAATATAGTCTTGAGCAATTGCTTGGGGAAGCATATGTTCATAATCACATAGCGTTTTTAACGTAACTTCCTCTTTTTGGAAGCTGTTTTCGGCTTGCGGAAAGCCGTAGGTAAAAAGAGCCAACATATGATCCACAATGGCCCCTTCAGCCCGGAGGGCTGCTACTGCATTTAAACTGCTTTGGCCAGTGCTGATCAAATCTTCAATTACAATGACTTGTTGCCCTTTTTTTAGCTGCCCCTCAATTTGATTTTTTTTACCGTGTTTTTTGGGTTCTGGGCGTACATAAATAAATGGTGCTTCTAAAGCCTGCGCCACCAACATGCCCATGCCAATGGCTCCTGTGGCCACTCCCGCGATCACAATGTCTTCAGGAAATTCTTTTTGAATGGCTGTTGCAATTTCTTGGCTCATATAGGTTCGAATCTGGGGATGGGAAAGCACCACTCTATTGTCACAATAAATAGGAGATAACCATCCGCTAGCCCATTGAAATGGATTTTTAGAATTCAATTTTATTGCCTTAATTTGTAATAACAAGGAGGCGGTCTTTTGGGCCGTTTTTTGGTTTAGAATCATATACAAATGTATAAAGTTTTTTTCAATGAAAAGCCCCTTAATCTAACCACTTCATTAGCGCAAAAATCGAGCGAAGAGCACCCTGTTTTATTTATTAAATACACTAATACAGAGGGCATCATTCAAGCGCTCAAGTCAAAAAAAGTTAAAGCGGTTTCGCTCTATCATGCGGATGAAGGAAAGTTGAAAAAGCGTTTCGAAAATTACTTTCCTCCAGTGGTGGCCGCCGGTGGGTTAGTTAAACAAAAAACAGGGCGCTATTTGTTTATTTTTAGGAATAAAAAATGGGATTTACCCAAGGGAAAATTAAATAAAAAAGAGGATTTGATAACCGGTGCCGTACGGGAGGTTTATGAAGAAACCAATGTGGGTGATTTGGTAGTGAAAAAACCGCTGCAAACGACGTATCACCTATTTAAGGCAAATGGTCGTTATAAACTCAAAAAAACACAGTGGTATTTAATGCATACACACTACGATGGCCCACTGGTGCCCCAAATAGAAGAAAGCATCGAAAAAGTGGTTTGGTGTTTGCCTGAAGAAATTCCATTGCTTATGAGTAATGCTTACGAAAACATTAAATTGATTGTGGAAGAAGCGATTTACAACCGCACCGCATCAGGCACTAAAGAAGAATAATCTCCTTTATTGGCAATAATGTCGCGCACCATGCTGCTGCTGATATAGGCGGTATTGGCATCGGTTAAAAGAAACAAGGTTTCAATTCCAGAGAGTTTTCGATTTATTTGCGCTACAGCTTTTTCAAATTCAAAATCGGCTGGGTTGCGCAATCCACGGACAATAGCATTGGCTTCAATTTTTTTACAAAAATCGACGGTCAATCCTTCGTAGGAAGTCACCTTAATTTTACTTTGGTGGGCAAAGGTCTTTTTAATAAAGTCCATCCGTTGAGCAACAGAAAACATATAGGACTTATCGGTGTTGATTCCCGCTGCAATCACGATTTCGTCAAAAAAAGGGAGGGCGCGTTCCACCACATCCACATGCCCTAAGGTTAGGGGGTCAAATGAACCAGGAAAAAGCGCACGTTGCATAATCAAAGGTACTAATTTTTGAGTAGGGCCAAATGGAGTTGTTCCTCAAAAAATTCGCCTAAACTGCGTTGGGCAGCAGCAAGTTGTTGAGGAATAATACTGGCTTGGGTTAGTCCTGGCACCGTGTTGATTTCCAGCAAATGAGGCGCTCCATCCACAAATATAAATTCACTACGAACCACTCCTTTAAGTCCTAAAATGTCATAAAGAGTTTTCATTTGGGCGTTCACCAATTGTGTCCATTCATCAGGGATTTTTGCAGGGGTTATTTCTTGCGCCTTGCCCTCATATTTGGCTTCATAATCAAAAAAGTCATTTTCAGAAATGATTTCGGTGAGGGGTAAAATAACAATACCATCACTGCTTCTGTAGGCGCCAACAGACACTTCTCTGCCTTCAAGAGCAGCTTCCAAAAGCAATTGAGAATCTTCTTTAAAAGCGTCTTGAATGGCATTTTCTAATGCCGCTTCATCATATACTTTATATACTCCAAAACTGCTTCCTGCCCTATTGGCTTTCACAAAAAGAGGGAAACCAAGTTGCTGCCCAATAGCTGAATAATCAATGCGCATGCCTTGGTCAATGGACAAGTGTTTTGCCGTAGGAATTCCCTTTTCTCTTACCACCGACAAGCAGTCTCTTTTGTTGAAAGTTAGGCCTGCACTATACGCATCGCAACTGGTTTGTGGAATGTCTAAAAGTTCTAACAGTGCTGCCAATTGGCCGTTTTCTCCAGGGGCTCCATGAATGGCATTAAACACAACGTCGGGGTGCTGTTTTTGTCCCTCCAGTTCCCAAGAAAAATCGCCTCGAGAAAAAGGAATTTCTTGTCCGTTGGGAGCTGTTAATTTCCATTCCGTTTTTGACAAGGTGAGCAAATAGATATGCCAGTTTTTTGCAGATAAATTTTCCTGAACGGTTTTTCCACTTTGAATGGATATTTTGCGCTCGGAGCTATATCCCCCACAAGCAATGACTACGTTTTTTTGTTGCATAGCAAAAAATTCTAAACAAAGGTAGGGCATTTAAAACCAATCCGAAAGCAAGGTTTTATTATCTTTGAATACCAAATAAATTAAATGCAATTTTTCCGATTTCTTTTTAGCAAAGTTTTCTATAAAAATTTGTTGTGGGCGTTTGGACTCTTAGTCTTCCTTTTTTTCGGATTTCAGATTGGTATGCGACAATACACACATCACAACCAATATTTACGTGTTCCTGATATTACCCAAATGGGTTGGGAAGAATTTTCTCAAATTTTGGAAGAACATGATTTGCGTTTTGAAATTATAGATTCTTCAAAATATACGCCAAACCAACCTCCTTTATCAATCATTAGTTATAGCCCTGCCGCTGGAGAAGAGGTGAAGGTGAATCGTAAAATATACATTACCTTAAACCCCTCTGGCTATCGCAATATTACGGTACCCAATCTTATTCAAATTACCCGAAGAAATGCCGAGTCTATGTTGCAGTCTGTTGGGTTTACGGTGGGTGCTGCAACCTATGAAGATAATATAGGTAAGGACATGGTGTTGGGCATGATGCATAAAGGGAAACCCATATCGCCTGGTACACAACTCCCGAAAACAGCCACAATTGAATTGATCTTGGGAAATGGAAAAAGATGATTTTCAATCCGATTCCACACTAGAAGAAGATGGTGGTTTATATGAACATTTCTCCTTTGTAGCCGATCCAGGGCAATCGCCCTTGCGTGTAGATCGCTTTCTGATGGATCGCATTGAAAATGCCACCCGAAATAAAATTCAACAAGCCGCCAAAGCAGATTGTATTCATGTGAATGGTACGGCGGTTAAGGCTAGCTATAAGGTAAAGCCTGCAGACAAAGTGCAAGTATTTTTTACGCATCCGCCCTATGAAAATTTGTTAGTTGGCGAACCTATGACTCTTGATATTGTTTATGAAGATGACTCCCTCGTTGTGGTGAATAAACCGGCGGGATTGGTGGTGCATCCAGGGCATGGAAATTATACAGGCACATTGCTTAACGGTTTGCTCCACCATTTTGGAGAACTTCCTCAAAATACTGATAGCCGTCCAGGATTAGTACATCGCATCGACAAAGACACCAGTGGTCTGTTGGTGGTAGCTAAAACGGCAACTGCTATGACCCACTTGGCGCAACAGTTTTTTGAAAAAACCTCACAACGAAAATATTGTGCCTTAGTTTGGGGCGATCTTCCTCAAGAAGAGGGTACCATTGAAGGTGCCATCGGAAGGCATCCTAAGAATCGATTGCAAATGACCGTTTTTCCTGAAAATGAGAAAGGTAAAACAGCCATTACACACTACAAGGTTTTAGAACGTTTTGGATATGTAACCCTAGTACAATGCGTTTTAGAAACAGGACGCACCCACCAAATAAGGGCGCACATGAAACATTTGGGGCACCCCCTTTTTAATGACGCACGTTATGGGGGCGATCAGGTTTTAAAAGGGACACTCTATTCGAAATACAAACAATTTGTTGAAAATTGCTTTCGACTTTTACCTCGACAAGGGTTGCATGCCCAAACCTTAGGTTTTGTGCATCCCAAAACACAAAAACCCATGGCGTTTGAGGCGCCATTACCACAAGATATGGAGGCTGTGCTGGCTA
>CAZTYX010000019.1:0-21686 GCA_964617385.1 uncultured Flavobacteriaceae bacterium | reverse complement strand
GTCTATTCTAAATTTACGGTAGTTGCCTGAGGTGGCAATAGCTTTATTTTCAAGGAACAAGGTTCTTATCAATGCTTGCGCTGTGTCTTGATTAGGATTTTCAATGGCGATGGTCCATGGTTTTTGGGAACGAGGACTGTTGCCTTGCGCTACCAGTTCACCACCAATTTCCACCAAGTGATTTTTACTGCCAAGCTGTTCTAAATAGTGTGCAATTTGGTCTACCACATAGCCTTTGGCCAAAGCATTAAAATCAAAATAAAGACCGGGGTATTTTTTGCGTATTTGCTTTTGTGGGGTGAGTGTGGTTTTATTCCAGCCAGTGAGCATCAACAAACTATCCCGTTGGATCGTGCTGAGTTGCTGAAGAGGTTTCTCTGGTCCAAAGCCATAGGCATTAACCAGAGCCCCCACGGTGGGGTCAAAATAACCTTTGCTTTGCTGCCACACTTCGGCCGCTTTTTGGTAGACCGCCTCAAAATGGGCATCTACCACAACAGTGGTATCCCCCTTGTTGATTCGGCTAATAGCAGAGTCGGGCCAATAAGTGGACATGGATTGATTCAAGACAATAAAAAGGGAATCAATTCCTTTTTGCACTACCCCATAACTTGTGTCGATGGGAGCATATTGCACAGTATAGGAAGTGCCTAAGGCTTTGCCTGTATGACGAACCACTTCGGTGTTGGGTGCACAACTTATAAAGAGGATAAAAAAGAAGTGGATTAAAAGCTTACACATGATCAACAATTTCTTGTAATCCTTGAAAATTGATGGCATAGGGTGCACCCACTGTGAGGGGTAATTCATAATTTTCTCCATGGGCTAAACCAACACCAGCATAATAGGTGTGAGCCTTAAAAGTAGTGGCATGCACCCTCATTTTTTCCATAAAAGCTACGTCAAATTCAATGGGGTTTTTTGGATAACGTACCGCTCTTACCACCACAAAGTGAAGCTTTTTGTTTTTTAGACACACAAATTGTGGGTCTTTTTTTAATTGAGAATTAACCGTCATAAACTCAAAACCCTCCTGCTCTAAATGTTCGCCCACAGTGGTCATGGCCAATTGATGTAATTCTTTTTCAGAAAGCAATTTCATTGACTAAAGTTATGAAAATGAGAAGACCCAAAGGCCAGTCAGCAAGACGATTTAGAAAATTTGCAATATGGGTTTATCCCCCAAAATCGTCAAAGCGAATATTTTCTGGTGGCACGCCAAAGTCATCGGCCATTTTTTCTACGGCTTGGTTCATGAGTGGTGGCCCACAGAAATAGACTTCTATATCTTCGGGTGCATCGTGGGTAGATAAATAATGATCAATCACCACTTGATGTACAAAGCCCACAAAGCCATCACCGGCACCATCAAGTCCATCTTTTTCTTTCCAATTGTCTTCTTCCAAGGGCTCCGAAAGGGCAATGTAGAACTTAAAATTAGGGAAGTCTTTTTCTAATGCTCTGAAATGCTCAGTATAGAAGAGTTCTCGCTTGGAGCGACCACCATACCAAAAAGTAACTTTTCGACCCGACTTTAAGGTGCGGAACAAATGGTATAGGTGAGACCGCATGGGCGCCATTCCGGCACCACCACCCACATAAAGCATTTCGGCTTCTGATTCATTGATAAAAAACTCGCCAAAAGGTCCTGAAATGGTTACTTTATCTCCGGGTTTTTTGGAAAAAATATAGGAGGAGGCAATCCCTGGATTTACATCCATCCAGCCGTTTTTAGCGCGATCCCAAGGCGGGGTGGCAATACGCACGTTGAGCATAATTTCTTTACCCTCTGCTGGATATGAAGCCATGGAATAGGCTCTTTCTACCAATTCGGAATTTTTCATTTTCAAATCCCAAAGACCAAATTTGTCCCATTCCAATTGGAACTTATCGTTTTCGTTGGGGTGCTCTTCGGGATGGGCACTGATATCAATATCGTTATAATTTACTTCACATTTCGGAATTTCGATTTGGATATAACCTCCCGCTTTGTAGTCCATTTCTTCTGGAATTTCGACCACAAATTCTTTAATAAAAGAGGCCACATTCCAGTTTCGAACCACAGTGGCTTCATATTTTTTGATTCCAAAAACCTCTTCGGGCACTTGTATCACCATGTCTTGTTTTACTTTCACTTGGCAGCCCAAACGCCATCCATCAGCGATTTCTTTTCTAGAAAAATGGGGTTTTTCTGTAGGCAAAATTTCACCACCACCTTCTAATACTTGGCATTTACATTGAATACAGGTACCCCCACCGCCACAGGCTGAGGGTAAAAATATTTTATTGTTACCTAAGGTGTTTAGAAGTGTTCCTCCAGAAGATACATTCACATTGTTATCGCCATTAATTAAAAGCGAAACAGGGCCAGAAGGCAACAACTTTGCTTTGGCTCCCAAAAGCATGCCTACCAACAAAAAGGTAATAACTAAAAAAACGACAACGCTAGCAATAATAACTGTCAAATCCATTGTATAATTTATAATTTAATCCCCATAAAACTCATAAAACCAATCGCCATCAATCCGGTGATTATAAAAGTGATGCCCAATCCACGTAAGGGTGCTGGCACATTTGAATAGGTAATTTTTTCACGAATGGCAGCAATGGCCAAAATGGCTAACAGCCATCCAATACCTGAACCTAAACCGTATACTCCGGCTTCTGCAATACCTCCAAAATCTTTTTGTTGCATAAAGAGTGACCCCCCCAAAATGGCACAGTTCACGGCAATGAGTGGCAAGAAAATACCCAAAGCACCATAAAGCGCTGGAGCAAATTTTTCAACAATCATTTCTACCAATTGCACCATGGAGGCAATTACTGCAATAAACATGATGAAACTTAAAAAACTTAAATCGACCGAGGCATATTCTGCGCCCAACCACGCCAAGGCACCCGGACGTAATAAATAAGAATCTAATAAAAAGTTGATGGGCACTGTGATAGACAATACAAAGATGACGGCAAGACCAAGTCCCACTGCTGTTTTTACCGTTTTTGACACGGCCAAATAAGAACACATGCCTAAGAAATAAGCAAAAATCATATTTTCTATGAAAATGCTTTTAACAAATAAGTTTATGTATGCTTCCATGCTGTGCTTAATTCTTTTCGATTAATTTTCTATTTCTTGACCGCTGGAACCAAATGATGAGTCCAACCGTAATAAGGGCCATGGGAGAGAGCAACATTAAGCCATTATTTTCATAGCCCATTTCATAAAGTGCATCGGGAATGACTTGGTAGCCAAACAGTTTTCCGGAACCTAAAAGTTCTCTAAAAAAGGCCACTAAAATCAATAAAAAGCCATAGCCGGCAGCGTTTCCAATACCATCTAAAAAGGATTTCCAAACTCCGTTGCCCAAAGCAAAAGCTTCCAATCTTCCCATCACAATACAGTTCGTAATTATTAGTCCAATAAAAATGGAAAGCTCCTTACTCACATCATAGGCATAGGCTCTTAGAATTTGGTCAACCAAAATAACCATGGCCGCAACCACCACTAATTGAACAATAATTCGGATACGGTTTGGAATGAGATTGCGCAGCAAAGAAATAATTACGTTACTGGCAGCCATAACAGCCATAACAGAAATGCTCATTACCAGAGCGGGTTTAAGTTGCACGGTGATGGCTAATGCAGAGCATATACCCAACACCTGCACCGTAATGGGGTTATTATCATCTAGTGGGTCGGTGAGCAGTTTTCGATTCTTTTTAGACAACAGCGATTCACCTTCGCTATTAAGGAAGAAGAAAACCGGTTTTTGTGTTTTTTTTGCGCTCATATTATTGGTTTAAAGCCATTGAAGGGCGTTGCTTTTGGAAATAAGGCATGTAGTGATTTAACCGCTCTTTGATCATATCGGTCACCCCGTCTCCGGTGATGGTGGCACCTGAAATGGCGTCTACCTCATGATCTTCTTTATCGGTTCCATTGGGATCGTTATTTGTTTTTGATACGGCAATACCTTGCAAGTTTCCGCCTTGATCTAAAATTTTCTCACCCACAAAACGTTCTTGAAACCATTTTTGAGTGATCTCAGCTCCCAAACCAGCCGTTTCACCTTTGTGGTCAAACACGGCTCCTTTGATGGTGTTGTTGTCTTCTTGTAAGGCCAAGTAGCCCCAAATAGCATCCCACAAACCCGCACCACGGAGGGGCACAATATAATAGGTTTCAGTCTCCACTTTAGCCACATAAAGAGGGAAGCGTTGTTCTGTTACGGCTTTTTTTAATTCGGTGTTTAGGGTAACCTTAAAAGCATCAACGCCAGCATCAACGGTGCCATCGTTTTTAAGGGCCAATTCTTCCACCACATATTTTTTATATAACCCCTCAGCTTGCTCTCGATCGGTTTCCACACCTATTGTGGCCAAAATATTTTGCATTTTTTCTAAGCGCACATTTTCGGCTTGCAAGTCTTTTAATGAAGTGGCAGTATAGGCTAATACAGAGGCCACAACAAACACCATGAGGGCGGCAAATAAAAACGTATAAAGATTACTATCTCTATTCATAATTTAAGCTGTTTTTAAATTTTCTTGTTGGGACAGCCAACGTTTCTTTCTTTTAGTGATATTGGCGTTAACCACATAATGATCGATAGTGGGTGCAAAAACGTTCATCAACAATATGGCCAACATAACGCCTTCTGGATAAGCCGGATTAAACACCCGAATCATGATGCAAAAAACGCCTACTAAAATTCCATATATCCATTTTCCTTTGGTGGTTTGTGCAGCCGATACAGGATCTGTAGCCATAAACACAATACCAAATGCAAAGCCTCCAACCACTAAATGGTTGAGCCATGAAAAAGACATCAGTGGGTTGGCACTCCACAAATTAAACAGAAAGCCCATAAAGGCCGCTCCTAAAACACCACCAATCATGATGCGCCAACTTCCGATACCAGTTAGAATCAAAATTAAAGCACCCACCACAATCCAAAGGGTTGAGGTTTCGGCTATGGAGCCAGGAATGGCTCCTTCAAACATTTCGAAAAAAGAATATTTTACATCTCCACCCGCCGCAAGGGTTCCTAAAATAGTTTCTCCGGAAATACCATCAACGGCTGAGGCTTCTGAAACCCACACTTTGTTTCCCGACATATAGGTGGGGTAAGCAAAAAAGGCAAAAGCACGTGCTGTTAAAGCGGGATTAAGAATATTCATACCAGTGCCTCCAAAGGCTTCTTTCGCAATTAGAACGGCAAAAGCTACAGAAATGGCAACCATCCAAAGAGGAATATCTACCGGCATAATCATAGGAATGAGCAGCCCTGTAACCAAATAGCCCTCGTTTACTTCGTGTCCGCGATACACGGCAAAGGCAAATTCAATTGAAAGTCCCACTACATATGAGACTATGATCATCGGCACAATTTTCCAGGCACCATGTAAAAAGGCATCCCAAAATGTAAAAGATATACCCAATTGATTAAAATGCTGGTATCCTGTGTTGTATATACCATAAACTAACGCCGGCAACAAAGCAATAATCACTGTCACCATCGTACGCTTTAGATCAACTGCGTCTCTAATGTGTGCACCTTTTTTGGTGGTGTGATTGGGCACAAATAAAAAGGTTTCAAAAGCATTGATGGCTGGTGCAAAGCGCTCCAGCTTTTGGCCTTTTTCAAAAGGCTTTTTGAGTTTATCAAATTGTCTTCTTATAGCGTTCATACATTCTTTATTTTATCCTACTTCCTTAATCATTACTGCTATGGCCTCTCGGATAATTTGTTGGGCTTCAACTTTAGACGTATTGGCAAAATCAATCAAACCAAAGTCTTCAGGCACCACTTCATAAATACCAAGGGCTTCCATTTTTTCGATGTCTTGGGCCAAACAGGCTTTTAGCAATTGCATGGGATATAACTCCATGGGCAATAGTTTTTCCATCTCACCGGTTACTACCAATGCACGTTCTTCACCATTTAGATTGGTGTTTACTTCATACCCTTTTTTACCAAACAACCAAGAAAAAGAGGTTTTGGACAAACTGGGAATGGTATTGTCTACAAACGGGAGCCAACCAAACATACGGTATTGATTTCCTTCGGGAATAACCGAAAGCAAATTGTTATAATACCCCAAATGGCCATTCGAGGCTGTGGTTGTTCCTGAGAAAACATCACCGTTAATGACTCTCACATTTTCTGAATCAACTTGGGTTATCTCAAGCAAAGGGGCCACTTCGGCACCAAGAGTTGTATGTATATAATGTGGATAACCCACTGCATTTCCAGCCACAGCAACGGTACGCTGCGCTGAGAAACTTTTTTCTAGAAACAGCCTTCCAATGTTGGCTACATCTTCGGGTTGCACTACCCAAACTTTTTCGTTTGGATTAATGGGGTCTATTTTTTGAATATGAACACTTACGTTTCCTGCTGGGTGGGGTCCTTCAACAGTATACAGGTTTGCTTGTGTTATGTTTTCAAAAGATTTCGTTTCGGAAGGTGAAACACCTACATGAACTGGTTTATTGACAAGTTTTGAAAGGGCATTAATTCCCGTTTCAAAGGCTTCTCTTTGATTTTTTAACACAAAATCGAAATCCACGTGCAGGGGTGCCGTGGCCACAGTAGAAACAAAAATGGCTTTGGGTGCACTGTTTGGATCAGCAATCACGCCATAGGGGCGTTGTTGTATAAAAGGCCATGCACCACTTTGTAATAAAATGGCTTTTACCTCGTCGGCAGATAAAGTGTCTAGTGCACCCATTTGAAGGGCAACGGCCTCTTGCTTTTGAGCTGCTTTAATTACAATTTTTTCAATTTTTCGTTTGGCCCCACGAACAATATGTTCGATGGTTCCAGCCACTGGAGCTACAATTTGAATGTCGGAATTTTCCTTGCTGTAAAAAATCGGCGTGCCTCTTTTCACTTTTTCACCCTCTTTCAAATACAACTTAGGGATCAGGTTGAAAAAGTCGTCTGGATATATGGCAAATGTGCTGGATTGGGGTTTATTTCCTAAGATTTTTTCTGCTTCCCCTTTTATTTTAATGGTGGCGCCTCGTCTGGTTCGAATGCCTTTTTTTTGATTCATCAATAAAATTCTAAAACCGCACAAATGTACTAATAAACCCACTTTTCAATAAAGGATTTTAAGATGAAAAATAGTTATTTATATTTATTCTAAATAGCTGTTTAACTTTTTAAATTTATGCAACTTTGCACTGAGAAAACGTTAAGAGAATTGTGATGCAGAAGAGAACAACATTTATGGGGGGCTGGGCTGGATTTTTAGTATTGTTTTTTTGGGCAACCACAACCCATGCACAACAGGCCGAAGAAGTGATTCCGCCCGATCACATCAAATCAATTTTGTTTAGTGGTTCGCAAGCAAACCAACCCTTTCCGATTATTCCAATAGACGGGTCGCTTGTCATGCACTTTGATGATTTGTCTTCACAAGTGAATGATTACTATTATAAGCTTAAACATTTTAACGCCGATTGGACTGCTTCTATTTTGTTTCCCAATGAGATTTTTAGTGGATTTGACAACATGCGCATCGAAAATTTTAGCACCTCTTTTAACACCCTACAACCCTACACCCATTTTGAGTTAACACTCCCCAACAACAACACGCAACTTTTAGTTTCTGGAAACTTTCTTTTGGAAATATACAATGCCAATGACGAACTCATTTTTAGCCGAAAATTTTGTGTTTATGAAAATGGAGCCACTGTTGCGGCAGGGGTTTATCGCCCCCAAAACATGGCGCTCTTTGAAACCCATCAGAGCGTACAGTTTAAAATTAGCCCTCAAAATTTTATTTTTCAAAACCCAGAAACAAATGTTAAGGTGGTGGTGCTGCAAAATTATCAATGGGATACTGCCATAACAGGAATAACACCCCAATATTTTGAGGCAGATGGTTTGGTCTATCGCTATTCGCCACAAACACTTTTTGAGGGAGGTAATGAATACTTCTTTTTTGATTCTAAAGATTTGCGCATTACCACACCCAATATTAGTTATGTGAGCCGTTCCGATCGCTATGAGAGTTATTTATTTACCGATCCCGATTTGCAATACAGCCCTTATAGTTTTGCACCCGACATCAACGGCCGATTTGAGCCTCGTACCCTTATGGGGAATCGCAACCCCCATACCGAAGCGGACTATCATAGGGTTTATTTTAGCCTCTCCACGGCCTTAAACCCACTCGATAACGAAATTTATATTTACGGTAGCTTTAACAATTTTCAATTGGAAGAAACAAACAAACTCTTTTACAACCCTTCTTTGGAAATTTATGAGGGTGTAATGCTTTTAAAACAAGGGTTTTATAATTATAAATACGTTCTCAAAAATCAGGATGGAATTGACAAAAACCTCCTTAGTGGTTCCCATGCACAAACGGAGAATGATTATCAAATTTTGGTATATTATAGAGAAAATGGAGCGCTTTTTGATGCCCTAATTGGTGTTGGAAATAGCAATTCTTTTCAACTCAAAAATTAATTTTTTTACCCCTTACAATATAAGTGCGTTGCATTGTTTTTTTTTGTATTTTTACAAAAGGCGTATTTAAGTCAAAATCATTATGATTCAACAAATTACAAGAGGAATTAAAATTTCTGTTGAAACACAATTTGAAGGTAGTTTCCTAAAAGACTATATTCTTCATCATGGTTTTGTTTACACCATTCGTATAGAGAATCAAAGTAAGGATGTGGTTCAACTGCTCTCACGGCATTGGAAAATTATTGAAACCACTAATAACATTCAATATGTCAATGGGGATGGAGTTGTAGGGAAAAAACCTGTGGTACGCCCTGGTGAAATTCACGAATATAAATCGGGCTGCTTAATTACCTCACCCATTGGTGTGATGATTGGCACCTACATCATGATTAATTTTACGTCAGCTAAAAAATTCAATGTGGACATTCCTCCATTTAAGCTTAACATACCATCCATACTGAATTAAGAAATTAAAGACATTATACCACAATTTTAATTTCATCTTTTCATGCCAAACAGTTATATTAAGGTACCCCACCCAAAAAATGAACCTATTTTAGATTATGCCCCAGGCAGCCCTGAAAAAAAAAGGGTTCTAGAAGCATACAAAAATCTATTCAATACCCCAGTAGATATTCCACTCTACATTGATGGTAAACCCATAAAAACAGAACATACAAAAAGCATGCACCCCCCGCATGATCACCAACACCACTTGGGCACCTATCATTTGGCTGGATCAAAAGAAACAAAACAAGCTATAGCATCCGCCCTAAAAGCCAGAAGCCAGTGGAGCAAAATGGCTTGGGAACAACGAGCGGCCATTTTTTTAAAAGCAGCCGATTTAATTGCAGGACCCTACAGAGCTAAAATCAATGCAGCCACAATGATTGCACAGTCAAAAACCATACATCAAGCTGAAATTGATGCCGCCTGTGAGTTTATTGATTTTCTGCGTTTCAATGCCTACTATATGCAGGAGATCTACAAAGAACAACCCCACAGCTCAGCAGCCATTTGGAACCAATTGCAGTATAGACCCCTAGAGGGCTTTGTGTATGCAATTAGTCCTTTCAATTTTACGGCCATAGCAGGAAACCTGCCCACCAGTGCTGCCATGATGGGTAATGTGGTGGTTTGGAAACCAAGTGACTATCAAGTTTTTTCTGCCAAAATAATTATTGATGTTTTGGAAGAGGCCGGCTTGCCACCGGGGGTAATAAACGTTGTTTTTGGACCCCCAGAAGAAATCACCAATACAGTTTTAGAAGCACCCGAATTCTCCGGATTGCATTTTACTGGTTCCACCACTGTATTTAAAAATTTATGGGAAAAAATAGGGACTCAAATCAACCGCTATAAAACCTACCCTCGACTGGTGGGTGAAACCGGTGGCAAAGATTTTATTATTGCTCACCCCTCTGCACAACCACAAGCTGTGGCCGCCGCCATTATACGAGGTGGGTTTGAATTTCAAGGGCAAAAATGTTCAGCCGCTTCGCGAATTTATTTGCCAGAATCATTAGCCGAAGAAATTTTAAACTTTACCAAGGCTGAAATGAAAACACTTAAAATGGGCAGCCCAGCAGATTTTAAAAATTTTATTACAGCGGTTATTCATCAAAACGCCTTTGATCGACTTAAAGATGCCATTGAACAAATCAAAAAAGATAAAAATGTTGAAATTATCGCTGGTGGGGGATACGACAATTCTAAAGGCTATTTTATCGAACCCACCCTTGCAGTAACAACAGACCCCCACTACTTCACCATGGAAACAGAGTTATTTGGCCCCTTGGTTACGGTATATGTATATCCCGATGGGCAATGGAAAGAAACCCTTGAACTGGTAGACAGCACCTCTCCATATGCCCTCACAGGAGCCGTCTTTTCTCAAGATCGCTATGCTCTAGAAGAAGCGCTAGAAGCATTGGAAAATGCCGCTGGAAATTTCTATATCAATGACAAACCCACCGGGGCCGTTGTGGGTCAACAACCTTTTGGCGGTGCTCGTGCCTCAGGCACTAACGATAAAGCAGGAGCCGCCGCAAATTTATTGCGATGGGTTTCACCCAGACTCATTAAAGAAGTTTTTGTACCCACCAAAGACTATCGCTATCCTTTTCTCGAATAAAATATGACACATAACGAAAAGCAACTCCATCAGAAAAGCACCTTCTTTGGACGGTTTGAAAATTATTTAGGGGAATTTGTTTATGGAGGCATTGATGGCTGTGTGACTACTTTTGCCGTGGTGGCTGGTGCCGTGGGTGCCAATTTAGGAAGTGATGTGATTCTCATTTTAGGCTTCGCCAACCTATTGGCCGATGGCTTTTCAATGTCAGTAGGTGCCTATCTCTCTGCTAAAACTGAAAAAGATCAGTATAAAAAACACAAAGCCATAGAATATTGGGAAGTTGAAAACATACCCGAAAAGGAAACCGAAGAGATCCGAGAAATTTATCGCGCCAAAGGATTCAAAGGCCAATTGCTAGAAGACGTTGTGGCCGTTATTGTAAGAGATAAAGATCGTTGGGTGGATGTAATGATGAAAGAAGAACTGGAGATGATTGAAGATTTACGGACCCCCATAACCATTGGCGGTGTGACCTACATTGCTTTTTTGTTGGTGGGCATGATTCCGCTTTCAGTTTATTTAATTGACTATTTAGCCCCCTTGGATGCCGACCCCTTTCTATGGACCATTTTGTGTACTGGCGTTGGGTTTGCCCTCATCGGACTTTTAAAAGCAGTGGTGAATCAAACCTCACGTTTTCGAGCCATCGTAGAAACCAATTTTTTAGGTGCCTGTGCCGCCTTTGTGGCCTATTATGTGGGTTATTTTATTGAAGGTCTTTTGACCTAGACATTACGCAATTCCATTCAAAAAGGGACATGAACCACTTTTTTGGTCTCAAAAAAAGGATCCGAAAAGAAAGTTGAAATAGGATACTCCATCGCTTTCGGAAAAGACTTTAATTCATCCCTCAAATCACCTCCTTTTAAATATAAAATTCCGTTGGCTAATGCGTTTTCGTTATTGAGCTTTCCCTTTTTAGCCACCCATCCAAAAAAAGCATCCATTTGAGTCACGGCTCTACTCACCACAAAATCAACTTTTTTAGGAAAATGTTCAGCCCGCATTTGGTGTGCTTCTACATTTTTTAATTTCAAAGCATCAGCCACTGCTCGAACCACCTTAATTTTTTTTCCGATACTATCAATTAAATAAAATTGAGTTTTTGGAAACAAAATAGCTAGTGGGATGCCCGGAAACCCACCCCCCGTTCCAACATCCAATACCTCCGTGCCATCAGCAAACGAAAGCACTTTGGCAATAGCCATCGAATGCAATACATGATGCACATAAAAAGCCTCCACATCTTTTCTAGAAATCACATTAATTTTTGCATTCCAATCCAAATAAAGCGGTTTTAGTTGCTCTAGTTGGATAATTTGTTGAGAACTTAGATAGTTAAAATACGATAGTAGTTGCTGCAATGAAACTGTTTCTTATTTTTGTAAAATTAATATTTATTTATGCAATCCTTCCAACCCATTCGCTTTTCACGCAAAGACCCAAAGGACTTCTTCAAAACATTAAACCAGCGAGTAAATCAATATTTCAAAGAACACAACCTCCCCAAAACAGGCAATTGGCGGCTTTACCTTAAGACCATCGTAATGTTTTCCTTGCTTGTGGCGCCCTATGCCATTGTTCTTTTTTCTGACCTAAACCAGTGGATCAAATTGCTTTTAGCTATCGTGATGGGCATTGGTATGGCAGGTGTGGGCATGAATGTGATGCACGATGGCAATCACGGTTCTTTCTCTAAACGTGAATGGGTGAATAAGCTCATGGGCAGCAGTATTTATATTTTGGCTGGCAATGTGTTTAATTGGAAAGTACAGCACAATGTATTGCACCACACCTACACCAATATTCACGGCCATGATGAAGACCTTGAAGCAGGGCGCGTTTTACGCTTTTCGAAACACGCAGATTGGGCCCCACACCATCGATTTCAACACCTCTACTCTATCTTATTATATGGTTTGCTAACCCTCAACTGGGCCTTGTTTACGGACTTTTTCCAAATGCGCCGCTACATTAGCAAGAAATTGTCTTATGCCAATAGCAAAAAACCTTCTTTACAATGGACTGGCTTGATTTTAACTAAAATGCTCTACTTTACGATTTGGATTATTTTACCCATTTTCATTCTTGATATTGCTTGGTGGAAGGTGCTTATTGGTTTTGTGGCAATGCATTATACTGCTGGTCTTATTTTGAGTTTGGTTTTTCAATTGGCCCATGTGATTGGCGAAGCTGAAATGCCGCTACCTGAAAAAAACTCTAAACAACTATCCCATACTTGGGCAATACATCAACTTAAAACAACGGTTAATTTTGCTACAAAAAATCGTTTTGTAAATTGGTTTACGGGTGGATTAAACCACCAAATAGAACATCACATTTTTCCACATATCAGTCATATTCACTATACCAAAATTGGAGAAATTGTTAAGAAAACAGCCCGCGAATTTCAATTGCCCTACAACGAATATAAAACCACGAGAAGTGCCCTCTTCTCACATTTCAAACACTTAAAAAGCATGGGGATTAATCCCGCATAATATAATGGACGCATTATCTACACGCATTAATAGTCTGCCCGCTTCAGCCACATTGGCCATGGCGGCCAAAGCCCGAGAACTAAAAAATAAAGGAGTTGACGTGATCGGCTTGAGTTTGGGTGAACCCGACTTTAACACCCCTGATTTTATAAAAAATGCTGCCATTGATGCCATCAACGAAGATTGGAATTCCTATTCACCAGTGGATGGATATGCCGATCTAAAGGAGGCCATCTGTGGAAAATTTAAGCGCGACAATAATCTAGAGTACAATCCATCACAAGTGGTGGTTTCTACTGGGGCCAAACAATCTATTGCCAATGTTTGCATGGTTCTTTTAGATCCAGGAGACGAGGTGTTGCTGCCAGCCCCTTATTGGGTAAGTTATTCGGCCATTGCAACCCTTGCCGAGGCAAAATCTATCATCATTCCCTCCTCCATTGAAACCGATTTTAAAATAACCCCCGAACAACTTGAGCAAGCCATCACTCCCAAAACTAAACTGGTCATGTTCAATTCGCCTAACAATCCAAGCGGAACGGTTTATACCGAAGCCGAATATAGAGCTTTGGGCGCTGTACTGGCCAAATACCCCAATATTTATATCTTATCCGACGAAATTTATGAGCACATCAATTATGGGGTACCCCACTTTAGTATTGCAGCCATTCCCGAACTCTATGACCGCACCATAACCGTAAATGGATTAGCAAAAGCTTTTGCCATGACGGGTTGGCGTATTGGCTATATTGGCGCACCTGAATGGATTGCTAAAGCGTGTAATAAAATTCAAGGACAAGTGACCAGTGGCACCAATTGTATTGCCCAACGCGCTGCCATTACCGCTGTGAGTGCCCCAGTAGAAAAAATCCAATACATGGTGGATGAATTTAAAAACAGACGCCAATTAATTATTGATTTATTATCTCAAATTGAAGGTTTTAGGGTTAATCAACCCGAAGGAGCTTTTTATGTCTTCCCAGATGTTTCGCACTATTTTGGGAAAACACTCCGTGGCAAAACCATTCAAAACGCTAGTGATTTTGCCCTTTATTTATTGGAAGAAGCCCATGTGGCTACTGTCACTGGAGATGCGTTTGGAAACAGCAATTGCATTCGCATTTCCTATGCTGCTTCCGAAGCAAATATTAGAGCGGCCATAGATCGAATTGCAAAGGCGCTAGCTTAATTTTTAGTTAAATACATACGATAAACATCCTTTTTTCGTTAATGTAGTATCTTTGCGATGATGAAATACAGTGCTTTACATAAAATATTTGCCTTAAGCCTGGCCTTTATACTGTTGTTTTCCAGTACTGGAATGGCTATGGACATGCACTATTGCAATGGCAATTTAAAAAGCATTAGTTTATTTGGGACAGCAAAAAGTTGCCACACGAAAAGTAACGTCCCACCTTGTCATATGGCACAACAAAAAGCGCAAGACCAGCATGAGGGATGCTGTGAAAACCAACAAGTAGTTATTGAAAAAGGCCAATTTGATGCCACCGCCCCACAACACACTGCACTTGAGGGCATTTCTTTGGAATTTATTTATGCTATTGTTGCTGTTTTTGTGATTCCTCAGGACATTGCCAAAAAAGCGGAATACATTCCACATTTTAAGCCCCCATTGCCCAAACGCAACCAACAAGCACATTTACAGACTTTTTTGATTTGATCGCCATTTTTGATTGAAGTAGCTAACACCCCTAGCATGGGTGTATTTCCTTAATTCTTTATCTCAAAAATGAAATTAGATCATGTTGAATCACATCATAAAATTCTTTATTAACAACAAGCTTGTTGCTTGGTTGTTGTTACTCTTTTTTATTGGATGGGGCATCATCACTTCCCCCTTTGATTTGGGTATAAAGGCCCTGCCCCGCGACCCCGTTTCGGTAGATGCCATTCCCAATCTGGGGGAAAATCAGCAAATCATTTTTACTGCGTGGCAAGGACGTTCTCCCCAAGATGTAGAAGATCAAATTACCTATCCACTCACATCCTATTTGTTGGGCACCGCAGGAGTAAAAAGCATTCGCAGCAACTCCATGTTTGGCTTTTCTAGCATCTACGTCATTTTTGAAGATAATGTTGATTTTTATTGGAGTCGTAGTCGTCTTGTAGAGAAATTAAACGCCCTCCCCTCCCACCTTTTACCTGAGACAATTAAACCCACTTTAGGCCCCGATGCCACCGCTTTGGGGCAAATATTTTGGTATACCCTAGAAGGGCGTGATACCAAAGGCCATCCCACAGGCGGTTGGGATCTTCATGAAATCAGAAGCATTCAAGATTTTCATGTCCGTCCCGGTCTCACAGCAGCACAAGGCGTCTCAGAAGTGGCTTCCATTGGGGGATTTGTACAAGAATATCAGGTGGATGTCAAACCCAATCAAATGCGCGTATATGGAATTGCCCTACCTCAGGTGATGAAAGCTCTAAAAGAAAGTAATTTGGAGGTAGGTGCACAAACTTTAGAAATTAATTTGGTTGAATATTTCATCCGTGGTTTAGGGAGTGTTAAATCAATAGAAGAC
Organism: uncultured Flavobacteriaceae bacterium; assembly: GCA_964617385.1. Classification (GTDB taxonomy): domain Bacteria; phylum Bacteroidota; class Bacteroidia; order Flavobacteriales; family Flavobacteriaceae; genus JADHMP01. The sequence continues at coordinate 6,016 of CAZTYX010000019.1, read as the reverse complement.
ATTGAAAACACAGTGGTTACTGTTCGAAAAAATGTGCCCATTCGCATAAAAGACATTGCCCATGTGTATTTGGGACCAGCCGCTCGAAGAGGTCTTTTAGATAAGTCTGGAGCTGCTGCTGTGGGCGGTGTTGTTGTAGCCCGCTATGGTGCCAATCCCATGGAAGTGGTTCAAAACTTAAAGTCCAAAATCGCCGAAATAGCACCCGGACTTCCCTCCAAAACACTTTCCGATGGCACGGTTTCAAAAATATCTATTGTTCCCTTCTATGACCGCACCCAACTCATTCAACAAACTCTAGGCACACTCAAAGAGGCACTACACCTAGAAATATTAATTACCATTATGGTGGTATTGCTCTTACTGCTCAATCTCAGATCTTCTTTGCTTGTTGCAGGTGCACTTCCTGTGGCTGTTTTAATGTGCTTTATTGCCATGCGCTATGGAGAAGTGGAGGCCAATATTATGGCGCTTTCAGGGATTGTAATTGCCGTGGGTACTATGGTGGATATGGGCATTGTATTGACTGAAAACATGTTAACCCATATTAAAAAAGCACCCCCCAAGCAAACGTTAACAACCACCATCACCAACGCTACCAAAGAAGTAGCCCCAGCAGTGTTAACTGCCATAGCAACCACCGTGGTGAGTTTTTTACCTGTGTTTACAATGGTAGGGGCAGAAGGGAAACTATTTCGTCCCTTAGCCTTTACTAAAACTTTTGCACTCATTGCCTCTATAGTAGTGGCTATTACAATACTTCCTCCTTTAGCCGTTCAATTTTTTGGCGCAAAATCTAAATCAAAAAGCAAAGGGTTGGGATACAGCATAGCGCTACTCCTTTCTAGTGGTGCATTAGCTTTCTTTGATTTTCCAACCTTAGGTTTTATCGGAATCGTTGTAGGACTGATCTCATTAGGAGCTTCAATATTAAAAAATTATCAAGGAGGTGTTTTTTATCACTCATTTAAAAAGGCGCAAAACTACCTCTACGCTTTGCTAGTGGCCTGGCTGCTCACCAAAATATGGATGCCGTTGGGTGTTGATTATTCCCTTTTTAGCAATTTCCTTTTTGTTACACTACTAGTGGGGCTACTCATTGGCTATGTGACTTTAATCATTCGGTATTATGAAAGAATACTGCGCTATCTTTTAAAAATTAAATATCTGTTTTTATCATGTATAGCACTACTCCTTTTCTGCGGCATACAAATTGCTCGAAACATAGGACAGGAATTCATGCCCCCCCTTGATGAAGGTTCTTTTTTGCTTATGCCCACCACCATGCCCCATGCTGGTGTGGAAATGAATTTAAAGAATTTACGTACCCTAGACATGGCCGTAACGGCAATTCCAGAAGTGGAGACAGTGGTGGGAAAAGCTGGACGTGTGGAAAGCGCATTAGATCCTGCCCCATTGTCTATGTACGAAAATCTAATTCAATATAAATCGGAATACCTTACCGATAAAAATGGAAAACGGCTGCGTTTTAAAAATGGAGCTGAAGGCCATTTTATTTTGGCTGAAGGAGGTTCTATTGCTCCAGAAGAAGCCTTAAAAAAAGGACTCACTGCTAAAGACCTCGTTACAGATCCACAAGGCCAATATTTTCGTCAGTGGCGATCGCACATTCACTCTACGAATGACATTTGGAACGAAATTGCAGCCCGAACCCAGTTGCCCGGCCTTACTACAGCACCCAAGTTGCAACCCATACAAACCCGACTCATCATGCTACAAACTGGTATGCGGGCTCCCATGGGCATCAAAGTGAAGGGCCCCGATTTGGAAACCATTGAAACGTTTGCTATTCAATTAGAAGAACAACTTAAAAATATTGAAGGTGTAAAACCCGCTTCCGTATTTGCCGAACGAATGGTGGGCAAACCTTATTTACTTATTGATTTACAAAGAGAAAAAATTAACCGCTATGGCCTTTCCATTGCTCAAGTACAAGCACAACTTCAAACTGCTATTGGTGGCATGAAAATGAGTAGCACTGTTGAAGGAAGAGAACGTAATGCAATTCGCCTGCGCTATCCCAAAGAGTGGCTCAACCACCCAGAACAACTCAACGATATTTTAGTGATGGCACCTGGGGGGACTCAAATACCTTTAGGTGATTTGGTATCCATTCGATATGAACAAGGGCCACAAGCCATTAAAAGTGAAGATGGTTTTTTGGTGGGTCATGTGTTGTTTGACAAAAAAGAGGATGCCGCCGAGGTGGACGTTGTGGAACGGGCCCAAATGCATTTAGCAAAACAAATTAAATCTGGTCAATTAATTATACCCGATGGCGTGAGTTATGCCTTTGCAGGAAATTATCAACAGCAAGTTCGTGCAAATAAAACTTTGCGATTGGTGCTGCCCCTAGCTTTGACCCTAATCTTTTTGATACTATACTTTCAATTTCGATCAGTTGCCATATCATTAATGGTCTTTTTGGGCGTATTTGTCGCTTTTTCTGGAGGGTTTATTTTGCTTTGGCTCTACGGACAGCCTTGGTTTTTGAATGTAGAACTTTTTGGTTTTTCGTTACGAAATTTATTTCAAATACAACCCATCAACCTTAGTGTGGCTGTGTGGGTAGGGTTCCTTGCCCTCTTTGGCATTGCAACTGATGATGGGGTTTTGGTGAGCACATTTTTAACTGACCGTTTTAAACACAACAAACCGCAAACAAAAGAAGCCATAGAAGAAGCTGTTATTGAGGGTGGCTTACGCCGTGTGCGACCCGCCATGATGACCACCACCACCACACTGTTGGCACTGATGCCAGTGCTCACAGCCACAGGGCGTGGAGCCGACTTAATGCTACCCATGGCCCTTCCCTCCTTTGGTGGCATGGCACTTCAAATTATAACACTTTTTACCGTTCCCGTTCTTTTTTCTATTTGGAAAGAACACCAATTAAAATATCAAAATCAATGAATGCAATTTTTCAAATAAAACAAAAATCGATACTCTTGATTGCACTTATTATGCTCTCCCAGACAGAAGGCAGGAGTCAATCAATAGATTATTTTTTAGACAAGGCGCATCAACAAAATCCAACATTAAAAGCGGCCGTGTTAGCGTATGAAGCCGCGCTAGAAAAAGCACCTCAAGTGGGGCAATTGCCTCAACCGACCGTGGGCATTGGGGTTCCTCTTTTGGCACCTGAAACCCGACTTGGCGCACAGGTGCTCACACTGTCAGCACAACAATTATTCCCATGGTTTGGTGCGCAAAAAGTTAAAAAAGAAGTGGTGCTTCATCAGGCTAAAATAAAATACGAAAACATCGCTATAACCCGATTGAACATGGATTTTAAGGTGCAAATGGCTTATTATAAATTTTATCATATTGAAAAAAAGCAAGACATTTTAGCGAAAAATCATACCCTATTTATCGCTCTTGAACAAGTGGCTTTGGCGCAATTAGAAAGCGGAAAAGCCATTGCTTCTGATGCCCTTAGAATTCAATTGCAACGAGAAGCCTTGGCACAAGAAATCGAAGCCTTGAAAAGAGAAAGAGAAGCAGCTCAGGCCAAACTTAATGCATTGATCAATGAGCCGCAAAACACGCCCATTCAAATTGACAGTACTACACTTCAACCGGCAAAGCCTCCATTGGATTGGGATAGCTTAGCTGAAAAAATAAAAACACATCCTGCACTCAATCAGTTTGATTGGCAAACGCAAAGCAGCCAAGCCGCTTTGCGTCTCAATGCCCTTGATGGCAAACCCAGCCTTGGTATTGGTATCGATTACAGCATTGTTGAACCCAGAACAGATGCCCAGCCCCAAAACAATGGAAGAGATATTTTAATGCCAAAGCTTAAATTTTCAGTCCCGTTGTACAGAAAAAAAATAAAAGCTAAAAAACAAGAGGAAGAACTCAATCAACAACGCTATGCTTTACAAAAGGAAGAAGAAACCAATCAAATTTTAAGCAACTTAAAAAGCTTTAAGGCAGAGTATGATGCCGCCCTTTTGCGTTATGATCTATATCAAAAACAATTAAAATTGGCCCACAGCAGCCATCAAATTTTACTGGCGGCATACAGCAGTGAAGGAAAACACTTTGAAGAACTGCTGGCTTTACAAAAAAGTTTAAACGACATTGAATTAAAACAATTAAATGCTATTGTAGACACACACCTAGCAACATTAAACATAGAACGAATTACTAATTTTTAAGACACTAAAAATGAGAAAAAATAGATCCATCCTCCTTATTATCGGCGCTTTACTTATAGGGTTTTTAGCCGGCAGTCTGTTCTTTTCAACGGAAAGCCACCCCAAGGAAACACACCTCCACATGGCGGGTGAAAATCAAACATGGACGTGTTCCATGCATCCGCAAATAAAACAAGATCAGCCTGGCTTGTGTCCCATTTGTGGAATGGAACTTGTACCGCAAACACAATCCTCAATTGACAACCCTTTTGTATTAGAAATGAGCGAAACAGCCCTTCAACTAGCGCAAATTCAAACCACAATTGTGGGGACTCAAAATCAGGATTTTTCTTCTAGCATTTTACTAAATGGTCGCTTGATGGCAGATGAAACACAAACGGCTCGTTTGGTGAATCACATTCCTGGACGAATAGAAAAACTAGCAGTGGACTATACGGGAGCCCCGGTAGCCAAAGGACAACCCATTGCCTGGGTTTATGCACCAGAATTGATCACTGTACAAAAAGAACTTTTGGAAGCTAAAAAAATTGAATCACTAAGTCCAGGTTTGCTCCATGCCGCCAAAAATAAATTAAAGTATTGGAAACGTTCAGAGGCTTTTATAGATGAATTACTCAGCGCAAAAACGATAGTGGAAACCTTTCCTCTGTATGCCGAACACAGTGGCGTAGTGGTGCAAAAAAATGTGACGGTTGGCGATTACATAAAACGCGGAGAAGTTCTTTTTGAGGTACAAAATTTAAATCAACTGTGGGCCGTATTTGAAGTCTATGAAAAAGATTTGGCTCAAATTAGCGTTGGACAAACTCTAACCTTTAAGACCCCCGCTTTTCCGAACCAACAATTTTCAGGAAAAGTACATTTTATAGATCCCCGTATTGATGCTCAAACCCGGGTCGCTGAAATTCGAGTGGAGGTAAAAAACCCACAAGGCATCCTAAAGCCAGAAATGTTTGTTACTGGAATGCTTGATCTCGTAAACGAAAAATCAGAAGGCCTTTGGATTCCTAAATCGGCAGTATTGTGGACCGGAAAACGTTCTGTTGTCTATGTTAAAGAACCTCAACAAACGGTGCCTTCATTTTCTTATCGCGAAGTGGTATTGGGCGCATTAAAGGGTTCTGAATATCGAATAGAAAAAGGGTTAAGGGCTGGCGAAGAAGTGGTTACGCATGGCGCATTTGTGATTGATGCCAAAGCTCAAATAAATAATAAAACCAGCATGATGAATAGAAAAGTGAATCAAGAGAATCCCAATCATTCAGAACCTATGACAATGTTGCACCAAGCTGCTCCACAAGCTTTTCAAAAGGGGCTTTCCGAGGTTACCGCCGTTTATTTAAAACTTAAAGATGCCTTTGTCAATAGTGATGAAAATGCAGCAGCCACAGAAGCCCTCAAGATGCTAGAAAAACTAAACCAACTAGACAAAACATATTTAGGCACCGAATTAAGTTCCTTTTGGAATGAAAAGGAAAATGAAATTTCATTGGCGCTAAACAAACTGCATAATGAACCAAACATTACACAACAACGCAAACAATTTGATATTTTATCACAATCTTTAATTGCCAGCGTAAAGGTTTTGGGTGTCCATCAACAAGCGTTATATGTGCAATTTTGCCCTATGGCCAATGAAAACAATGGTGCCCAATGGCTCAGTGATCAAAAGCACATAGAAAACCCCTATTATGGTGCTGCTATGTTGCGTTGTGGCAGCGTGGTGGAAACACTCACAGAAGAATAAAAATGGATTTCAATAAAACACTTTAATTTTTTAACTTTAAATCATAAATTATGAAAACTTTATTTCGACTCACACTCCTACTTTT
>CAZTYX010000018.1:0-25761 GCA_964617385.1 uncultured Flavobacteriaceae bacterium | reverse complement strand
GGTTTTTAAACCAATCGCTTTTTGAACAATTGAAACAACCCACCTATTTGATTAACGTTTCAAGAGGCGGTGTGCAAGTAGAAAAAGATATTTTAATGGCTTTGGACAAAGGGCAATTAAACGGTGCTTTTTTAGATGTTTTTGAACAAGAACCCTTGCCCCAAGAAAGTGCGTTGTGGACCCATCCCAAAATCAAATTGACCCCACACATAGCCAGTCTCACCCGAGAAAAAGCTTCGGTACAACAAGTGTTAGAAAACATCAAACGCTTAAAAACCGGAATCCCTTTATTGCATCAAGTTGACCGCGAAAAAATGTATTGATCTTAAATCAATAAGCGTCCCAATTTTTCAGCACCAAAACGCACCAGATCTTGGACAGGCAGTTGGGTTTCTACTTCCATTTGAGCTATTACCTTTTTAGCCTCTTCAGCAGATAATTTTGAAGTGTTCAAGGCAATGCCTACCACCGTTGCTTTAGGAAAAGTGCCACAGACCGAACTTAAACTTTCATTAAGTGCAATAAAAGCCTTAAGGTCTGGTATTTGTATATCTGCAGGACTACGCAAATGGGTTTTTTGGGCCCCATGACATAATATGAGTGCTGTAGGACAACTGCCCCGCATCAACGGAAGGGTGGCTGTGCTACCAGGATGCAATAAAGAGCCTTGCCCTTCAACCAAAACAATATCATTTTCTGCCTGAGCTAATACCGCTTGTTCAACAGCTCCGCAAGCATGATCCACTTTATAAGCATCCAACGGTATGCCCTGCCCGGTGATAGTAATTCCTATTTGTCCTGTGGCCACAAAACCCACATTTTGGTCGGTTTTTTGCAACCAATGATAGATTTCCAAACCAGCTGTCATCTTGCCCACAGCCATGTCTGTTCCCACAAAAAGAACACGCTTATTGTTGAGTTTAGCTGCTTTTCCTGAAGCTATTTCTGGAATAGATTGCGGCACACGCACATCCCAAATCCATTGTTTTTGAGGGTTTTTAATTTTTTCTTGCCATTGGGGTTGCAACAAATCGTGCAATCCATTCACAATGCTTAAACCCATTTCCAACGCTTGATGAATCACAGGCATCCATGAAGCTGGAATTTTTCCACCCGAAGGAGCAATGCCTAAAATCAAGACCTCTGCCCCTTGGGTTTGAGCTTGCTCTAAAGTTTCAAAAATGGGAATGGATGCTGAAAAATCGAAGAGAGCATCCATTTTTTTTCCCGCATGTGTACTGTCAATAACGCCCACTATTGGGTTCTTTAAATAACGAATAACACCCATACCCATTTTGCCATAATCGCTATCGATATGACCCTCCATATAGACCAATACCCTTTGGTGTTCTTTAAGCATAGTATTCTTTATTTAAAGTAGCCCCGTGGCCTGGAACAGCAGGAGGCATGGTGATGCCCTCCACCATAGGTGCCGAAGAAGCAGGATCGGGGTTTAAATTATAATGCGAATCTAAATCGATATGGTCAATATTACCAGAAAGAGCTGCTCCAGCGGCAATAGATACTGATGATTCGCTCATACAACCAATCATGGTTTTTAGTCCAAATGCTTTGGCTGTGGCCATAATTTTAAGGGCCTCTGTAATGCCACCACATTTCATCAATTTGATGTTTACACCGTGAACATTTTGAGCCCAATCGGGGATGTTTTTAGCAAAGCGGCACGATTCATCTACAAAAATGGGCAACTTTCCTTGCAGTTTTGAAAGAGCCTCTTCTTCTCCTTCTGCAAGAGGTTGTTCCACATATGTAACCCCTCGTGTAGAGAGCCAATCCATCATAATTAAAGCTTCTTCCACATTCCATCCACCATTGGCATCCACCCGTAAACTCACCGAATAAGGCTTGGTGCTTTCCAACACCTGTTCAAACATGGCTTTATCGGCTTCGATGCCTTGAGGAGCGCCCAGTTTAACTTTTAATGATTTAACCGTAGTGCCCTCTAGTAATAAAGGGATGCGTTCTTTTACTACCTCTGGTGGATTGATGCCCAGTGTGATTGAGGTTGGTGTTGAAGGAGCTGCAAGGCCCAATAATTCATATAAAGGCATTTGTGCTTTTTTGGCTTTCCAATCCCACAAAGCCATGTCTAAAGCCGCATAGGCACAAGGTGCAATTTTCATTTCTATGCTTCTTTGTTGGCATTCGGCAATGGACAACTGCTGAAAATCTGTAGCTAAAAAACGGTTCAATTCGGCTTTAACTTCAGCAGGGTTTGCAGCCCCTTCTGAAGCGCCTGGAGCAGCTTCGCCCCAACCCACAAGCCCTTCATGCTCATAAGCCAAAAAAACATTTTCGGAATGCGACCGAACCCCTCTACTGATGGCCAAAGGAAATCGTTTTTTTAAAGGCACTGTATACAACTGTATTTTCACATCAAAAACATTAAATCTATTAAAAGTACTATTTCAAGCTTTTAAATACGAAAGAATCTGCTGAAAAAACCTAAAATTTCTTTTACTTTTAAACCAAACAAAGTCTAGTAATACCAAATGATTCACGAAGTAAAGCTTCTTTTTGAAACCGCCCAAAAATGGCAAGATCAAAATTACAAAATGGTTTTGGCCACGGTGGTTGCCTTGGAGGGTTCCTCATATCGCCGACCAGGTGTCCGCATGTTGATCAATAATGAAGGTGAGGCCGTGGGTGCGGTGAGTGGAGGTTGCGTAGAAAAGGAAGTGCATCGGCAAGCAGCCAGTGTTTTGGTTTCTAGCACTCCAAAAATGATGCAGTATGACGGCCGTGTGCGTTTGGGTTGTGAAGGCATTTTATATGTTTTGATAGAACCTTTTTCTCCTCATTCTGACCTCTTTTCTCTTTTTGACCGTGCATGGAAAGCCCGTAAACCTGTTGAAATAAAATCGCGTTTCATGAAAACTGTAGGCGAAAATACTGGCCTGGGTTCAAGCCTATGCTTTGAAAATTCGTCGCTGCCCTTTGGCACACCGCTAGATCGTAAGACCACCGAAACGCTTGATGTGTTTGAACAAACCCTTTTGCCGGCACAACAGCTTTATATTTTTGGTGCAGAACACGATGCCGTAGCCCTTTGTGACACAGCAAACCAATTGGGGTGGCAAGTTAGCGTTGTGGCAGCTCCCGACGAGCAAAAAACCATCGCTTTTTTCCCGGGATGCCAACAGTTGTTAACCCCCTTACCGGATCAATTTTCAACACAAGATATTGATCCCCAAACTGCTGTAGTGCTTATGTCTCACAGTTTTACTAAAGATTTACAATATTTAATTGCGCTAAAAGATTCTTGTCCAGCCTATTTGGGATTGCTTGGTCCTGCCCATAGAAGAGCGCGCTTGTTATCTGAATTTTTGGAACGTTTTCCAGAAACCGATCCTGGCTTTTTGGATTTGTGTTATGGTCCCGCAGGACTCCATATTGGTGCTGAAAGCGCACAAGAAATTGCCGTATCCATCATGGGCGAAATACTAAGTGTCATGCGTCAAAGTAATCCTCTCTCTTTGCGTCAAAAAGCAGGTCGCATACATGAATGAAGTGGGGTCAATTCTTCTCGCCGCAGGGGCTTCAAAACGTATGGGGCAACCCAAAGCACTCTTGCCCTGGGGTTCCAAAAACATCATTAATCACCAAATAGAAACGGCACTAAGTGTGGCCCAACCCATGGGGGTGGTATTGGGGGCTTTTGCTCCCGAAGTAGAAAAAACCATTGCCCATTTACCAGTCACAACTTTTTTTAATGTGCATTGGTCGGAAGGCATGGGCGCTTCATTAGCCTTTGCCACAAAAGCGATGTGTAAAAACTACCCCAAAATGAAGGGGCTGCTCGTTTTAGCAGTGGATCAGCCTTTAATTAACGCATCCCATTTAAAAAATATGATAAACGCCTTTATCCCCCATAAAAAACAAATTATTGTTTCCGAATCCGAGGAGGGATGGCATGGGATCCCGGTTTTATTTGACGCCTTTTATTTTGACGCCCTACAACAACTAACCGGAGATGAAGGGGCCAAAAGCCTTACAAAACTCCATAAAGAACGAATTCTTACAGTGCCTGCAAAAGATCTTTTAGTGGACATGGACACCCCCGAAAGCTATGCTGCACTTCAGCAAAAACTCAACCGCCAATCGTAATCATACTTCGGTTTTGACTATGTGCTTCAGGATTTTCAAACGCTGCTTTTGTTTCCATTCCAGCGCGCACCGCTTTTTTCTGACGCACGGATTTTTCAATCAAAGGCTGGAGCGACTCCCCTGCACGAAAAGGGGTTAAGAGATCGGTTTCTTGATTTGAAAACAAACAGTTTTTTAAGAAACCATTAGCCGTGAGCCGCAAGCGGTTACATCCTCCACAAAATGGATTAGTCACTGTGCTGATGATGGCAAATTGACCTTGGTGGTTTTTAACGGAATAGTTTTTGGCTGTGTCGTTTGGGGCGTCTCGTAAGCGTTGAATTGCATCGGCGCCAAAGTGGTGTGTTAATGTTGTCATTATTTCTTGATAGGACACCAATTTTTGAGTGTTCCATCGATTGCCATCAAAGGGCATAAATTCTATAAATCGAACCTCCAAAGGAAGGTCTTTTGTGAGGGTAACAAAGTCAACAATTTCTTCATCGTTAATGCCCTTCATCAATACAGCATTGAGTTTTACACGAAAGCCTTCTTTAAGCAAAAGCATAATGTTTTGATAGACCTTATCAAAATAATCTCGAAACGTTATTTTCTTGAATTTTTGAGCATTCAAGGTGTCTAAACTCACATTGAGTTGCGATACCCCACACGCCTTTAATTGATCCAAATGTCGTTCCACACTCACGGCATTTGTGGTTAGGGTGAGCTCAACGGGCAGCTGTGCCAATTGTTCTAAAATTGAATTAAAATCTTTTCGCACTAAAGGTTCTCCCCCCGTGAGCCTGATTTTGGTAACCCCCAAAGCGACAAATTCTTGAGCTAAACGACCCACCTCCTCGGCAGTCATCAAATGTGCCGCTGGGGTGAGTGCCACTCCTTCAACAGGCATGCAATAGCTGCAACGCAAATTACATCGTTCAGTAAGTGAAATACGCAAATAAGTGTGCGAACGGCCATGGGTGTCTTGCAATATGTGGGTTGGTTTTTCCATATTCTAGTGGGTGCCTCCTTTAATTATATCAAACAAATGCAAGAGGGATGGAAACAGTGCTGCCATAGATTGTTCAGCGCCTTTAGTAGAACCTGGCAAAGCTAAAATGAGGGTGTTGCCAGACAAGCCCACCACGCTCCGAGACAGCATGGCATAGGGCGTTCTTTGTTGCCCATAAGCCCGAAGGGCTTCTTCCATGCCTGGTATTTTTTTATCGATTAAAGGCGCTAACGCTTCAGGGGTTTGATCTCTCGGCGATAGGCCCGTGCCACCAGTAAAAATGATCATTTGGATGTTTTCTTTTTTGAAAGCTTCCGCTTTGTTTCTAATTTGATCTACCTCATCAGGAATAATCTCATAATGTACCACGGGAACGTCCCAAGAGGCTAGGGCTTCCATAATTGCCTTTCCTGCACGATCTTCTTTTTTGCCCGCCGAAATGGAATCGGAACAGACCACTACTGCTGCTGTCACAGGGCTTTTTAATGGATGACGATCTGATTTTCCTCCTTTTTTCTCCACCAATTTGATCCGCTCAATTTCAATGCCTTTGTCAATAGGTTTCAGCATGTCATAAACATTTAATGCTACCACACTGGCGCCATGCATGGCTTCAACTTCTACACCCGTTTTATATATGGTCTTCAAGCTACATTCAATATGGATTTCTAGCCCTGAAAGGCTATATCGAATTGCAGCAAATTCGATGGGGAGAGGATGACAATCGGGGAGCAATTCGGGGGTTTTTTTAACGGCCAATAAACCGGCTGCTCGGCTCATTTCAAACACATCCCCTTTAGGAACAGTTTTGTCTTTGATGGCTTGGATGGTTTGTTTTTGACTCACCCGAACTACAGCCGTGGCTGTGGCTTCGCGGAGGGTGTTGTTTTTATGAGTAATATCAACCATGGTTTATTTGTTTATTTTCCACTGATGAGTTTGGTCTTCAAAAATTTCTTTTCCAAAAATGGGGAGGCGCTCTTTAATCTGATTCACCAGTTTAGGTAACGCCTCAAAAACATCGGAGCGATGGGCGGCAGAGACAAACACAAAAAAACAAATCGCTCCTGTTTTTATCTGGCCTAAACTGTGATATATATGGACACAACTCAATTGGTGTTCAGCAAAAAGACCTTCTTTAATTTCATGGCAAACGGCATTGGCCATTTCTTTATGGGCAGTATATTCTATTGCTGATACTTTTTTGCCTTCAATTGTATCGGCGCGCACTTGTCCCAAAAAAATTTGATGGGCCCCAATTTGTGTTTTGGATTGGTGATTGGCAATAGACTGCGCAATTTTTTCCGGTGCAATGGGTCCGGATACAAAAATATTTTTAATCGATTTTGTCATCGTTTTTTGTTTGGTTCCAAATTTTTAATGCGGCGGCACCCACGGTTAGGGCATAGCCATTTTTTATACCTTTCTTTTGCAGCAGGTGAAGGGCTTTTTTACTGCGTTGTCCCGATTGACAAAACAACACCTTCGGCTGTTCGTTTTTTAATTCTTCCCATCGAGTATTCCATGCTGAGAGGGGCAGCTTAATTAAATTGGGCCAATGCAGTTGTGGGGTTTCGTTCGTTTCTCGTACATCAATCCATTGAATATTTTTAATGCCTTCCAGGGCTTCCAGTCCAATAAGCGAAGTTGGAGCACAGCACTCCTGGAATGTTTCAATTGGTTTTTTATGCTGTTTCAAATCCGCTATGGCTTCTTTATTTGGACTTAAAAGCATACTATGCATTTGATGGTTAAGCAAATCATAACAGAGTACTTTTCCAGAAAGAACATGACCTAATCCTAAAATTAGCTTTAGGGTTTCTGTGGCTTGAAGCACCCCCAGAACACCAGGAACCACACCTAAAACACCCACTGTCTCACAAGTGGGCACCTCCTCCGGTTGAGGTGGGGTAGGAAACAAACATCTATAGGTGGGGCCGTTTTTATAGTTAAACACAGCTACTTGCCCTTGAAATTTATAGAGTGCGGCATAGACCATGGGTTTATTGGAAAGCACACAACAGTCACTAATACAATATCGGGTTTGAAAATTATCGGTAGCATCAATCACAATGTCATAGTCTGCGGTTAGGGTTAAACCGTTTTGGGTAGTAAACGTGGTTTCATAGGTGTTTATAATCAAAGTTGCATTGTGCTTTAGAAGCTTTTTTTTGGCGGCCCGTGCTTTATTTTTTCCTAAGTCGTTCTCCTCAAATAAAATTTGACGGTGAAGATTTGAGGGAGTCACTACATCAAAATCTACAATCCCAAGGGTGCCCACCCCAGCAGCGGCTAAATATTGTAAGGCCGGACAGCCCAGTCCACCAGCGCCCACAACCAAAACCTTTGCCGCTTTAAGTTTGGTTTGACCAGCAGGGCCCACCTCATCCAATCGAATTTGTCTACTGTATCGCTCTTCCATAAATCAACCTCCCGAAAATGGAGGAAATAAAGCCACTTCTTCTTCCTGAAGTGTTTCTTGTGCTGTTTTAATCGAATTGTTTTGTGCCATCACAAATGTCTTATTATGCAAAAGAGGATTGCGTTCTTCCAACTCCTCTCGCAACTCACCCATGGTGAGCGCTTGGGTTGTGACCACCTCGTGGGCTTTGTTAAGTGCCTCTGCTAAAAGACCAAAATAGCGTATTGTTATTTCCATATTTTATAAAAATAGAAGTTTCATTGAAGCCAAAAATAAAACCCCAGAAAGGAGCCATTCGACTCGTTTTGTAGACCACTTATGACTGCCAAAATAACTGCCTAAAAGACCCCCTCCAAAAGCCACCAAAACCAGTAGCCATACTTGAGGGCTTAATTCTACCCCTCGAGAAAGTTGACCCAACATTCCAGCGGCTGAGTTTACCCATATAAACAGGGCCGAAACGGCCGCTGCCGTTTTTACATTCCCCCATCGAAAAAGTAAAATGAGAGGCGTTAAAATAATGCCGCCACCAATACCAATCATGCCAGAAAACAGGCCAATTAAGAGACCTGAAAAAAGAGCCAAAACCTTATTAAGTGGTTTTGTGAGTGTTGTTTTTTGAGATTGAGGCCATAGCATTCGGACTAAAGCCACCAACAACAATACGGCCAAAATTTGTTTGTATAAGACCGGATCAAGCTGTAATCGCCCCCCAAAAAAGGAGGCCGGCACAGAAGTGATTACAAAAGGCATAAAGAGTTGTTTCTTAAAATGTTGGGCTTTATTAAATTGATAAAAAGCAATGCCCGCCACAAAGAGGTTAAGCAAAAGAGCGGTGGGTTTCATAAAGTCTGGTGCAAATGAAAATAAGGCCATCAAGGCCAAATAGCCACTAGCCCCCCCATGCCCCACACTAGCATAAAGAAAGGCTACACCAGGAAGCAAAATTAAAAACCCAAACAACGAGATGCCTTCAATCATGAATTCCTCTGTTTTGGTTCAATTTCATTTTGTAAAAAAATGGCATATTGCTGATGTGTTTGCCAATAGTGATTCAATAATTTTTGGCCATAGGGTGTTACTTTCGTTTGGCCGCCTTGCTTGCCTCCTGCAGCCATAATCACTACAGGAGCTGCTGCTTTTTGATTAAGATGTTTCATCAATTTCCAAGCCTTGGAATATGACATTTGACGTTCTTTTGCCACTTGACGCAACGAAGGGGTGATGGACAACGCTTGTAACAATTCTGCATGCCCTTTCCCCATCAGAATTTCTCCATTGGTTTCTAGCCAAATTTTATGTTTAATTTCAATTTCCATGAGGTAAAATGAGGGTTTCCACCCATTCGTTTTGGGTTATTTTCTTTTTTTCTGAAGGGATATACACCAACGCATTGGCCGCTGCAAATGCTTTGATCATGGAAGAAGCTTGCCCCGTGAGTAAACTAACAGCGTTATTGTTTATGCGGGCTTTTAAAAACAATGACCGGCCCGTATCGTTTTCAAAATCTTGCGCTAGGGGCTGTTGTATACGCAACAACCCTCGTTGCGTTTTGCCCATCAAAGCCTCCAAAAACGGATAGACATACACATAAAAACAGTTGAGTGTAGAAGCTGGGTTTCCAGGCAATGCAAACAGATAGGTTTGTTTTTGTTTGCCAAAAAATAGGGGCTTCCCGGGTTTTTGCTTCACCTTGTAAAAAATTTCTTCTACACCTAGTTCGTGTAGCGCTCGGCCCACAAAATCAAAATCACCTACAGATATGCCACCAGAAATCAAAACTAAATCTGATTGAGCAAGCGCTTCTTTAAGCGCTTTTTTTGTGTCTTCAAGATTATCTTTCACACGGGCAATGTGAATGGCATTGAGTCCCATTTGACCCAAGGCGGTTTGAAGAACTAAGCTGTTACTTTCATAAACTTTCCCGGGAGGCAACGCTTTTCCAGGGAATTCCAATTCGTTGCCTGTGATTAACACTGCAACGCGTGGTTTTTGAAAAACCTCCACAGTACTAAAACCTAAAGACTGTAAAAGACCCAATGCTGGTGGATTTAGTAAAGTGCCCGATTCAAAAACTAAAGCCTCTTGTGCAAGTTGTTCCCCGATGGCTCGTATGTTTTGTCCTTTAACAGGCCTTTTTTGAAGCCTTATTTGACCTTGTTCACGCAAAACATGTTCTTGCATTACCACCGCATGGGCTGTTTCAGGAACGCCCGCACCCGTAAAAATCCGACAAGCCTCTCCTGGGTTTAAAACGAGATCAAAAGGGTCTCCGGCTTTCACTTCTCCCACAAGGTTATAGCAAGCCTGATCATTTAAACGAATGGCATAGCCATCCATGGCCGATTGTCTAAAGGGAGGGAGTGCTATGGGGGCATGTATCTCTTGAGCCAAAACGCAGTGGAGTGCCTCCGAAAGTGGAATACGTTTTCTACTCCCCGTCGGTTTTTCAAAGTGGCTGGCTACCTTTGCAAGTGCTTCTTCAACAGAAATCATAAGAGGCGTTATGTTTATTCAAATATAACGGAAAGCAAAAAAAATCCCTTCAAAAGAGAAGGGAATTTAAATTGAAAAAAACGAAAAAACGTTAGTTGATTAAAGGGGTCTCCAATTTAGCGAGAGAGGCTTTAATTTCAGCATCTGTTAATTCGTGTTTAGTGATGTTACCAGCAAAATAATCTTGATAGGCTTTCATGTCAAAATTGCCATGGCCACAAAGGTTGATTAAAATGGTTTTAGAAGTTCCCTCTTTTTTGCATTGTTCTGCTTCTGCAATGGCTGTGGCAATGCCATGGGTGGCTTCGGGCGCTGGAATGATGCCTTCGGCTTTGGCAAACTGAACACCCGCAGCAAATACCTCAAGATTGTCATGGGCTCGTGCTTCTATAAGTTTGTCTTTAAGTAATTGACTCACAATAACCCCAGCACCATGATAACGCAAACCACCTGCATGGATGGGTGCTGGAACAAAATCATGACCTAGAGTATACATAGGTAAAAGCGGAGTCATTCCAGCAGTATCACCAAAGTCGTAGCGGAACACGCCACGAGTGAGTTTTGGACAGGATGCCGGCTCACTAGCAATACAACGAATGGATTTTCCTTCATCAAAATTTAAACGTAAAAAAGGGAAGGCTAAACCGGCAAAATTGGATCCTCCTCCAAAAGGAGCAATAACAATATCGGGCAAATCGCCAGCTTTTTCCATTTGCACTAGGGCTTCTTGGCCAATAATGGTTTGATGTAATTTCACGTGATTTAGCACACTTCCTAGGGCATATTTGGTGTCGTCGTTTGTGGCTGCCCGTTCCACCGCTTCAGAAATTGCAATTCCTAGAGAGCCAGTGGTGTCTGGGTGTTCGGCTAAAATTTTTCGACCAATTTCAGTTTCATTAGATGGCGAAGGATGCACTGTAGCGCCCCAAGTGTTCATCATCACTTTGCGGTAGGGCTTATGCTCAAAAGAAAGTTTTACCATAAACACTTCACACTCAATCCCAAAATGCTGACAGGCAAAACTCAAGGCACTTCCCCATTGCCCAGCTCCTGTTTCTGTGGTAATTTTTTTGACCCCTTCTTGTTTGTTGTAATAGGCTTGGGCCACAGCTGTGTTGGGTTTGTGCGAGCCCGTGGGGCTCACCCCTTCGTATTTATAATATATTTTGGCTGGAGTGTCTAAGGCCTTTTCTAAGTTATATGCTCTATAAAGCGGTGTAGGACGCCACATGCTGTAGATGTTTCGCACTTCATCTGGAATGTCTATCCATTTTTCTGGACTCACTTCTTGTTTTATGAGTTCCATTGGAAATAAGGGCGCCAAAGCATCAGGGCCAATAGGCTCTTTGGTGCCAGGGTGGAGGGGTGGTAACGGCTTATTTGGCATATCAGCAATGATATTGTACCACTTGTCGGGGATTTCTTTTTCGCTCAAAATAATTTTTCGTTCCATAATTGTTGTAGTCTTTTTGTTTCAATTAAATTTAAGAAAATTTTTAAAATGCTTTTAAAAACCATGCAAAGCTTAGAAAGCTCACCCAATTTTAAGGGAGATCATAGAGGCTTTTCCAAGGCCTTTTTACTGCTATCGTTTTTTGTGTTTATGTCTTTCTCCACTATACAGGCACAATCCAAAAAAGAGCAACGTCTTCAAAAAAAAATGGAGAAATTAGAACAGCCCAAATGGCTAAAAATCAAAAATGGCAAGGGCTATGTTAAGGATGATAAAAATTCATATGTCAAACGGGTGGCCCTGGAAGCGAATGAACAAAATACGGGACGCTTGGTTAGTGAAGGAAGCGATTTTTATGTCAATAAATCGGGTTATGACTATGAACGCTTAGAAAAGAAAATTATTCAAGTGGCGCTCTTTGTGCCTGAGGTGCGAGAGTTGGAAATTGAAGTAGTGGCCACCTGCAAAGAAAATTATCGCGATGTGCAATTTTTGTTTATTTATGAATACGATCTCGAACGTTTGCGGAATACCAATCAAAAGGAAAATTTTTTAAAGAATTATATTGTTACCGATCCCCAAGTGTTTTCTCGTTTGCAACTCGTCACAGAAAATTTATGTAAATAAATTCTTTATCATGGAAGAACTTCATCAGCCATACGCCCTAACACCAGAGCAGATTGCATTCTATAAAAAGAACCGCTATATAAAATTAAAAGCGGTTTTTTCACCCGCCCTCATCAACCATTTTAATGCCGAAATTTCTGCTGTAGTAGATCGGCTCAATACCCAAGAAATTCCACTAGAAAAAAGGGATACCTATGGAAAAGCCTTTTTGCAATTGTTTAATCTATGGCGTGAATCCGAAACCGTAAAGTCCTTTTGTTTTAGCAAACGCCTCGCTAAAATTGCCGCCGATTTGATGGCGGTGGAGGGCGTGCGTATGTATCATGACCAAGCCCTTTTCAAAGAAGCATATGGTGGCATAACCCCTTGGCATGCCGATCAATATTATTGGCCCTTAGCCTCCGATAAAACCATCACTGCATGGATTCCACTACAGGCCACTCCACTTTCTATGGGGCCTTTAGAATTTAGTGCTGGAAGCCATCAAATTGTGGAAGGACGCGATCTGGCAATTAGCGATGAAAGCGAAGCTTTTTTGGATAAAAAACTCCGTGTTTCTGATTTCAAAACAGTGGTTGAACCTTTTGACTTGGGCGAAGTAAGTTTTCATTCGGGTTGGGTTTTTCATCGTGCGGGCGCCAACCAAACCGACACCACCCGAAAAGTGATGACTGTCATTTATATGGATCATAATATGCGTCTCAGAGCCCCCGAAAATGAAGGGCAACAAAACGACTGGGACACCTGGTGTCCCGGAGCCACAGTGGGTGCGGTTATTGACACCCCTTTAAATCCTGTTTTATACCCTTAGGACTGCTATTCTAAAAGTGAAGATGCTTCAAATTTATGGAGTACACCATGGCCTGAAAAACGGAGGTTTTCAAAAGGTTTTTCCAAAAAGAAAATTTCTGTAAGGACTGTTAAACCATCATCAAAAAAGACCTCTATAGAAGTTTTGTCAACAATCATCGTCACTTTTGTTTTTGATTCTATGCTCTTTTTAGGTGCAGTGGAAATATAAGGTGCAAATTGATCTGAAAACTCAGTCTTTCCCGCTTTGATGCGATTGATATAATAGCTGTTTTCTGTAGGGTCAAAACCAACTTTAAGTTCTTCTTCTTGAGCATTGGTTAAAGACCATTCAAAATCATCTCCCTCCCATTCAAATGAAAATTGTGTGGCTGAAAGTGGAACCTCTTTATCAGTTAAAAGGGTCTTTGCCGTTGTTGTAGCAACAATATTTTTAAGAGTAATCAATGGTTTTAAAGCCTTAGGAACATATGGCGAGGCCACTATACGATAGCTCTCTTTATGGGGAACTAAAGCTATTTTTCTGATGAGCGTCATGGCACTACGCCACGTGGTTGTGGGCACCTGAGTAGCATATTGCCAGTTTGACATCCACCCTTGAAAGAGGCGTTCACCTTTTGGTGTCTCAATATTATTGTAGGTAACCCCGGCATAATTGTCTCGTCCAAAATCGACCCAGAAAGAATGTTCTTTTTCCATTTGATTGGCAAAAGCAGGATCTACAACAAATTTTTCGCCGTCAAAATCGCCCACAAAATATTGGGTAGCACTCCCTCCATTAGGCCCTCCAGGGTTGATACTCACCAACAACACCCATTTTTTCTCAGAGGTTCCTTGCACTGGCAAAGGAAAGAGGTCTGGACACTCCCATACGCCCTTGTGGTTGCCAATACCCTCGCCAAAGACAGCTGTTTTTGTCCATTTTTTGAGATTGGGAGAAGTATGCAATTGGATTTCTTGTCCTGCAGCCAAAACCAAAATCCATTTTTGGGTGGCTTCGTGCCAAAACACTTTGGGGTCTCTAAAATCTTTTGTGCCGGGATTAGCAATCACCGGGTTGGCTTCGTATTTGGTCCAAGTATTTCCCTGATCTAAGGAATAGGCTATGCTCTGCGTTTCATAATCTAAACGTCCAGCTTTTTCTTTTTCATGGCTATGACTCGTAAAAATGGCCACAATAGGAGGGTTTTCCGAGGTGCCAAAACCTGAGGTGTTTTGATGATCAACCACTGCCGAACCTGAAAATATAGTGCCATTTTCATCTGGATAAAGCGCAATAGGTTGTTGCTCCCATTGAAGACCATCTTTGCTTATGGCATGCCCCCAATGCATGGGTCCCCAAACATTATCGTTAGGGTTGTGTTGAAAATATAAATGAAACTGCCCATCTAAATAAAACATACCGTTAGGGTCGTTCATCCAGTTTTTGGCTGGTGTAAAATGTATGTTAGGACGATACATTTGTTCTTCTGTCTGTTTGTTCAATGACGCTTCTTCTTTACATCCAAATACATTTGTCATTATAATCGATATTATAAATATATATATATAGTTCTGCATTGTTCAGATTCATTCTTTAGCACTTAATTGCGCACTTAATTGCTCTAGGGCAACGCCTTTGGTTTCGGGCATCATAAAATGGACAAAAAGCAATTGCAACACCATCATGCCCGTAAAAATAAGAAACACTGCCCCAGCTCCTATGCTGCCAAAAAGGGTTGGAACAAAAGAGGGAATGGCCGCGGCCAAAATCCAGTGAACAGACGAGCCAAAAGCTTGCCCTCCATTGCGGAGATGATTGGGGAATATTTCAGAGATAAACACCCAAATCACTGCGCCTTGCCCCACAGCATGGGAGGCAATAAACAGAAATAAAAAGAGGGGAATAAACATGCCTTCCCATGAAAAAAAGAACGCACAAGCTACCAAAGACAACGAGATTATATAACCAAAAGAGCCATAATACATCAGCTGTTTTCGGCCCAGACGATCAATCAAGTTGATTCCTATAAGAGTGAAAATCAAATTTACGATGCCTATACCCACGCTGCTTAAGAGTGCTGTACTTTCCCCTAATCCGCCTTCTTCAAAAATGCGGGGTGCATAATAGAGAAATGCATTGATACCCGAAAACTGATTGAAAAAAGCTATAAAAAAAGTGAGCCAAAGGGGAAAGCTATATTTTTTTGAAAACAGGTCTGTAGCATTATCAGATGCCTGATTTAACGCTTGTTGAGCAAAGGCCTCTTGTTCTTTTTCACTTATGTTTAAGATTTGCCAAATGGCCCTGGCTTTTGCTGTTTCTCCTTTGAGCAATAACCATCGCGGACTTTGTGGAATTTTACTAACCAAGAGTGTAAATACCAAAGCTGGTATTGCTTCCACCCCCATCATCCATCGCCAGGCGTTTTCGCCTACGTTGCTTAATAAATAATTTGAAAGAAAAGCTATCAAAATTCCAAAAACTATGTTGAATTGATAAAGACCAACCAATTTCCCCCTGTTTTTTGGCGGAGCAATTTCAGAAATATAAGCCGGTGCCGCAATGGTAGAAACCCCCACACCCAAACCGCCTAAAAATCGAAAAGCCGCAAAACTGATGGGATCATTTGCCAAGGCCGATCCAAGGGCTGAGACCGAATAAAAAATGCCGATAATCCACAATGTTTTTTTACGCCCCCATTTTTGAGTAGGAAAACTTCCCAAAAGGGCTCCCACCACAGTGCCCCAAAGTGCCATTGCCATAACCACAGCGCCATGAAAAGCATTAGACGATTGCCATAACTGCTGCAATTTTTGATCGGCACCCGAAATTACAACTGTATCAAATCCAAATAAAAACCCAGCCAGAGCGGCCACAATGGACCAATAAAAAACCTTATTCATTTATCTTCTATTTTGTTTGTATGGTTTAATTCTCACTCCTAACCTACACCAAATTTATTCGAATGAATTGAGGCATTCCATTTACTAAACACTTAATAGCCTAAAACGTTTTAGTAGGGCTTATTTTAGGATGAAAACGAACCCTTTTCCTATCCCTCCTTTACTTGTTTTTTTGTTTAAATTCCGTTTGTTTCGCAATTCCACCCAAAATATTTTATTTTAGAGAATCAAAACAATATAAAAAAAACTATGTGCCTAAGAAAAAATGGCGCCTTTTTCCTTTTGGCAGGAATCGTTTTTCTGCTAATGGGTTGCCAAAAAACACCCACAAAACCCAACATATTATTTTTATTTGCAGACGACCAGCGTGCCGATGCCTTGGGCGTTGCTTCAAATCCAAACATTCGTACGCCCCATATAGATGCCCTGGCCCATCAAGGAATTCATTTTGAGAATTGCTATGTGATGGGAGGACATCACGGGGCCATTTGCGCCCCCAGTAGAGCCATGCTGTTGAGTGGAAAAAGCTTGTTTCATGTTTATGATCGATTGGATGGCGTGCTCACCCTTCCGCACTATTTGACTCGCTTTGGCTATGAAACCATGGGCATTGGCAAATGGCACAATGGAGCCGCTAGTTTTCAGGCCACATTTCAGCAAGGTGCTCAAATTATGTTGGGGGGCATGAGTGATCACTTCAACGTGCCCGTGCGTCAAATGGATCAGAATGGTGAAATTGGAGCGCCTCAAGAAAAAAGCTTTTCTACCGACCTTTTTGCCGATGCAGCTTTGCAATTTATTGATGACTACAGTGCTGGCAATCAGGAAAATCCTTTTTTCTGTTATGTCGCTTTCACAGCGCCACACGACCCACGTTCTCCCGCACCTAAATATGCTGATGCCTATGGTGAAAAGGAAATCCCCCTACCCGAAAATTTTAAACCCTTACACCCCTTTCGATTCGACAACTTTAATGTTCGAGATGAAACGCTAGCGCCTTGGCCTAGAACCCCAGATGTAATTCAATCTTCTTTGGCCGAATATTATGCCCTTATCCAACATATTGACGACCGGGTGGGCGATTTAATTGCGCGTCTTGAACAACATGACTTATTAGACAACACCCTCATTATCTATGCTGCCGACAACGGCTTGGCCGTGGGCAGTCATGGCCTTTTGGGAAAACAAAACCTCTATGAACACAGCACCAAAGTGCCTTTAATTATTAGTGGCCCAGGCATCCCTAAAGGGCAAACCACCGATGCGCTAGTTTATCTGTATGACCTTTTCCCCACGCTCACCCAATATTTGAATGTGCCCACCCCCGAGGGCATTGATGGGCTTTCTTTAATGAAGATCATTCAACAGCAGGAAAAGCAAGTGCGTTCTAGTCTTTACACTGCCTATAGAAACACTGTTCGAGCCGTGCGTGATGCCAATTGGAAATTAATTCGCTATCCACAAATTGATCACACCCAACTGTTTCATTTAAAAGAAGACCCTCAAGAAACAAATAATCTTGCTGCCGATGCCGAGTATCAAAGTAAAATAGAAGAAATGATGGCGCTGCTTAAAACCCACCACCAAGCCACCGACGATACACTTAATCTATCGCCCAAAACGATTGTTTCAAAAGAATATGACTACAAAACCCTAAAGCAAACCCCCGACAAATGGCAACCTGCTTATATTTTAAATAAGTATTTTCCTAAACAAACTAATCCATAAATTATGTATCATATCATCCAAAAAGTTTTCACTTTCGTTCTTATAAGTCTTGGTTTTTGTCTCACCCTTAGCTGCGAAAAAGCCAACACTAAGCCCCAACCCAAACTAGGAGCAAAAGAGGTTAAAATTATCCAACACGAAGGATTAAAATTCAAAGACCTCAACCGAAACAACGCACTTGATCCCTATGAAGATTGGCGCCTATCTGCTGCGGTTCGAGCAGAAGATTTATTGGGCCAAATGAGTAACGAGCAAAAAATAGGTTTTATGCTAATCAGCACTATTCGAATGAAAAATGAATCTGGTTTTGGGCGCTCATCAAAAGACGCCCTACCCATTAGTGATGAACTTGGGGAAGTGGATGTAGAATCTAGCATGAATTTTTTTACAAGAGTTCCCTTAGATGATCCTTTTCTATCGTCCGCCGGCACCACCAAAGCGGTAGCTCAATTTCATGGGCGGCATTTCATTTTACGTGCCAATCCAAAAATAGACATCATGGCATCTTGGCAAAACAATTTACAGGCCCTTTGTGAGGCACAACCCCTGGGTATTCCAGCCATTGTTGCTTCTAATCCAAGAAATCATGTAACCACAGACGCTTCTGTAGGGCTTAGTTTAGGCAAAACTGCTTTTTCACAATGGCCTGGCGAATTAGGCCTTTCTGCCAGTCGTGATGCAAAATTAATAGAACAATTTGCCGACATCGCCCGACAAGAATGGCGGGCAGTGGGTCTTCGAAAAGGGTATATGTATATGGCCGATTTAAGCACAGAGCCCCGTTGGCAACGCATTGAAGGCACTTTTGGTGAAGATCCCGAATGGGTGGCTCAAGTCATGACCGCTTTAGTTAAAGGCTTTCAAGGCGATCAATTAGGTCCTGAATCCGTGGCCTTAACCACCAAACATTTTCCTGGCGGGGGTGCCACAGAAGGTGGTCAAGACCCACACTTTAAATGGGGCCGAAGAGAAGTTTTTGAGGGAGGCGCATTTGAAAAACACCTCATTCCTTTTAAAGCTGCTATTGCTGCCGGCACCTCAGCAATTATGCCTTATTATTCTTTTCCAATGCACACGCCCTACGACACCTTGGGCTATGCCTTTAATAAACCTGTCTTAACCGATTTACTTCGAAATGAATTGGGTTTTCAAGGCATCATAAATTCTGATACGGGCCCCATTCGTATGATGCCCTGGGGTGTAGAAAATTTAACGGTTCGGGAGCGCTACAAATTGGCTTTAGAAGCTGGAATTAATTTGTTTTCAGGCTCTGCCGATCCTGCTCAACTTTTGGCTACCGTAGAAGAAAATCCACAACTTATGCCCCTCGTAGATGATTCCGTAAAACGTTTGTTAATTGAAAAATTTGACTTGGGCTTGTTTGAAAACCCCTATGTGGATGTCGCCCAAGCAGCACAAGTAGTGGGTCAAGAAGCTTTTTTAAATGCTGCAAAAGAAGCCCATCGCAAATCGATTGTGCTGCTCCGTAATGAAACCCACCAAGGAACCGCTTTTTTGCCCCTCCCAAAAAAGACCAAAGTTTATATTGAGGTGGGTGAAAAACCACTTCGTGAAGCAATTCCCTCGGATCACTTTGATTTGGTCAATACCCCGGAAGCCGCCGATGTGATTCTTTTTTGGATAGTGCCCAAAGGAAAATCTCTTTTTCAGTCTGATGGACAACCCATTTCATTGACACTCTCAGACAACAAAGTGGCTGTGGAACGCATCCAGGAATTAAGTGCTAAAAAACCAACGCTTTTAGTCGTTAACTATTCAAATCCTTGGGTGATTGACGAAATCTATTCATCAACCACACCGAACATTAAAGGCGTTTTAGCCACCTTTGGCACCACTCTGGAAACGGTATTGGAGGTAGTTTCTGGAGCGGTAAATCCAGTAGGTAAAATGCCCTTTAGCACCCCCCAATCAGCGGCTGCGGTTACACAACAAAAGGCAGATATACCTGGCTTTGAAGAAGATAAACAATATGCCCTTTTTCATTATAACGAAGGTTTAAATTATTAAAAAACATGAAAAACATATTTCGTTTAACACCCCTTTTCATTCTTTTGGTTTTTGGTGGCTCCTCTTTGTGGGCGCAAAAAAACAGCATTTATGACCTACAGTTGGACCATAAACAAAACCCCCTGGGCATAGACAATGTAGAACCGCATTTTGGCTGGAAAATAAAAAGTTCAGGGTATAATGTTAAGCAAACAAAATACCAACTTTTGGTAGGTACCCATTCCCATTTTAGAACTCAAGAAGCCTTGTGGGATTCTGGTCTCGTAACCACCGATCAAAATGTACATGTGGTATATGCCGGCCCTGCATTAGCATCGAACGAAACGTATTTTTGGCGGGTTCGGGTATGGACCAATCAAGGGAAAAATCCCATTGAAAGCCCCGAAGGTTCTTGGTCCATGGGTTTATTAAGCCCTAAAGATTGGAAAGCCCAATGGATTGGCCAAACCAACGAAGACGATCTGACCCGAAGAAGTCCCTATTTTAAAACCGAGTTTGCCTTGGCAAACAAAACAGTTAAAAAAGCCTATTTACACATTACTTCCAAAGGAATGTATGAAGCCCACCTAAATGGCAAACGCATTGGAGATGCCTATTTAACCCCAGGCTGGACTTCATACAATGCCCGCCTGCAATATCAAACCTTTGATGTAACCTCATATTTGGCTCAAGAAAATGCACTGGGCGTGGCCCTAGGAAGCGGTTGGTATAGAGGCTATTTGGCTTGGGGAGACAACAAAAATATTTACGGCGATCAACTGGGTTTAAAAGCCCAATTGATGATTCAATATCAAGACGGTAGCACGCAAGTTTTAGGAACCGATGAAAATTGGACCTATAGCCATGGCCCCATCATCGATTCTGAAATTTATGACGGTGAAATTTTTGATGCCCAACAACACGATCCCCTTTGGGCCACCGTGGGGCATGCCCCGCCAAACGCAAAAAAAGCAGTGGGGCAAGAGGATGATGAGGTGCCTTTAATTGCCACAATCAATGAATTAATAAAAAAACAAGAAGTGTTTGAAGTGAAGGAAAAAATCATAACTCCTTCTGGCGATTTAGTTTTAGACTTTGGACAAAACTTGGTGGGCTGGGTTGCTTTTCAACATGGCGGAAAAGCTGGAGATTCATTACATATTTATCATGCCGAAATTTTAGATAAAGAAGGCGAATTTTATACCGAAAACCTTCGTGCAGCCGCACAGAAAAACACCTTTGTTTTGAATGGCGATCCCGCTTTTGTATATGAACCACATTTTACCTTTCAAGGGTTTCGCTACATCAAAATTGAAGGCGACACCAGCATAGATCCATCGAAGTTTAAGGCCATTGCCCTCTATTCTGACATGCCCAAAAGCGGTGCTTTTGAAACCTCTAATGCCCTAATCAATCAACTTCAACACAACATTGAATGGGGGCAAAATGGAAACTTTTTAGACGTGCCCACAGATTGCCCACAGCGTGATGAACGCTTGGGGTGGACAGGGGATGCTCAAGCCTTTTTTAATACAGCGGCATTCAATCGAAACGTGAAAAACTTTTTTGACAAATGGTTGCTTGACCTAGCCGAAGATCAGCGAGAAGATGGGTCGGTGCCTTTTGTGGTGCCCAACGTGCTAGGAGAAAATGCAATGGGTTCTGCCGGTTGGGCCGATGCAGCCACAATCATACCTTGGAATGCATATTTGAATTATGGCGATTTAAGCGCCCTTAAAGAACACTACCCTAGCATGAAAAAATGGGTGCAGTATATGGAATCCCTTGCTGAAAATGGGCGATATAAAGGAGGGTTCCATTTTGGCGATTGGTTGTTTTATAGACCCAATGATGACAACGACGGCCGTGCTGCCGTAACCAGTAAAGAATTAATTGCTCAAAGTTTTTTTACTTACTCAATAGAAATTCTCAAGCAGGCCGCAAAAGCCGTTGCCAATGATTCTGATTTCGAGCATTATTCTGCGCTTCATGAAGCCGCCAAAAAAGCTTTTATAAATGAATTTGTGACCCCCTCTGGGCGTTTGATTTCAGAAACCCAAACGGCCTATGTGTTGGCCTTACAGTTTAATCTTTTTCCAGAACGATTAAAGGCCCAAGCCGTTGATCGGTTGGTGGCCAATATTGAAAGTTATGGCACCCACCTCACCACTGGATTTTTAGGCACTCCCTTTTTGTGTCATGTCCTTTCACAAAACGGAAGGTCTGATGTGGCGGTGAAGTTATTATTACAAAAAAGCTATCCCTCGTGGCTCTATCCTGTCACCCAAGGAGCCACCACCATTTGGGAACGTTGGGATGGATTAAAACCCGATGGAAACACTCAAACCCCTTCCATGAATTCCTATAACCATTATGCCTATGGGGCCATTGGCGAATGGATGTATACGTACCTCCTCGGCATTCAAAAAGAAAACACCCATCCCGGATTTAAACAATTTACCATTAAACCTATTTTTCCGGAAGAATTCACTGCAGTGAAAGGGCATTATAACAATGCTTTTGGCACCATTGCTGTGGACTGGATACAAGATGAAAAGACTATAGAACTTTCTTTTGAAGTGCCTGTAAATAGCCAAGCTACAGTAGATTTGTCTGCCGTTGAGGCTATTGATAGACAGCTTTTCTCTAAACAAAAACGCAAAGGTAGCCCTGTGCCAACTACCGTAAGTTTAGGTTCAGGGAGTTACCGAATTGTTTTAACCAAAAAGAATTAATATGAAATTTATTTCTCGTTTATACAGCATTTTTTTTTTAATAACTTCACTAGCACTTTCAGCCCAAGAAGTGATTCCTCTTTGGCCCCAGGGAGTGCCAGGTGCCATTGCTGATGCAACCTATGTTGAAAAAATTGTCTCCCAAGATGAGGTCGGTCGGCCCACCCGTATTGGACAAGTGACGCAACCAACACTCACCCTCTATCACCCCACAAAAGAAAAAGCCACTGGAGCGGCCGTTTTGATTTGCCCAGGGGGAGGCTATGGCATTTTAGCTATTCAGCATGAGGGGGTTGAAGTGGCAGAATGGCTCAATTCATTAGGTATTACGGCAGCCATTTTGAAATATCGTTTGCCAAGCAGTCAAATTATGGAAGACCAAAAAATTGGCCCCTTGCAAGATGCACAACGCGGTCTTAGAATGTTGCGAGAAAACGCATCAAAGTGGGGCTTCCAACCTAATAAAATTGGGGTGCTTGGATTTTCTGCTGGCGGACATTTGGCCAGCACCTTATCAACACATTACAAAGCTCCTGTCTACGATCATTCTGGGTTGGTGAGTGCTCGGCCAGACTTTTCTATTTTAATTTATCCGGTGATTAGTTTTAAAGAAAATCTCTATCATAGAGGCACACGAAGAAACCTCTTAGAAAAACAAGAAACACCATCCCAAATTCATCGCTTTTCTAATGAAGAATGGGTAGATAAAAACACTCCAAAAACCTTTTTGGTGCATTCCATTGATGATGGTGGTGTGCCTGTGGAAAACAGTTTTGTTTATGCTTTGGCATTAAAAAAACACGGAGTGGCCGTTGAATTGCATGCCTACCAAAAAGGCGGCCATGGCTATGGCCTTGGCAGAAACAATACTGAAAAAAACTGGCCCGAGGCTTGCGCACGTTGGCTTAAAAACAATGGCATTATGGACTAAAAAAAGGGGCATAGCCCCTTTTTTTTAATCCAGTGTAAGCATCACCACCGAGTGAGGAGGCAACGTTAGTTGAATTGTGTTTTTTCTTTTCTTAATGTTTTTAAACGCCTTCGGGACAATTTGATTAGGGGCATCAAAGGTGTTGTGATCTTGCAAATTTTGAGAACTTACAATTTCACCCACAACCGATTTAGCTGCAAAATCGTCCATAGCTAAGGTTATGTCGTGTGCTTTTTGAGCATCAATATTAACCAAGGAAATGTGCACTTTTCCTTCTGCATCTTTAGATGCTGATGCTGAAATGGCGGGAAGGCTTTCTCCATTCATCTCATAGGAGGGCGCATCAAATGAAAGGGGTAATAGCATGGCGTCTTGATGCACGGCATACATTTTCATTATGTGGTAGGTAGGGGTTAATATAAGTTTCTCGCCTTCTGTAAGTATAACGGCCTGCAAGACATTTACTGTTTGAGCCAAATTGGCCATTTTTACACGTTTGGCATGATTGTTAAAAATATTCAATGTCATACCGGCAATCATGGCATCTCTAATGGTGTTTTGTTGATACAAAAAGCCAGGATTCGTATCGGGTTCCACGTCATACCATCCGCCCCATTCATCCACAATGAGATCTACTTCACCTTTGGGGTCATATTGATCCATGATAGCGCTGTGCTTGGTCACATATTCTTCCATTTTATAGGCTCTTTGCATGGTCTGAAAATATTGCTGTTCACTAAAATCTGTGGCAGAACCTTTGTTTCCCCAATCAATCACAGAATACGAATGCAGGGCCACTCCTTCAATAAGGTTTTTGGGAATGTCACGCATTAAAACTTCCGTCCAATGATAATTGCCGTCGCTGGCACCAGATGCAATTCGATACAAACCGTGTGTGTTGCTCCAATCGGTCATAAAGGTGGCATACAAACGGTATTGGTTGGCATAGAACTCGGCCGTCATGTGGCCTCCACAGCCCCAAGCTTCGTTGCCCAAGCCCCAATATTTGACATTCCATGGCGTGAGCCTGTTGTTGGTTCTTCTTAAATCGGCCATGGGACTTTTTCCATCATGGTTCACGTATTGAATCCAATCGGCAAATTCTTGAACAGAACCACTGCCCACATTAGCAGAAATATAGGCTTCTGTGCCCAAACGTTCACATAGATTTAAAAAATCGTGTGTGCCAAAACTGTTGTCTTCGGTTACACCACCCCACCACATATTCACAATGGAAGGTCGGTCTTCTTTAGGGCCAATGCCATCTTTCCAATGGTAGGTGTCTGCAAAACACCCACCAGGCCATCTCAAGTTGGGAATCTTCATTTCTTTGAGTGCTTCTATAATATCGATACGCACGCCATCAAGGTTGGGAATTTTGCTTTTCTCACCCACATAAAAACCGTCATAAATACAGCGCCCTAAATGTTCTGCAAAATGACCATAAATATGCTTACTAATTTGAATCCCTTCTTGGGGTTGTTGTATTTGTATGTTGGTTTGGGCATAAAGACCTACTGACAATAGAAATGCCAGCGAAAAATATTTTAATTTCATTTGTTAAAAGTTTGTTTGTAGATTCGAATGTAACTAAAATTTGGTTTAATTGTTTAGCATTATGAAATCCATTTCACCCATCATTCATCAAAATGAAGCAGCACTAGGGCTTGCAGCGGCAAAATGTGTGGCTCAAAAAATACAATCGCTTTTAAAGGAAAAGCAAGCCTTACGTCTTATTCTCGCCACCGGCACCTCCCAATTTTCATTTTTAGAGGCTTTACAAAAACAAGCCATTGATTGGTCGCGAATTACCGTTTTTCATTTGGATGAATATGTGGGACTCTCCGACGATCACCCTGCGAGTTTTAGACATTATCTTCATGAGCGTATTTTAAAACACGTTAACCCCCATACCGTTTTTTATTTAAATGCCGATGCCCCTGATTTGGATGCCGTTTGTGCGGCCTATACTCAAGCCTTAAAAAGGGCCCCTATAGACATTGCCTGTATCGGCATAGGTGAAAATGGACATTTGGCTTTTAACGATCCACCCGTAGCCCAATTTGATGATCCACACTGGGTGAAACGGGTGACGTTGGATGCGCATTGTCGACAACAGCAATTGGATGAGGGGTGGTTTCCTTCTCTAGACAATGTGCCTAAAGAGGCGCTCACACTCACGCTCCCAGCCATTATGGCCTCTGAATACATTAGCTGTGTGGTGCCCGAAAAAAGAAAAGCCAAAGCTGTATATGAGGCCTTGCACGGTCCTTTAGCCACAAACTGTCCGGCTTCTCTATTACGAACGCATCAACAAGTTGATTTGCATTTAGATCTCGAAAGTGCTTCGCTTTTACCCACTTAGTTCAAAAGTGAATTTGTAACTTTATTCTATGTTAAGCCGTTTTAAAAAACCTTTCTTCCTTTCCTTTTTTAATGTTTTTCTTTTTGTTGGCCTGAGCTTTGGTCAAAATAACCCCTCCATTTCATGGGTAGATTTTGTTAATCCCCTTTTGGGAACAGCCAATGCTACCACCCCCAGCGCTT